>MNYJ01000085.1 GCA_001874005.1 Desulfobacteraceae bacterium CG2_30_51_40
TACCCACACAACTACGCGATGAGGCGTTTTTCTTTTTGTCTCTATTCCGGCATGCCTTTAAATAGGATGCCGCATCAATACCTAGTGCCCATCCGGAAATGGCTATTTTCACCGATTTCGGCGTTGGGCTCAGATTTTAATCCTCGAAATACGTCAATGTATTCCTGTGGTTAAAATTATCGCCCGCCTTGAACTCGACGAAACTATCTCATTTCCGGATGGACACTACCGAATTTTTTTCCCGTCAATTGTGAAAATTGTTACAATTAGACGCACAAAATTTCCTTTTCTATCCGCTTAACCTGCCGTAAACTAAATGAACACCCGGATATTGTCAAGCGATTTTTGACGTGATTTTATATCGTTAGGTGCCAACAATATATTGTGTTTTTGATTAAATAATAACAATATATTGTTAGAAAACCGCTCCCCATAAAAATAGTTCGGTCCTTATAGAGAATCACGCCTCGGATGGAATAATCTTATCAAAAACCCTGTACGCAGCAGCTACGGCGTCGCTTCCGGCATCCAAACCGACAGTAGGCCTTCCCTCAAGATCGAAATTCCTAACCATCGGGTCTTCCGGGATCATACCTGCCAGTTCAAGTTTAAAATCCGCTATCGCTTTCTTTACCGATTCATTGCTGCCGTCCCTGACCTGGTTGACGACAAGACATTTTCTACCTATTGAAAGACGTAGCTCTGAGGCCAGATCAATTATCCTTGCTGCCGCCTGTATTCCTCTTCTTGTAGGATCAGAGACCACAAGAAGAACATCAACATTGTTTGTTGTAAGGCGACTGAGATGCTCCATGCCTGCTTCATTGTCAATCACTATGAAGTTGTAGTTACCAATCAGTCTGTCCAGGTATTGGGTCAACAGGGTATTTGCGGCACAGTAACATCCTGAACCCTCCGGTCTCCCCATCACGACCAGATCGAATCCTGTCCCTTCTACGACGGCCTCCTGAAGTTTCATCTCCATGAAAACATTCTTGGTCATTCCCATGGCAACACCCTTTTTCATTTCTTCCCTGGCGTTGCCGAGGGTCTCGCTTACCTCAAGACCAAGAACTTCATTCAGATTTGAATTAGCGTCCGCATCTACGGCCAGAACAGGCACCCTTCCTCTTTCAACTAAGTACTTGACCAACAATCCGGCGGTTGTTGTCTTTCCAGTACCACCCTTACCGGCCAAGGCGATAGAATAAGGCATTTTTTTCCTCCTAAGATTTCCCTTTGCAATTACGCAGAAATTTTTCTAATATCTTTAATATTAAAAAATGCTTAACAACTCATCTACACATAAATGAAGGGGCTCCAAAGCATCTGGGAAACCGCTCTTGCAGATATCCGTTCAGGAGTAAGTAAAAAGGAATACTCCTTATGGCTGGGCGTGCTTTCACTTAGAGACATATCTGAAAACACCGCCTTCATAGCGGCTCCGGATAGATTTGTCGCCGAGTGGTCAACTGATAACTACCTTGAAAAATTAAAAATATCTCTAAAAAAGGCTGCGGGATCAATAACCGATATCATCATTTACCCGGAATCCCTGGACCACTCCAGTTTAAAGAACAACAGGCTGACTACCAACCGGGGACATAAAGCGGCCTCCAATTTGAATCCGGGCATGACATTTTCATCTTTCATTGGAACGTCCGGAAATAAGGAAGCCCTAGCTGCTTCAAGGCAGGTTTCAACGGCCAATGGATATATGTATAATCCACTATATTTATTTTGTAAACAACCTGCCGGAAAGACACACCTCCTTAATGCCATAGGCAATGCCATCTTGGCAGGTCAATTCCTAAAGCCGCCTCTTTACTTGTCGGCAAGAAACCAAAGGTGGTTGTCCGTTTATAAATTAGGTGTTGACTATGAGGGTATCTCAACTTTCTTACTAGATGATATCGAGTTGTTGTGCCTTAGTAAATCTGCGCAGGAAAGATTTACAGGCATCTTTGATAAACTCTGCAATGCGGGAGCTAGGTTGATATTTGCCGCAAAGATGTTGCCCAATGAAATACCGGGACTGACGCCACCCCTCAGATCCCGCCTTGAATGGGGATTGTTATGCGAGATAAAGGCCCCGGATGCGGAGGACAGGTACAGGATACTAAAGAGTAGATCATCCGGCGGATATGCAGCAGCCGGCGGCTCTATCCTTAGAGAGCTTGCTTATGCTTCTACTGATATAATAGCCTGTCTTCGTAGTTTAATACGCCTGGAGGCCCGCTGCTCACTAAAGGGGAAAGGCCCTGACCCCGAAGCGGTTAACGACGTTATTAAAGAGACCAATAGGACCCAGGGATTGATATCAATAATGGATGTTATATATAATACAAGCAGTTATTTCGATATTCCTATTGACAAAATAACATCTCACAACAGAAGCAGAGCCGTGTCATATCCAAGGCACCTTGCGATTTTCCTCAGCAGAAAGCTATGCAAGGCTGCTTACAGCGAGATCGCCAATATATTCTCAGATAGGAACATATCTACCATTATTTATGCAGTAAAAAGAATAGAATCGATCGGTGAATATGACCCTGAAGTAAGGAGAGACATTTCTGTGATCCAGGAAATGAGTTTCGCCGGCACAACTTATAAAGGAAAGTGAACCGGCAACACACCATACAGTCTATTAATGCAGTTACAGATTTTCTAGTAAATTATAGATGATATATCAGTTGTTAACTTTTTTATAAATGTACTTATTATTTTTGTATTTTATAGATTGTACAATAAACAAAATAACTACGTAAATCTGACGGAGGTGATCATGGATATTTCCGTGACAAGAGAAGAAATGCTCAAAACTATGGCAAGGGTTCAGGGAATAATTGAGAGAAAGAGCAATATGCCTATTTTATCTACAGTCCTTCTTAATGCGTCGGGCGAAAAAGCGAGCATTTCGGCCACCGACCTCGAGTTAGGATTCCGAGAAACAATCTCTGCGAGGGTTAACGAAGAGGGAAGTATCACTCTTCCCGGTCGGAAATTCTTCGAAATACTTAAGGAAACAAAGAAGGATGAAATCAATTTAAAAGAGATTGAAAACAGGCGTGTAATTATCTCTGATGGAATGGCAAGATTCGATCTGGCATTTCATTCACCCGAGGACTATCCGCAGATTGTTGAGCCCTCAGAGATTAAGAATATTAACGTCAGCGGGCAACTTCTAAGCGAAATGATATCCAAGACGATATATGCCGTATCCACTGAAGAGGCAGGCTACAAGCTCTCAGGAGTCTTTTTGCATCCGAGTAAAAATTCCCAGGCCGGCCTCCCGCTATTAAGCATGGTAGCTACTGACGGGCATCGGTTATCTCTAATGGAGACATTTATAGCAGACATAGAAGATTTGGATATAAAAGAAGGTATTATGATCCCCAGGAAGGGTATGGCGGAAATAGGTAAACTGGCCGCTGAGTGGGAGTTTATTCAATTGGGGGTTCAGGAGAAGCTGTTTCAGGCAAAGACAAAAGACGCAACTCTTGTAATCAGACTACTTGACGGCAGGTTTCCAGACTACCGGGCGGTAATGCCGGCCGTCACTGAGACATCGAAGATAGAAATGCCAAGATCGGCCTTGCTTGAGGCCATGAAGAGGACGGTGATCCTATGCGACGACCGTTACAGGACTGTGAGAATAACACTGGACGGGGAGACAATGGAGGTGTATTCAACCAACCCTGATCTGGGTGAAGCAAAGGAGAATCTTAAGGTCAACTACACAGGAAAGAGGCTTGAAGTGGGATTCAATCCTCGCTATTTCATTGAGGCCCTCCAGCCAATGATAAGTGAGACGGTTACACTGGGCTTTGTGGACAATACGAAGCCGTGCATCATTACAGGAGAGGCCGATAAAGGTTTCACGGGATTAATTATGCCAATGAGGCTGTAATATGGATATTAAAAGAGAAGATTCAAATAGCTATGAGGCTTCTGATATTAAGGTACTAGAGGGGCTTTCTCATGTAAGAAAAAGGCCCTCCATGTATATCGGCAATACAGGAACAGAGGGACTTCACCACCTTGTATATGAAGTTGTAGATAACAGCATAGATGAAGCTCTTGCAGGTTACTGCAGCGAGATAGAGATACGTCTCATGATGGACAAGAGCGTCATGGTGCTTGATAACGGTCGAGGAATTCCCGTTGAGATGCACGAAACAGAAGGTGTTTCAGCACTTGAAGTCGTAATGACCAAGCTTTACTCAGGCGGGAAGTTCGATAACAAGACATACAGCGTATCAGGCGGTCTTCACGGAGTAGGGGTATCGGTAGTAAATGCCCTTTCAGAATTTCTGGAGGTCGAAGTTTACAGGCACGGGCGGGTCTATTACCAGAGTTATGAAAGGGGAGTGATAAGAGGCCCGTTGGAGATCAAGGGTGAAACTCCAAGGACAGGAACGATGGTGAGGTTCAGGCCTGATCCTCTGATCTTTGAAACGACTGATCTTGATTTTGATGTTCTCAGGGGGAGGATGAGAGAACTGGCTTTCCTCACTAACGGAGTAAAGATCACGATATCGGAGGAGAGCACTGGAAAGGAAAAGGTATATGAATATGAGGGTGGAATCGTATCCTTTGTAGAGTGGCTGGCTAAGAACAAGGAAGTGCTTCACGAAAAACCTATCTATATAAGTGGAGTGAGAAACCAAGTCTCAATTGAAATAGCATTCCAATATAACACTTCTTATAAAGAAAATATTTTTACGTTCGCAAACAATATTAATACAAGGGAGGGTGGGTCCCATCTCATAGGATTTAAAGCCGCACTTACAAGGAGCATTAATCAATATCTGCAGAGTTCTCCCATGGGTAAGAACTTCAAGGAGAAGCTCACAGGTGATGACGTACGGGAGGGCTTGACGGCGGTACTGAGCGTTAAGCTGCCTAATCCTCAGTTTGAGGGTCAGACTAAGGGTAAACTCGGAAACAGCGAAGTCAAAGGACTGGTTGAGAATCTGGTCAATGAGGGATTGGGGAGTTTCTTTGAGGAAAACCCCGGTGTGATAAAAAATATTCTCTCCAAGGTAGTTGAGGCCGCAAGGGCGAGGGAGGCGGCAAGGAAGGCAAGAGATCTGGCAAGGAGAAAGGGAGTTCTCTCAGACCAGTCTCTTCCGGGAAAACTTGCAGACTGCCAGGAGAGAGATCCGGCAAAGAGTGAGATATTTCTTGTGGAGGGCGATTCGGCAGGAGGCTCTGCCAAGCAGGCCAGGGATAGGAAATTTCAGGCTATTTTACCGCTCAAGGGTAAGATATTGAATGTCGAGAAGGCACGAATAGACAAGATGCTCTCCAGTGAAGAAATAAGGGTCATGATAGTAGCACTCGGTACCGGAATAGAGGAGGATTTTGACCTGCGGGCTCTTAGATACCACAGGGTAGTGATAATGACGGATGCCGATGTGGACGGCTCGCACATAAGAACCCTGCTCCTCACGTTTTTCTTCCGCCAGATGATGCCTCTCATAGAGGGTGGATATCTTTTTATAGCCCAGCCGCCGCTTTACAGGGTGGCAGAGGGGAAAAAGGAACATTATCTCAAGGATGAGGAGGCGCTCAGCAAGGTCCTAATTTCGAGGGTGAAGGAGAGAGAAAAGGTAGTGCTGGGAAACGGGGAGGCTATTGAAGGCGAAATGCTGGGGGATACCATGCAGAGGCTGATCACTTATTATGAAAAGGTGGAAGCCGTGATGCGAATGGGCTACAGCAGAAGGGTGGCGGATCTGATAGCATCAAAACGCGCCGTTATAAAAGGGGATTTTCATGAACCTTCAGTGATGGCGCAGTTTATTAATGATATGGAAGATAGAGGCTTTTCACTCGAGAAAGCCCGTACCGACGATCTGGGAAGGTACACCGAACTCTTTATCAGCGACCGCCTTGGTGGGGGGAGAGGTTTTTCAATCAGCGTGGATTTTATAATGTCACATGAGATAAAGGAACTTGTTGATTCCTATAATCGCTGTTCCGATGTCAATGGCCGGGGACCCTACATTTTGGATGGTGAAGGCAAGATATCATATGATGATCCGCAGGAGCTGGTCAATGCCCTTCTGGAGAGGGCAAAGAAAGGGCTGGTTGTGCAGAGGTATAAAGGCCTTGGTGAAATGAATCCAGAGCAGCTATGGGAGACGACCATGGACCCTGACAAGAGGCACTTCGTCCAGGTCAAGGTGGCGGATGAGATGGAGGCGGATGGAACATTTACATTGTTGATGGGGGACAAGGTAGAGCCTCGCAGGGAGTTTATACAGAATAACGCCCTGAATGTGACCGAACTGGATATTTAGGGCTGGGGTGCTTTTATGAGTGTTGAGTCAAGATTAATAAGTGTCAATATAGAAGATGAAATGAAGAAGTCCTACCTGGATTACGCCATGAGCGTAATCGTCGGCCGAGCACTGCCGGATATCAGGGACGGACTTAAGCCGGTTCACAGACGCGTGCTTTTTGGTATGCACGATCTGAAGAACTACCACAACCGGCCTTACAAAAAATCAGCAAGGATTGTGGGAGACGTCATAGGAAAATATCACCCCCACGGAGATGTGGCCGTCTATGACACGATCGTGAGAATGGCCCAGGACTTCTCCATGCGGTATCCCCTCGTTGACGGGCAGGGTAATTTCGGCTCCATTGACGGCGATCCGCCTGCGGCCATGAGGTACACCGAAGTAAGGATGACCCAACTGGCCCAGTATTTTCTCTCAGACCTGGAGAAGGAAACAGTCAATTTCGTTGCCAACTATGACGGCTCCCTTCAGGAGCCGGTAGTGCTCCCAACTACCATCCCTAACCTTTTGATCAACGGATCAGCGGGAATAGCGGTGGGAATGGCAACCAATATACCTCCGCACAACCTCTCAGAGGTATGCGATGCAATATCTTATTTGATTGACCACCCCGACTGCCCTATTAGTGAACTCATGGGTATCATTAAAGGGCCGGATTTCCCAACAGCGGGTTTCATCGTCGGCACAAGGGGGATCAGGGAAGCCTATGAGACGGGAAGAGGAATAATCCGACTAAGGGCCAGGGCCTTTGTGGAGCCCGCCTCACAGCAGCGGGAGAGGATAATTATCTCAGAGATACCTTATCAGCTCAACAAAACCAAACTGCTTGAAAAAATAGGTGAACTTGTCAGGGAGAAAACCATTGAAGAAATAAGCGAGGTGAGGGATGAGTCGGACCGGGACGGCATGAGAATCGTAATAGATGTCAAGAGAGACGGTAAGGCCCCGGTCATATTAAACAGGCTTTACAAGTTCACCCAGATGGAGACGTCCTTCGGCATAATACTTCTGGCTATCGTCAATGGAAGGCCGCAGGTACTCAACCTGAAGGAGATTCTAGAGCATTTCATATCGCACCGAAGGGAGATTATTGTCAGGAGGACCATATTTGATCTCAAGAAGGCCGAGGAAAGGGCACACATACTCGAGGGACTCAAGAAAGCCCTGGATTTCCTGGACGAGGTAATAGAACTTATCAGGGGCTCCTCAGATCCCAAAGAGGCAAGGTCAAACCTGATATCCTCATTCGATTTTTCTGAGATACAGGCTCAGGCGATTCTGGATATGAGGCTTCAGCGCCTCACCGGGCTTGAGCGGGAAAAGATAGACTCGGAATACCGGGATCTTATTAAAGATATAGCCCGATTCAAGGCTATTCTTGAAAGTCCGAAAATGGTGCTTGAGATAATAAAGGAAGAAATCCTTGAGGTGAAGAACGCCTACGGAGATCCAAGGCGCACGGAAATCATCCCCGAGGAGGGGGAGGTAGTACTTGAAGACCTCATCGCCGAAGAGGATATGGTGGTGACGGTAAGCCATGAGGGATACATAAAGAGGAATCCGGCTAGTCTTTACAGGGCCCAAAGGCGTGGAGGAAAGGGGATGACGGGCGCAAAGACAAAGGAAGACGACTTTATAGAACATCTCTTTGTGGCGTCATCACATGATTATTTTCTCTTCTTTACGAGCCGCGGCCGGCTTTACTGCAAGAAGGTTCATGAGATTCCGGAGGGAAGCAGAACATCCAGGGGGAAGGCCATCGTGAATCTTTTGGACCTTCAGACGGATGAAAAGGTTGCCACAATATTGTCTGTCAGAAGTTTTGAGGAAGGCAGCTATCTGATAATGGCGACGAAGAATGGGGTAGTGAAGAAGACGCCGCTTGTGTCATACAGCAGGCCCAGATCGGCAGGCCTGGCAGCCATCACGATCAGGGAGGAAGACGAACTGGTTGGAACCAGGGTGACAAACGGCTCACAGAACATATTCCTAACCACCAAAAACGGCATGTCAATAAGGTTCCCGGAGGAGGATGTAAGACCGACAGGCAGAGGTGCAATGGGCATAAGGGGAATACGCCTCTACGAGGGCGATGAGGTGGTTTCCATGGAGGCACTGAGCGAAGGAGCAATATTGACGGTGACTGAAAACGGCTATGGAAAGAGAACCGCCACCGGGGAATACAGGAGACAGACAAGGGGAGGGAAGGGCGTAAGGACCATAAAAACCAGCGAAAGAAACGGCAAGGTCGTCTATGCCTATCAGGTGACCGATCAGGACCAGCTCATGATCATGACTGAACAGGGGAAGATTATAAGGGTAAGAATAGAGGACATATCGGTAATAGGGAGAAACACCCAGGGTGTGCGCCTTATCAATCTATCTGAAGGAGAGAAGGTGGTGGCGGTGGCCAAGGTAGTGGAGGAGTCGAGCGCTTTATGAATCTTGAGATATCTAAGGTAAGTGTTATAGGAGCCGGAGGCTGGGGCACGGCCCTCGCCAATCTTCTTGCAGCAAAGGGAACTCCGGTAAGACTCTGGGTGCGCGAAAGGGAGGTGTTCGAACAGATAAGGGATACTAGGGAAAACAAAGAATTTCTCCCAGGCATAAGATTGTCGGCGGGGCTTGAGCCGTTCCAATCCTTAGAGGATGCTATGGAGGGGGCCGATGTAGCTGTCATGGCAGTTCCTTCTCACGTATACAGAGGAGTGCTTGAGAGGCTTAAGCCTTTTTTTGCCGGAGTAAAGTGTCTCTTGTCTGCTACCAAGGGCATTGAAAACGATACCCTGATGATCATGTCGAAGGTCAAAGATGAGGTGCTGGGCGGGACTTACAAAGGATATTTTGCCTGTATAGCGGGACCGAGTTTTGCCGGGGAAGTCGGGCTTAGGCATCCCACTGCAGTGACTCTTGCCATCTGCGACAGGCAGATGGGCGAGGCGATTCAGCAGGTCTTCTCGACGGAGTTTTTCAGGGTATATTTGAGCGATGATATTACAGGGGTGGAACTGGGTGGTGCCCTGAAA
Source organism: Desulfobacteraceae bacterium CG2_30_51_40 (assembly GCA_001874005.1). Lineage (GTDB taxonomy): Bacteria > Desulfobacterota > DSM-4660 > Desulfatiglandales > Desulfatiglandaceae > CG2-30-51-40. The sequence continues at coordinate 9,338 of MNYJ01000085.1, forward strand.
AACGTAATTGCCATAGGGGCGGGAGCTGTTGACGGCCTTGGATTCGGCCATAATGCGAGAGCGGCTCTGATCACGCGGGGGCTTGCCGAGATTACCAGGCTGGGAGTCGCAATGGGGGCCCAGCCTTTTACGTTTGCGGGCCTGGCCGGCATAGGCGATTTGGTGCTTACATGTACTGGGGATCTAAGCAGAAACAGGACAGTAGGCATGCGCATAGGAAGGGGTGAGCGGTTGGATGAGATTACATCGCATACTTCCATGGTGGCCGAAGGGGTAAGGACTACCCTGGCAGCCTACCGTCTGGGACTCAAGTTTGGGGTTGACCTGCCTATCATTGATGAGGTTTACAGGATCTTATATGAAGGAAAGGACCCCAAAGCCGCGGTCAGAGATCTCATGACAAGGGAACTCAAGACCGAGAGGGGCCATTACAGTCAAGAGTGTTGAATAAGAGAGTGATTATTTCCGCCTTGCAGTTTCGGCTGATGCCGTATCAGAGCCTGAAGGTTTTGTGGCGGGGAATCTCTCCTTCAATCATGTAGATAACCTCCTCGGCTATGTTGGTTGCGTGATCGGCTATCCTCTCCAGGTGCCTGCCTATGAGGAGAAGGTTGATCAGGGAGCCTGCTCTGGCCGGATAATTCGTGATGGTGCCCTTTATAATGTCATAGAATTGCCGATTCAGCTCATCTACCTCATCGTCCATAAGACATATCTTGTAAGCTGAGTCCACATCCAGAGCAACAAGGGCGTCAAGGGACATCCTGAGCATGGCCTCCGTCTTTTCAGCCATCACCGAATAATCAATATCCACCGGCACGGGCGGCCTTCGTGTAATTATCTGAACACGTTCGGCGATATTGACCGCCTCATCACCTATGCGCTCAAGATCATTATTTATTTTTATTACAGCGGCTATGAAACGCAGGTCAACCGCAACCGGCTGGTGAAGAGCAAGGATTTTAAGGCAGTCTTCCTCTATCTCCACTTCGGTGCGGTTGATGATATCGTCGTTCCTAATGACACTGGAAGCTGTGTCACTGTCTTTTTCCTTCATGGCCTTGATGGCGAGACGAACGGCCTCTTCCACCATGGCTCCGAGATGCAGGATTGCCTTTTTCAGTTTTTCAAGCTCTACTTGAAGATGACGGGTCATCTGCTTTCCCTTTCATGTAGTGAAGATGTTTATCCGAACCTTCCTGTAATGTAGTCGGAGGTCTGTTTCAGTTTAGGGCGAGTGAAAATGATGTCTGTCTGATCCATTTCAATCAGGTTTCCTAGATAGAAAAAGCTTGTAAAATCAGATACTCTGGCAGCCTGCTGCATGTTGTGGGTAACGATAACGATCGAATAGGTGTCTTTAAGCAACTGGATAAGATCTTCGATCTTCTGTGTAGCGATCGGGTCAAGGGCTGATGCCGGTTCATCCATAAGGAGAACCAGGGGCTCAACCGCCAACGCCCTTGCAATGCAAAGGCGCTGCTGCTGTCCCCCAGACAGGCCCAAAGCGGATTGATGCAGTCTGTCCTTTACCTCATCCCAGAGAGCTGATGACTTGAGGCTAAGCTCGACTTTTTCCTCAATTATCCGTCTGTCCCTTATGCCGTTTATCCTAAGCCCATAGGCGACATTCTCAAAGACGGTCTTGGGAAATGGGTTGGGTTTCTGGAAGACCATGCCTATGTGTCTTCTAAGATTGACGACATCAATTCCCGGCGCATAGATATTAGTTTCTCCGAACAGAACCTGACCTTCAACCCTGGTTCCGGGTATCAGATCATTCATGCGATTTAGGCATCTTAAAAGGGTGCTTTTGCCGCACCCGGAGGGGCCGATAAGGGCTGTCACCCGGTTCTTCAAAAAGTCAATTGAAACGGAGTGTAACGCCGGGAATTGACCATAATAGAAGTTTAGGTTCTTAACTGACATTATTATTTCTTGTGAAACCATTTGAGTCATTTTCGTCTTCTCAGCTTGGATCGGTATATTATTGCCACGAGATTGAGGCCCAAGACCAGCATTATGAGCACAAGTGCGGTTCCAAACTGAAGGGGCCTTGTCTTTTCTATCTCCGTTCCGGCGGTTGCAAGGACATAGATATGGTATGGCAGAGCCATTACCTCGTCGAAGATGGATGAGGGAAGAGACGGTGTAAAAAAAACTGCCGCCGTGAACATTATAGGCGCAGTCTCACCGGCCGCTCTCCCGAGACCCAGGATTGTGCCTGTCAGGATTCCTGGAAGTGCTGAGGGCAATACCACCCGGTAGATGGTCTGCCATTTTGTTGCTCCCAGACCGAGAGATGCCTCTCTGTATGTCTGGGGAACCGCCCGCAGGGCCTCTTCCGTTGAAGAGATGACGACCGGGAGGGTAAGCGCGGATAAGGTGCAGGCCCCTGCCAGGATGCTCACCCCCATTCCAAGATAGATTACAAAAAATGCAAGCCCGAACAATCCGAAGATCACGGAAGGGATGCCTGCGAGGTTGTTTATGCCGAGCCTTATGGCCCTCAAGAGGCGGCCTGGGGCCGCATACTCCGTCAGGTAAACCGCTGAAGCAACCCCTATTGGTACCGCTATCAGAATCGCGCCAAGACTCAGATAGATTGTTCCCATTATGCAGGGAAGTATGCCTCCTTCAGTCATCATTTTAACGGGAGGTTGTGTCAGAAAGGTCCAGGTTATGGAACTCAATCCCTTGACCGCGATGAATCCTACAATTATGACAAGGCCGAAAGAGCATATAAGAGCGGATATCCTGAAGAATAAAAAAACAATAAACTCCATTGCCTTTCTTCTCTTCCGGGAATCGCTTATTGAAGAAAACTCAGATGCCTTCAAAGTGTTGCCTCTCCAACCTGTCTATACCTGTGAGATATTCTCTCAGCGATGATGTTGAATATGAGGGTAATGAGAAAAAGTACGATGCCAGTGGCAAAAAGGGCGTGATAGTGGTCTCCGCGAAAGGGGGCCTCGGCCATCTCTGCTGCTATGCTGGCAGGCATCGGCCTTACGGGATCAAAGAGAGAAGAAGGGATCATCGCGGCTCCACCCGCTACCATAAGCACTACCATGGTCTCCCCCATGGCCCTGGACATTCCCAGTATGACTGCCGTGGCAATGCCCGATATGGATGCCGGAATAATCACCCTTACTATGGTCTCAAGATGCGTGGCGCCAAGGGCAAAGGAGGCCTCCTTCAAATCCCTGGGCACTGCGAAGATGGCGTCTTCGGAGATGCTCGTTATGGTCGGGACGGACATGAAGGCAAGCATGAGGGAGGCGTTAAAGAGGTTCAAGCCTGTCGCCAGATTGAAGGCATCCTGAAGAAGAGGGGCTACTATCACCATTCCGAAAAAGCCTATAACCACGGAGGGCAGGGAGGCAAACATCTCCACGGCGGGTTTGATAATCTCTCGCATCTTTGGTCTTGCTATTTCGGCCAGGTAGAGAGCCGTCAACACTCCGAGTGGTATAGAGATAAGCGATGACACGGCTGTTACGAGAAGCGATGCAATTATCAGAGCAAATATGCCGAAATCAGGCGGATCTGATGTTGGATACCAAAGTTTGCCGAATATGAACTGATAGGGGCTTGTCTCCTTGAATATAGGGATTCCCTCCGCGACCAGGAAAAGGACTATGAGCGCCAGGGTAACAATAGACCCGGTGGCTATCATGAGGAAGATAAACCGGATTATCTTCTCTTTTCTGGGGCGAGTTTCTCCGCTGGAAATGGCGGCTATGAGACTTTCTGTTGACCCTGACACCAAGTTACCTTTCTCTTATGTGTTATTCCGCCGGAAATCAAAGGAATCATGCACGGCAGGCCGGGTATATAGGTTTTACATGAAAATGCCCCTTGCCTTTATCCCTCCCCCTCGACGGGGGAGGGATGGGTGGGGGTGATTTTCATATTTCGTTGTGCCCCAAAAGGGCATGACCGTTAGTAAAGTGAAACAAACCCTACCTCTGCTATCAGCTTCTGGCCCTTTTGAGGATTAATGACATAATTTATGAACTTTAGGGGATCTCCCTTGGGCCAGCCGCGTGTAAACATGTAAAGGGGTCTGCTTATGGGGTAGCTTCCGTCAAGGGTGCTCATAGAGGAGCCTTTTACCTTGTTGACCGAGACGGCCTTTACGTCATTGCTGAGGTAGCCTAGCCCGATATAGCCCACAGCATTGGGATTCTTTGCCACAGCCTGTGATACGGCACCGTTTGATGCTTGGAGAAGAGCGCCGGGATAGACCCTTGCACCTTGGAGTACCTTTTCTTCCCAGACTTCATATGTTCCCGAAGATGTATCTCTGGAGATGACAACTACCGGCCTGTCGGGTCCGCCAACCTCTTTCCAGTTCTTTATCTTACCTTCGTACATTTCCTTAAGTTGCTGGAGAGTCAGGTTGACGACGCTGTTGGTGGGATGCACCACTGGTACAATGCAGTCGTATGCAACCGCAAATGGAACAGGATAAGCTCCTTTTTCAACAGCCATTTTTACTTCCTTGTCTTTTATGAAACGGGAGCTGTCGCCGATATCCGTAGTCCCGTCAATAATCGCCTTGATGCCGTTACCTGAACCGCCACCCTCTATGGTGATTTTGACATCAGGGTTTTCCTGCATATAGGACTCAGCGACCTTCTGGGCTATGGGGAGAACCGTCGTAGATCCCTTTATGACAATGTTGCCTGCCAAGGCTGATGTGGCCAAAAAACAGGACAATCCAATATAGATAGCTATTGTGGAAAAAAGATTTCTTTTCATCTGAATTACCTCCTTGCGTAAGGAACAAAAGTGGTTTAAAAGTTACTC
>MNYJ01000164.1 GCA_001874005.1 Desulfobacteraceae bacterium CG2_30_51_40
CTCCTTTGTCTTTCCCTTATCCATAATTTGCGTCAGGCTTCGAAGTCCGAGGGCAAGGCCCTGCATCAACAGCAGTGCAAAACCGACGGTAATGGCTCCTTTAATGATGAATCTCAGGGGGATTCCACCGGGATCAGGCGATCCCTCAAAGACCATCCATGAGTTGTGAGTGAATTTCCATGATGTGATTATGACCATAAGACAGCCGGGAATGAGGAAAAAGATGGTACCCAGTAAGTTTATCCATGCCTTTGCCGCAGGCTTAAGTTTCTGATAGATGACATCAACCCTCACGTGGCCGTCATAAAGAAGCGTATAGCCTGCTCCTATCAAAAATATGAAACCGAAGAGATGCCACTCCAGTTCCTGCACCATGACGAAGCTTTTCTTAAAGAGATATCGCATCACAACGTCGGAAAACATGACCACAACCAGGCCCACTGTAATAAAAGCTACGCCCCGACCGATCCACTCGTTGATGGAATCTATCCATCTGCAGACACTTCGCACGATCTCCATCGTTACCCGTTCCCCTAAGATTTCAAGCAAAAAATTGGTTCACTATAGGTGCTGCAACTTGATGGGTCAAGAAGAAAATGAAAATTGACTGTCCCCTGACCATTCCATATAGTGCCTATATATTATTGAAGACGTATCAGCTCAAAAAACCCGGGGTAGGTGTGGCTTCAGCCGCATGGGAACCGTGCGGCCTGCGCCTGAAGGGGCACATACAGAAGCTGATTTCCGGTCAGCATGCCTGGTCTGCGCAAAGCCATCCCCCCAATTATTGAGCTGATGCTTGAGGACGCTCAGGAAGCGGTTCTTTTATGCCTTACTGCGCTGGAGGGAGTCCACGTGATCGGTTATTTTCTTTCTTGAGCAATCATTCGATGTTTGATGAACTCGCAAAAATTCGGAATCGGGACGGCAGACTGAATGTGTCATAGCAGATTTTTGTACCTTCATCTTTTCTTAGTCTTTGTAGCTGCCGCATGCCTTACGCCCCGGAACTTGGTTGCAGCCGATGGGGACAGGCCTGCGGTATCCGTAAGTGTTGTGAAAGTGGAAAAGGATTTTTCGTTTGGTTATATCAAACGGGCCGGCTCTATTACAGCGATAAGAAAGGTCAGAATTTCCAGTGAAGTGGGAGGAATGGTTGAAAGGCTTTTTTTCGAGCGAGGTGACAGGGTTAAAAGAGGGCAGATTCTTGCCGAAATAGGCACGAGCAAGATAAGGCTTGAGGTTGAACAGGCATTGACCGCCTTGAAGGCAGCGGAGATTCAGCTCGAAAAGGTCAAAAAGGGGAGTAGAGCGGAGGAGATAGCCATCTCTGAGGCCGCCCTGAAAGAGGCCGATGCCGCGCTCAGGGAATCAGAGGAGCATTTTAGAAGAATAGAAGCGCTCTATGGTAAGTCCGCTGTGTCAACGAGCGAATATGACTCCGCTTTAAGAGCGGTGGAATCCACCAGAAGCAGAAGAGCGGCAATGGTTCAGCAGCTATCAATGGCCAGGGAGGGAGCCAGGAAAGAGGACAGGGCAATCGCCGAGGCTCAGGTTGCACAGGCAGGGGCCGCAGTGGCCCTCGCCAAAGATAGACTTTTCAGATCAGTTATCAGATCACCGATTGAAGGAGTTGTGAGCCATAAGGCGGTGGAGGAGGGAGAGGTAATCATAGTGCCTCCCGGAGCGGCTGTGGCGCAGATAGTGGATTCAAGCTCCTTCAAGGTGGAAGTAGCGGTTTCTGAAATGGATGTGGTAAATGTCCGGGAGAACTCTCTTCTCCAGTTCACTGTTGATCCGCTTCCAGGGAAGACATTCAACGCTGAGGTGACCTTTGTCTCACCCGCGGCAGAACCCCTGACAAGAAATTACGTGATAGAGCTGCTGGTAAAGCATCCCGACAAGGCCATGTCCGATGGAATGACTGCGCGGGTCAGGATTCCGAGGGCCGAAGCCGGAGCGGTGACGGTTCATCCCTCAGCCCTTACTGAAAAGGACGGCTCGGTCGGCATCTATGTGGTTGAGAATGATAAGGCAGTCTTCAGGCGGGTGGATGTCGGAGGTTACAAGGGTGACAGAATAATAATAAGCAAAGGCCTGGTAGAGGGAGAGTTCTTGATTACAAATCCTGCCATTGTCAAAGAAGGCACAAAGGTTACTTATTGAATGATATTAACCGAGTTTGCCATATCAAGGCCGCTTCTTGTCAGAATAGCTCTTTTTCTCATCATTGTCTTAGGAGCCTATAGCTATATCTCAATACCTCGATTTCTTGATCCTGACATCAAGGTAGGAGAGGCATTCATCTATACGATAAGTCCTGGTTTTTCTCCTGAAGAGATGGAGCGTCTCGTCACAAACAAGATCGAGGAGGAACTGGACGGCATCTCTGAGATAAGGCGTCACGAGTCCATCTCATACGAGAGCACGTCAAAGATACACATCTATTTCAACACCGAACTGTCAGAGTATGAAATTGACAAGGCCATGCAGGAGGTCAGAAACGCCGTTGACAGGGTGGACGACCTTCCCAAAGAGACAAAGGTTCCCAGGGTAATAGAGATTGACGTTGCGGTATTTCCTGTGGTTATGGTGGCCCTGGCAGGGTCCCTTGACGCAATCGAACTGCAGGAAAGGGCCCGGGACATCGCCGATGCCATAGAGTCCATAGAAGGTGTTTCGGAGGTGGATATCCTTGGTAAAAGGGAGAGGGAAATATGGATCGAGCTTGATCCTGGAAGGATGTCGGCATACGGCATAAGCGTTCCTGAGGTAGCAAAGGCAATTTCAGGTAGGGTCAGGAATCTCCCAGGCGGGAGCATGACCATGGGCGGTCATGAGATAGCCATAAGGATGAAGGGTGAGCCGAAGGTAGCGCCGCTGCTTGGTGACATAGCCATAAGGTCCGGCGACCATGGGTCGGTCTTCCTGCGGGATGTGGCCGATATTGTTCAGACACTTGAAAAACCCAACACATTGACTGCCGTTGACAAGGAAAACGCCCTTGTTTTGTCTGTCAAGAGAAAGCGCAAGACAAATGTCATAAGAATCGTGGATGAGGTGAAATTGCTTGTTGCCGGAGTGCCTCAATCTTATCCGGGGCTTGAGCCGACTCTTTATTTTGATCAGTCAAGCGAGATAAGAAAAAGAATAAAGGAGCTTCAAAACAACGCACTCATGGGAATGGGTGCAGTCTTTGCCGTCCTGTGGCTGACGATGGGGGCGAGAAATGCGGTTCTTGCCTGCCTGGGAATTCCGGTATCATTTCTATTGACGTTTATCTTCATGAAGTTTGCCGGCTTTTCCATAGACGGACTGACGCTTTTTGCCCTCATACTGGTGCTTGGGATACTGGTTGATGATGCAATAGTTGTCCTTGAAAACATCCAGCGGCACATAGAGACGGGAACCCCTGTATTAAAGGCGGCAGTGGAGGGCTCAGGCGAGGTTCTGGGGCCTGTGATCGCCTCTGTTACAACCACAATGGCCGCGTTTCTGCCCATCCTTGTCACGGTGGGAGGAGTCATAGGAAGATATATGTCGCCACTTCCAAAAGTAGTGATATTTGCCCTTGGGGCCTCGCTTATTGAGGTTTTTCTGATGATGCCCAGCCATCTTGTTGAGTTTACGCCCGCCGGGAGCAAAGAAAACCGGCAGGATAGAGCTGACATCTTCACCTTTATCAGGAGGCTGTACTATCCCTTTTTAAGAAAGATACTAAAACATAAATTGGTTGCTGTAGGAGTTATTCTATTTTCTACCTTCCTTGCCTTTTTACTTTACTTTAAGACAGACTTTGTTATGTTTCCAAAAAGTGATATATTTCCAAGATTCAATATATATTTCGATTTGCCGGTCAATACCGGCCTTGAGCAGACAAGAGATGTGCTTATGGACCTAAGTGATATTGTAAAGAAGCGCATTAGCTCTGAACTTGAGGCCACAGTAGCAGTTGCCGGTATGAAGGAGATCAACTACGAACCCATATTGGGATACCACTTTGGCATGCTGAGCGTGCTGCTCAAGACAGGCAAGGATAGACGCAGAGGGGTAGCAGAGGTGATGGAAGAAGTAAGGGAGGATGTGGGCAGGCTTCTGAGAGAAAAGGGGGCTACCTCCTGGGTCCTTGACCGTATGCTCGAGGGGCCGCCGGTGGGACCGGACGTGGACCTGAAGATCCAGGCTTCGAGCTGGGAAAGATCGGCCTCGATATCCCGCCACATCCGTGAGGGGCTTGCGGGAGCAAGCGGAATCACTGATATAAGGGACGACTTTTCCAGGGATAAACAGTTTGTGGAGATCACCGTTGATGAGGAAAAGGCCAAGCGGCTTGGAATTGATCAAGAATTACTCACGGCATGCATCCAGGCAGGATTCTACGGGCTTCCGGTTGCAAAATACAACCAGGGAAAGGACGAGCAGGATATAAAACTTAAGTACCCCCTTCAATACAGGGGCAACTTTGATGACTTGATGAACATGAAGCTTGGCATAGCTGGTGCGGGCGAGGTTTTGCTAAAGGATATTGCAGAAATAAGAATCTCTCCTGGATTTCAAAGCATATACCACTATAACGGAAAGCAGACGGTCAGGCTTACTGCGTCAGTAAGCACGGAGGCAGGCACAAACGAATCGGGATTTCTGGCAAACGTAACCGGAAAGAGGATGACTCCTGTCCGGGCAAATGCCCTGGCTCAGGAGATATTCGCAAAGATGAAAGGGAACTACCCCGAGGCAAGGCTTGTTGCTGGCGGGGTTCAGGAGGATACCAACAGGTCACTCAGAGAACTTGGATATGCAGGGGCACTGGCGCTTTTCCTGATTTTCCTGATCCTAGCTATTGAGTTTAACTCAGTTCTTCAGCCGGTAATAATAATGATAACAATACCTTTTGTCAGCCTTGGTGTGATATTGGGCCTTCTGGTCGGCAATAACCCGATAACCTTTGTTACCCTGATAGGAATGTTGACCCTGAGCGGGATCGTGGTAAACGATTCACTTGTGCTGATTGAGTTCATAAACAGATACCAAAAGGAACATCCCGGAGAAGTCTATAAGGCCATTGTGAGGGCCTGCCACGTCCGCCTTCGTCCGATAATACTCACTTCGGTTACCACCATATTCGGTGTTGCTCCTATGGCCCTGGGGCTTGGCGGGAAGTCGCCTTTCTGGGCTCCCTTGGCAACCGCCATTATGTGGGGCCTTGCCTTTTCTACCATACTGGTGCTCTGCATGGTGCCTGCTTATTACGCAATGCTGGAGGACATGAGATACTTTTTCAAAAACCGCAGAAAGAAAACCGGAATAAGTTCGGATATTGGTGAGGCATTTCTTCTCCCCGAGGTAATGCCCTACTTGCGCCGACGTAATGTGTAACGGGTCTTAATCCGACTTTTTTCCACTTGACAGAGTGGGCGGTTTTGACTATAGACCTCCACTGACTATTATCCAGCCGAAATGAGAGGAAGACGGTGAGAGATTTTCAGGAATCGTTCAGAGACGATACTCGATTATGGACCTAGCAGGCCTCCTAACGCAGGAAAGATCCAACCTTTTAAAGAGATGGCGGGATGCCATTCTGGAAACCTATCCAGCCGATTCCCGCCAGTTTCTAAGAAAAGAAAAAGACACCTTTGCAAATCCGGTAGGCACCATATTGGGCCAGGAACTCGATGCTCTTTTCGATGCCTTTACTGCCTTATCTGATGACGGAAAGATAAAGAGCTGCCTTGAAAACATCCTCAGAATTAGGGCCGTGCAGGATTTCAGCCCATCGGGCGCTGTTGCCTTCATACTGGATCTGAAGAAAATAGTCAGTGGAATGGTAAAAGCCAAAGGGCTTGGTAATGGAATAACGCTTGAGGTTGCGGCCTTCGACAGAAAAGTTGACGATCTCCTGCTTCTTGCATTCGATGTTTACTCCGGCTTCCGATTAAAGCTATATGAGCTGAGGGTTCATGAGGTTCAGAATCAGGTAGGCGCGCTTCTAAAGAGAGCCAACCTTGTTTGTGAGATCCCGGACGCTGATCCGGCGGTATAAGCTATCTGGAATGTGGACTGTTTTTTTGTGAGGTAAGAGCTTATGAATTTTATCCTGAGCATTATAGTTTCTTCTCTAGCCGTGGTGATTCTCGTTCTTATCCCATGGATCGGTGTGGGCGCCCTTGACCTTAAGGTTATTTTCGGTGTCCTTGTGCCTTATGCCGCGATGGCGACATTTTTTGTCGGTATTGTAGTAAGGGTGATTGACTGGGGGCGCTCTCCGGTGCCCTTCCGAATTCCTACTACCGCCGGGCAGCAGTGGTCGTTTCCATGGATAAAGTCAAGCCCGATAGATAACCCGAAGGGAACCTTGGGCGTGGTTGTGAGGATGATCTTTGAGGTCCTCCTATTTAGATCCCTTTTCAGGAATACCAGGCTCGAATACAGACGCGCTTCCGACGGAACTCCCAGCGTGAATTATGAATGGGAAAAATGGCTCTGGCTGGCGGCATTGGTTTTTCACTACTCATTTTTTGTGATTTTTTTGAGGCACTTCAGGTTTTTCATGGAGCCTGTGCCGGGATTTGTGAAGCTGCTGGAGAGTCTGGACGGATTCATGCAGATGGGAGTTCTGCCTTTAAACGGCTTCGGCCTTCCGGGAGTCTATCTGACGGATATGCTTCTGATGTTGGCAGTCACTTATCTTTTTCTCAGAAGGCTCTATGTATCACAGACAAGGTACATATCCCTTCCCGCGGATTATTTTCCCCTGTTTCTTATACTCGGCCTCGGATTTACCGGTATCCTGATGAGGTATTTTATCAGGGTTGATATCACGGCGGTAAAGCAGCTTGCAGTGGGACTTTTTAAGTTCAACCCGACTGTACCTGACGGTATAGGGGTGATTTTTTACATACACCTTTTCCTTATAAGCGCACTGATTGCATACTTCCCCTTCAGCAAGCTGATGCACTTTGCCGGCATCTTCCTGAGCCCCACCAGAAATCTTTCAAACAACAGTCGTTTCAAGCGGCATATCAACCCTTGGAACTATCCTGTTAAGGTACATACCTATGAGGAATATGAAGACGATTTTAGAGAAGCTATGGTCGAGGCCGGCATCCCGGTTGAAAAAGAATCTTAATAAAAGCTCGATAGAAGAAGAGGAGCAACTATGGCAAAGGTAACTACACCAAAACCAAAGGAACTTTCAAATATTGAACACAGTCCTCCATTAATGAAGGGGTGGATGAATACTCCCGCGGAGATCAGGCCCGGCATCTATTGTTATGCAAGTAAGCCCAAGAATCTTGAGGTGCTCGGCATGCCTTACCCAAAGGAGTGGAATCCTGAGGATGATGACTGGAAGCTTCCGGAGAACTGGAAGGAGATCATTGAAAAGGGATTCAAGGACCGCCTCGACAGGTTCAGATCCTTTAAGCTCTTCATGGATATATGTGTCAGGTGCGGGGCCTGCGCAGACAAGTGCCATTTCTTCATAGGCTCCGGGGATCCGAAGAATATGCCGGTGCTGCGTGCTGAACTGATTCGTTCGGTTTACAGGAAGAAGTTCACAAAGGGAGGAAAGATCTTCGGTAAGTTTGCCGGCGCAAGGGAGCTGACCGAAGATGTCCTCAAGGAGTGGTGGTACTACCTCTACCAATGCACCGAATGCAGGCGCTGTTCGGTCTTCTGCCCCTACGGGATAGACACCGCGGAGGTCACCATTATCGGGCGGGAACTCACTAACCTTCTGGGCCTCAACATTGACTGGATCGCCGCCCCCGCGGCAAACTGTTTCAGGACAGGTAACCACCTGGGCATCCAGCCTCATGCCTACAAAGACATGCTGGATTTCTTTGTTGACGAGATAGAGGATGTTACCGGCGTAAGGGTGGATTACAGTCTTAACCGGAAGGGGGCGGAGATACTCTTCGTAACGCCTTCGGGTGATGTCTTCGCAGACCCCGGAACCTATACTGCCATGGGCTATCTCATGCTCTTCCACTACCTCCAGAGCCAGGGTCTGGATATCACATGGAGCACATACGCCTCAGAGGGGGGCAACTTCGGCTATTTTACCTCCCATGAGACGGCAAAGAGGCTCAATGCCAAGATGTATGCGGAGGCGAAACGCCTGGGAGTTAAATACATCATAGGCGGTGAGTGCGGGCATATGTGGAGGGTTTTGAATCAGTATATGGATACCTTCAACGGCCCCGCCGATTTTCTTGAAGAGCCTGTCTCTCCGATTACAGGCACCAAGTTTGAAAACGCTAAATCAACTAAAATGATACATCTGGTTGAATTTACAGCGGACCTTATAAAGCATAATAAACTTAAACTTGATCCGAGCAGAAATGACCATCTCAAAGTGACCTTGCATGACTCTTGCAACACGGCTCGCGGAATGGGATTCCTGGAGGAGCCCAGATATGTGATTAATAGTGTCTGCAACAACTTCTACGAGATGCCGCCTAACACCATCCGGGAGCAGACCTTCTGCTGCGGAAGCGGCGCAGGCCTGAATGCCGGTGAGGATATGGAATTGAGGATGCGGGGCGGGTTGCCGAGGGCCAATGCGGTGAGGCACGTAAATGAAAAATATGGCGTCAATATGCTTGCCTGCATCTGCGCTATTGATCGTGCCGCCCTGCCTACCTTGATGGACTATTGGGTGCCTGAGGTGCAGGTTACAGGCGTCCATGAGATGGTGGCAAACGCCCTTGTGCTTGAAGGAGAAAAGGAAAGGACCACTGATCTTCGCGGCAACCCCCTTGCTGGGATGGAGGAAGAAGAGGATGTATGACGGAGGTAAGATAATCGCGGGTCTCATCATCGGAATCGGGCTGCTTATGTCCCCGTTTTTCTACAATGCAGGGAAGGCTGCCAAGGCCCCGGAAAGGGTGCTTACCGAAAAGGCAAAGCAGGCCAAGGAGTGCATCTTGGATAAGGCACAGATGACCGCCAGCCATTTCAAGCTGCTCGATGAGTGGAGGCATACGGTGGTCAGAGACGGGCAGAGATACTATAAGCGTGCAGACGGCAAGGTTCTCTATAAAAGCCTGCAGGTTACCTGCATGGATTGTCATTCCAATAAGGCCAATTTCTGCGATCAGTGCCACAACTATATGGCCGTGACGCCATACTGCTGGGACTGCCATATTGCGCCGGAGGAGAAGAAATAATGGGCATAGATAGAAGAGCATTCCTGAAGATAGCAGGGCTATCCACCATCCTAGGGCTTGGGGGAAAAGCCGCCTTTGATATCCTTGCTCCAGGTGAACTGGAGGCTTCAACCAATGCTGCGTCTCCCGGCGCCGGCAAGAGATGGGCCATGGCCATTGATGCCAGGCTGGTGGATGACAAGGTGATCTCAGAGGCTACCAGTGCATGCCACAGGCATCACAATGTGCCTGATCTGGATAGCGCCAAGGAAGAGATTAAATGGATATGGGAAGAGGATTATGAGCATTCCTTTCCCGGGCATCAGCACGAGTTTGTAAGCGATGACATAAAACACGCCAAATTTCTGCTGCTCTGCAACCACTGCTCCAACCCTCCATGCTGCCGTGTGTGCCCTACAAAGGCGACCTGGCAAAGGGCTGACGGCATAGTCATGATGGACCCTCACCGCTGTATCGGGTGCCGATTTTGTATGGCGGCCTGCCCGTTCGGGGCCAGGAGTTTCAACTGGGGCGACCCCAGGCGCGTTACGAGGGTGCCTGAACTTGTTGCCAAGAATCAGGGATTTCCTTATAACAAGGACTATCCGACCAGAGCCAAGGGTGTGGTCGAAAAATGCACCTTCTGTGTCGATCTTCTCGAGAAGGGGGAGCAGCCACTGTGCATGACGGCGGCCAATAAGGTGAAGAAGGGATCTTTTACCTTCGGAGATCTTTCAGACCCTGAATCTCCTATAAGAAGCCTCCTGCGCAAGCGCTATTCGCTTCGCCGTAAGTTCGAACTTGGCACTAATCCTAATGTCTTTTATTTAATATGAGGTGGCTATGCTTGATACCGTTCTGAAAGGAAAACAAGGATATTGGGGATGGCTTATTTTCCTTCTTGCCATCATGGGCGTAGGCCTTGGCTGCTATCTGTACCAGTTTCAGGAGGGCCTGAGGATAACCGGTATGAGCAGAGATGTATCATGGGGTTTCTACATTGCCCAGTTTACCTATCTGGTCGGGGTTGCCGCATCCGGCGTGATGGTTGTGCTTCCCTACTACCTTCATGATTACAAGGCCTTCGGCAGGATTACCATCCTGGGCGAATTTCTTGCCATTGCCGCGGTTACCATGTGCATACTTTTTATATTTGTTGATTTGGGTAATCCCGTAAGGATAATGAACGTCCTCCTGTATCCCACTCCGAACTCTATTCTTTTTTGGGATATGATCGTTTTAAACGGCTATCTCCTCCTGAATCTATTCATCGGCTGGAACGTGTTAAGCGCCGAGAGGAAGGGGACGCATTATCCATCGTGGGTCAAGGTGCTCATATACATATCCATACCATGGGCCTTCAGTATCCACACGGTCACGGCTTTTCTTTACGCAGGTCTTCCCGGAAGGCATTACTGGCTCTCCGCTATACTTGCCGCAAGGTTTCTTGCCTCCGCTTTTTGTTCCGGGCCGGCGCTCTTGCTTCTCCTCTGTCTCATCGTAAGAAAGGTCAGTAAGTTTGATCCGGGCAAGGAGCAGATAAGGACACTCGGCGGAATAATTGCCTACGCGATGCTGCTAAACGTATTCTTCTTCATTCTTGAACTCTTCACCGCTTTCTACAGCCAGATCCCTGGCCACATGCATTCTTTTCAATTCCTCTTTTCTGGACTTGAAGGTCACGGCAGGCTTGCCCCCTGGATGTGGACCGCCGCAGGTTTTGCCTTTGTTGCGGTTCTTCTCCTTGTAATACCCGCAACCAGGAGGAAGGAAGACACGCTCGCGATAGCATGTGTTTCCGTAATCATCGCGACATGGATAGATAAGGGACTGGGTCTTGTAATTGGAGGCTTTACGCCGAACCCGTTTGGCAGGGTTACGGATTACTGGCCTACTACCCCCGAGATACTTATCACTCTTGGGGTTTGGGCTACGGGCTTCTTCATATTGACTGTCCTTTATAAGATGGCTGTCAGCATCAAGGAGGAGGTAGGGGCGTAGAAAAGATACTATAACTCCGGTAAGTGACAAACGGTGATACTAGACGAAGGGGCCCCTCAGGGGCCCTTTTTTTTATCCTCTCTGAAATCGAGTCCTTCACCAGGGAATATGATCCTTTCGGAGGCTTTGGTGGGTACTGAATGAGGCCATTTGCCGGGGATGGGCTCAGAGCCTTCAAGCGCCTCATGAGACGGATGGCGGTCAAGCATTTTGGGGGTATTCCTAAGGTCCGCCCCCGGGCCACTCAAAAAAGGCTATCATGTCTGAAGCGGATAGTTCAAAAAAATAGAGACGATAGGACTTCCTGCCGGTTCCACCGACAAGGCGCAGCCCGATTAGATCCCTCCAGAACCTTATAGTTGCGTCCATGTCCGAGGTTACCAGGGCAAGGTGGTTTATTCCTGTGTAGTTAGCCACTAGCTTTTGTCTCCGATAAAACCATGTTAAGACTATCCTCCCGGCATCCTCACGTCCCATTCATCGAGAAAACAGATTAAATTCTAAAAAAGAAACGGATATCAGTCAAGGAGTTGCGGGCATGCAGAATATCTCAGAAAAATGCTTGACACCCTGAATCTACTTTGTTAAATAACGGCCTGACTGAAACGACAGGTTCTGCCCGGGGCAGATACCGGCTGGACTCAGTTGTTATATCGGATACTTATAAATTTTCAATATCAGGAGGTTTCGGTAGATGGCTTATGAAGTTGTAGTTGACCACGATAAATGTGAGGGTTGTGAGGAATGCGTAGAGGTGTGTCCTGTGGATGTCTATGAAATCCAGGATGGGAAATCGGTGCCGGTAAACGCTGAGGAGTGCCTTGGTTGTGAGAGTTGCGTTGAAGTGTGTGATCAGGAGGCCATCACCGTCACCGAGATATAGTCTTATTATACAAACCTAGATACGTCGTTTCGGCATTTTATGGCGGCTGAGACGGCGTTTTTTTGTCTGTGAAAAAAAATCGAAGGGTATTGCATAATTATTCGACATCATAAAAAACCCCGCCCTCCTTTTTCAGGCGGGCGGGTCGGTAATAGCAGATAACCATCAGCTCTTTTTCTGATGACAGTCATTGCACTTTTTGAGTGGTGCGGTTGTGGTCTTGCCCCCTTCCGCAAGCTTCTTGTGGCAATCCTTGCAATTATTGTGATACGCATTCTGCAACTTATCCACTGACCCCTTCTTTTCGATTGGATCGTGGCATTCTTTGCATTTATGGACCGCTTCGCCTTCCTTCCAGACGTTCTTTCCGTCCTTAATAACATGATGGCATTCAGCGCAGGCCACCTTATGGTCAGCCGTGTGCTTCTTGTGGGTAAAATCAACCGGGCCCTTCTTATCCGCGGCGTATCCCTCATTGTTTATCAATACCTTATCAGGGACATCAGCGGCTGTGAGGACGCCGATTGCCAAGAAAACAACTCCCATAAGAATTACGCTCAAAAGTCCAAAAAACTTCTTATTCATCTCGGTTTCACCTCCTTTCTCAAAAGATTTCCATTCTGATAACTTATACCTAGTGTCCATCCGGAAATGAGATAGTTTCGTCGAGTTCAAGGCGGGCGATAATTTTAACCACAGGAATACATTGACGTATTTCGAGGATCAAAATTTGAGCCCAACGCCGAAATCGGTGAAAATAGCCATTTCCCGATGGACACTACCTAATATCGGGAAGATATGTCAAGCCAAAACAAGGATCAGGAAGGCTCCGGGCTCATCGTGGCTGCAAGATCCCGTAGAATCCTGAGGGATTCCATGGCCTGAGCCTCATCAATCTTATGTATGGCAAATCCGGCGTGAACAATTACATAGTCTCCAAGTGCGGCGTTGTCCACCAGAAGGAGACTGGCTTGTCTCCTTGTGCCGTCCATGTCAACAGTGGCCATCAGCTCATTTATCTCAACGATCCTTGCGGGAATGGCAAGGCACATGATCACTCTCCTTTGGTCTGGGGGCCGCAACCCCGATTCTTTTCAGTTCATCGAGCACCATCTGCGCGACGGCACTTATCTTCGCAGAAACAGTGGGCGTAAGTTCGATTCCGAAGGTTTCAATGTCGAGCGGTTCAACCCCGATCACTACGGTCTCTGGTACCTTATCAAGTACCTGGCAAAGGGTCAAGGCCTCAATCAGATCAACCTGATGAAGGGAATTCTTTGGAAATACCCTTTTTGGTATTTCATCTCCGCACAGCCGGTAGAGGGACCCTGGGGCGCCTCCCTTTCTAACCGCGTCAACAACTATAAGATAATCTGCATTGCTCATTACACCGAGGAGGCCTAGCCCTAAAGTACCTCCATCCACGAGGGAAACACTGCCGTCAAAGGTGTATCTCTCCGAAAGGTATTCAGCCACCCTGATGCCGGTTCCCTCGTCCGTGAAAAGGGTATTTCCAACTCCCAGGATTGTCACTTTCATTACTATAGAATCATCCTCCAAATTACATTAAAACAGATATGGCATAAGCGTATGAGCTAAAAAAGCCTGGGTAGGTGCGGTTTCAGCAGCACGGGAAACGTGCGCCCTGCGCCTTAGGGCGCACCTACAGAAGCCGATTCCTGTTCTGAATGTCCTTATCTGTGCAAAGCCATCCCCAAATTATTGACCTGATACGCATAAGCGATCAAAAGCTGTCAGCTTTCGAATTCACAAGATTCGTTCCGGCCAGCAGGAGACGATCGATCATTTCCTTGGGCCGCAGATGCTCCTCCGGTAGGGCTGGCCCCCAGCAACTCCTGAGGGACAGGGAAACAGGAGTATCACCGAATAGAAACTC
>MNYJ01000073.1 GCA_001874005.1 Desulfobacteraceae bacterium CG2_30_51_40
AGCAGGCATCCACCTGAGCGACTTTGCATATCCCTCACCCTCGATGCGGGAGGGAAGGGTGAGGTTGATTTTCAGATGATTTTACCCCCAATTATTGAGCTGAAACGAAGAGGAAATGAAGGCTTGCATTATGACAGATATTGAAAACTTTTCTGAAATTGCGAACAAGATTGAGTGGTCGCCTGATGGAACGTACGTCGTTCCTGATTTTCCCGTCATACCCTTTATCGAGGGAGACGGTACCGGCCCTGATATCTGGGCCGCGACAAGACCGGTGCTGGATGCGGCTGTTGAGGCCGCCTACAAGGGAAAAAGAAAAATCCGCTGGCTTGAGATTTTTGCCGGCGAAAAGGCACAGAGTTTTTACGGAGATGAAAATCTTCTGCCTGAAAAGACTCTCGATGCCTTAGCAACTTTCGGCATAGGCATCAAGGGACCTCTGACGACGCCGGTTGGAACGGGCTTTCGCTCCATCAACGTGGCAATTCGCCAGAGGCTTGATCTATATGCCTGTGTGAGGCCTGTCAGGTACATCCCTGGAGTCCCGTCTCCCGTCAGGCACCCTGAGAGGGTGAACATCGTTATTTTCAGGGAAAATACCGAGGATCTCTATACCGGCATCGAGTGGGAGGCAGGATCTTCAAAGGCGGAGGAATTGATTGATTTTCTAAATAAATCCCTTGCTCAATCAGGAAGGACCACGATCTTGAAGAACTCCGCCATCGGCATAAAGCCCATGAGCGAAGCCAACACCAGAAGGCTTGTAAGGAGGGCGATCAGCTACGCCTTGGAAAACGGTTACACTAGCGTCACCCTTGTCCATAAGGGTAACATTATGAAATACACGGAAGGCGCATTCAGGGACTGGGGCTATAAGACCGCAGCCGAGGAATTCCCCGACCTTACGATCCGGGAAGACGCTATCAAGGGCGAGGTTCCCGCCGGGATGGTAGTCATCAAAGATAGAATAGCAGATGCCATGTTTCAGCAGCTTCTCCTAAGACCCGAGGAGTATGGGGTCCTGGCAACCCCTAACCTCAACGGAGATTACCTATCGGATGCAGCGGCTGCCCAGGTAGGAGGCCTCGGAATCGCCCCCGGATGGAACATGGGAGATCGTTGCGCCCTATTCGAGGCAACCCACGGAAGTGCTCCGCGCTATGCGGGAATCGATAAGGTAAATCCGGGATCATTGATTCTCTCAGGTGCGGAGATGCTGAGATTCATGGGCTGGAGAGAGGCGGCGGATTTAATCTTTTCGGCCCTCAGGAAGACCATCGCCCAGAAGAGGGTTACCTATGATCTTGCCAGACAGATGGAAGGAGCCCAGGAGCTTAAATGTTCAGAATTCGCATTTGCCATCATTGGAAATATTGCAGTTTGTTGATACGTTCGGTTGCAGGCAGCGGTATAATAAGGATTCAGAAAGTTCATAAGAAGGGAGTCTGACATGAATATCGGATCATTGTTTTCAAGACACGCGCTTTACAGGCCTGATCACCTCGCCCTGGTATTTGGTGAGAAGAGGCTGACTTTTCGCGAATATAACGGCAACATTAATCGCCTGGCAAATGCCCTCCTTGGCCTGGGAGTCAAGAAGGGAGACAAGGTAGCGACATTACTTCCCAATTGTATGGAGCTTCTGGAAACCTACTGGGCCTGCGCCAAGATCGGAGCGGCCGTAGTACCTCTGAGCAGTCTCCTCATGGCCAAGGGTATAGCGAGCCTCCTGCAAGACTCTGACGCTGTAATGGTCATAACCAACTCCGCCTTTGCCGATACCCTGGATTCAATAAAAAACGACATGCCAGGCATCCGGCCTGATTTGTATCTCCTAACTGACGGTTCAAGGACCGGATATCGCGATTATAAAGCCCTCAAAGAAGCTGCGGGCGACGGAGAGCCGGGCATTGAGGCCGGTGAAGACGATATCTTCAACATAATGTACAGCAGCGGCACCACAGGTATGCCCAAAGGGATTGTCCACACCCACAAGATAAGGGCGGCCTACGCGACAAGCTTTACAGCCGCATTTCGTGTGACCCCTGAAAGCGTGGCAATGCACGCCGGAGCGATCGTATTTAACGGAGCGTTCGTAGATCTCATGCCTGCGGTATTTCAGGGAGCCACCTATATCCTTCTTCCCCAGTTTGACCCCCAGTCCTACATTGAAACCATAGCCAGGGAAAAGGTAACCCATGTAATGATGGTGCCAGCTCAGGTAATAGCATTTCTCAATGCTCCCAATTTTGATCCTGCAAGGCTCCAATCCCTTGAGATGATTCTATCCTTGGGAGCACCGCTCCTCATGGAGCACAAGGAACGGCTCACCAGGCTCCTGCCGGGAAGGTTCTATGAACTCTACGGATTGACCGAGGGCTTTGTGACCATCCTGGACAAGAATGACTACGCCTTAAAGCCTGGGTCGGTAGGCGTACCTCCCTCCTTTTTTGAGATGAAGATACTCGACGCGGACGGCCGTGAATGCGGCCCGGGCAAAGTGGGCGAGATATGCGGAAAAGGCCCCATTCTTACTCCCGGTTATTACAAGCGACCCGATCTGACAACCGCTGCAATTATTGACGGATGGCTTCACACCGGCGATATGGGCTATGTGGATGAAGACGGCTATCTTTTCCTGGTTGACAGAAAAAAGGATATGATAATTTCAGGTGGGGTTAATGTCTATCCAAGGGACATAGAAGAGATCGTCGTACAGCACCCGGCCGTTCGCGAAGCAGCAGTTTTCGGCATTCCGGACGATAAATGGGGAGAGTCCCCCCTGGCCTCGGTTATTCTTCACGAAGGGGAAAGCGTGGCTTCCGGAGAACTCAAGACCTGGATAAACGAGCGCGTGGGAGCCAAGTTCCAGAGGGTCTCCGAGGTAGTGATAATGAATGAATTTCCCCGCAATGTCGCGGGAAAAACCCTCAAGAGAGAGATGCGAGAAAAATACTGGGCCGGGCGGACCACCAAGGTGTAAGTCATATTTACCTGGTCAGGGACCTCCAATTGGGCAAAGTGGCAGGAACCGCCGGACCAGCCATCCGCAACAGTCGACAGCCGCAGGGACATTGCATGCGGCGTATTGCGCGGCAAAGTGACCTCCAGGTGCAGCGGTAGCCTTGCAGTGCTCACCTCTTCTGCTTATGCAACAAGTTTCTTTGCGATCCTTGCAACGTGTTGCCCCTGGAAACGCGCTCCGGCAAGCTCGTTCTCGCTGGGGTTACGACTCCCGTCACCGCCTGCGATGGTGGATGCGCCGTATGGAGAGCAGCCTGTGATCTCATCCATCCTCATCTGCCCTTTGAATGTATACGGGAGGCCCACAATCACCATCCCTTGATGCAGCAAGGTCAAATGGAAACTCAGGATCGTAGATTCCTGCCCGCCGTGCTGGGTATTGGAGCTGGTGATAACGCTTCCCACCTTCCCGGCCAGGGCCCCGTTCATCCAAAGTTTTCCTGTGGCATCGAGGAACTGTCGCATCTGGCCGCACATATTTCCAAAGCGGGTAGGTGTTCCAAAGATGATTGCATCTGCTTCACCCAGTTCATCCACTGTGCATACGGGCACGTCTGCCTGCTGTTTCTGAGCTTCAAGCGCACCCATCTTTTCCAACACCTCCGCCGGCAGAGTCTCCGGAACCCGGCGGATTACCACTTCCACATTCTCCACCGATAGTGCTCCTTGAGCGGCTGCTTTTACTAGTTTATAGACGTGCCCATACATTGAATAGTAAACCCCCAATAATTTCATAAAACCTCCTTTCTTTCTCTTCAACTTCTTGTCTTTTGAATGTAGCCCCTTGCTTCGAGCAGGGGGATAGTGATGTCAGCATTAAATAATCCATACCCCAATGGCGAGGCCCTCGAATCGCCCCCATCACCCCGCCACTAGGGTGGGGACTTCCATGTTGATTAAAGGGGTGATATGGTTACTGCCTTCTTAACTCCAGGCACTGTTTCAATAAAGAGCCTTCTTGAAATCGCATTTTTTGTTTGTTATACAAATAAAATGACAATGTCAAAAAATAAACATATAGGTTTCCTCCCGTCTCCTTTCCCTGCTGGAGAGAGGCAATGGGGGATGAATTTACCAATGTGCCATAGAGGCAACAGCGGGAACACGATATCTTCGACTATCTCAAATACCTTGAGGAATCCAGGCGAAGGGCCCCGGTTGTATCAATGCTGCACTATTTGAATGATCTGGAGAATGAAGGCAGGCCAACTGATGCCGCAATGGTTGCTATACGCCGCTTTTTTGGAACTGCGGGAGGTTTGCCGGTATTTCTCTTTCTGGAAGCCAAGCGGCTGATTTGTCTGTGGGCGTTAGGCCTTTGATAAAAGCGGAGCGTAATGCTGAGACTGAGATTCGACGCCTATTTATATGAATGATACCTGCGCCCCCTTCAGAGTTCCTTCCTCGGAGATTGACCTGCGTGTCCGCTCGCTTCAAGCGGAGCTAAAGGATACAAGTATTCCCGCGATTCTGATTATTCAACGGGTTGATCTTTTTTATCTTTCAGGTACCGCCCAAAACTCCGTCCTTTTTGTACCGGCAGAGGGTAAGCCTCTGCTTATGGTAAGGAAATATTATCCCAGGGCAAAGGATGAATCCCCGCTCAGAAACATTATTGAGATCAGATCCATAAAGGAGATAACCGGCCTTATATCCGATTTTTTTGGAAAGACCCCTGAGACCATGGGGCTTGAACTTGATGTCATGCCGGTCAATTCCTATCTATTCTACAAGAGACTTTTCCCTGAAACAAGCCTCGTTGACGCTTCTCCTGCCATACTCAAGGTTAGGGCAAGAAAATCACAATGGGAGATAGAGCAGATGGAGAAGACCGCTTTGCTGAGCCAAAAGGTCTTTCTGCATCTGGGAGAGATCATACGGCCCGGCATAAGCGAGATTGATCTGGCGGCGGATACGGAGTCATTCGCGAGAAAAAAAGGACACGCCGGGAAACTACGGGTAAGGGATTTTCAAACTGAAGGATATTTCTGGCACATCCTTGGAGGAAAGAGCGGAGGAATGTTAGGGCTTCTTGACGCTCCTGCCAGCGGAGAAGGAACATCCGCCGCATTTCCCTGCGGCGCAGGCATAAGGCCCATCCAGGTGGGCGAGCCTGTCATGGCAGACCTGGGTGTGGTCTTAAACGGTTATCATCTGGACGAGACGCGCATGTTTTCAATCGGAGCCATGAATGAGAAGGCAAGGAATGCTGCAGAGGCTGCCATAGAAATTCATGACCGGATAATAGAAAATATGCGGCCGGGAGCATCTTCCTGCGAGCTATTTCAATTTTCTCTGGGAGTCGCGGCTGATCTCGGGTACAGGGAAAACTACCTGGGGCCGCCCGATTACAGGGTCCAGTTCGTGGCCCATGGAATAGGCCTTGAGTTGATCGAGCCCCCCTTCATTGCCTCGGGTAAAGAGGACATCCTGATGCCGGGGATGATCTTCGCGCTTGAGCCGAAGATAGTCTTTCCAGGGGAGTTCATAGCCGGCATAGAAAGCGTGGTGCTGGTGACGGATTCAGGTCCAAGAATGATAAGCAAGGTCCCGGCCAAGGTTTTTATCTGTTAGAGACCTAGGCCGCTATACGGTCATTGTTCCGGCCTTCGCCGGAAAGACGACCTGGATTCCCGATCGAGTCGGCTTTTGACATGGAACATTTTGATGCTTCGTTGTGCCCCAACATGGCATGAGGCTTCATTAACAGGATCGCTATTTTATGGTCTGAAGTTTTCTTTTGGCTATGGAGGCCTCGCTCGATGTGGGATATTTCTCTATCAGCCTTCTCAAAAGGACCTTGGCGCTCACACTGTCCTTAATCTCACTGAAGGCAAAGGCCTGATGCAGCATCGCGTTGGGCACCTTGTTTCCATTAGGATACTTCTTTATCACTTCCTGATACGCCAGAATGGCCCGCTCATACTCCTTGGCGCCGAAGTAGGACTCACCCAGCCAGAAATGGGCGTTGTCGCCGAGCGAAGATGACGGATATTTAACCGTAAAGGACTTAAAGGAGGCAATAGCCTCCTTGTACATCTTTCTTTTATATAGAGAGTAAGCGTCGTCATAGGCTTTCTTTTCAGCCGGATCAACCTTAACCCCGTCAGGCGCCTGCTGAGGAGTGGCAACCGCTCGAGCGCCCTCATTAGCCACCCCGGAGACCTGCGAAGAGACCTTTTTGGCGGGACTTACTGTGGAGGCCCCCTGCCTGCTCTCCATCTCAGCGATCTTGGCCTCTAATTTTGCAACCCGGTTTGTGAGGTCAATTAAACCGGCCTTGGATGTATCCTCGCCGGTCGTGTCTCTTTCCACGGCCCTCTTTACGATGGTACGGTTATCCTCCACCTTGCCGGAGAGATCCATTATCTCCGCCTTGAGAGACAAGAGTTCAGCCTTCAATTCTTTTCTCAGGGCGGCCACATCTGACCCTGCACTGCTTGAGGCCCTTCTGTCAATGGATTCCTGCGCGCTTTGAACCGCGCTGACCCTCTCATTGGCCCTCGCCATCTGATCATTGAGGGCCTTTATCTGGTCATTGAGGTACATGTAATCCTGCTGGGTGGTTACGCAGGATGACAAAAGCGCAATGCATAAAACTGCCGCCAGGCAGCATAAGAGACTTGTCTTTTTACTAAAAAACGACATCTTTCCGGTCCCTCCGGGATACAAAGGCCGACCACGGAGAGGGTCGGCCAAAACTCGTCTGTTGAAGAATTACCGACCGGGTCTCGGTAGCGTCGCCCAGCCGGTTTATCTGGTCTAAACTAATAGATGAGCTTGAATTCATCTCGGCGGTTCTTTGACCAGGCATCCTCATTGGAGCCCTCCACCGCCGGTCTCTCCTCGCCGTAAGAGATGGTCGTTATTCTTGCCGGCGCAATTCCCAGCGCAACCAGGAATTCCTTGGCCGAATTGGCTCTTCTCTCGCCAAGGGCCAGGTTGTATTCGTTTGTGCCTCTCTCATCGCAATGACCCTCTATGCGAAGACTATAGCGGGTATTGGCTGCCAGAAAATCGGCCTTTTTCTGAAGGGTTGTCTTGGCATCCGCCTTGATTTCATACTTGTCGAAATCAAAATAAATGCTTTCATCCTCAAAAGCCTTCCTCATCTTTTCAAGCTGCTTTTCTTTTTCGGCACGAAGCTTTGCCTCTTTTGCAGCGGCGTCCTCAACCGGGGCAGGAGCCTCTTTCTTTACCTCCTGCACCGGTGCCGCTTTAGGAGGTTCAGATACCTGAACCTGCTTCTTGGCGCAGGAAGAGCCCAAAAATAAAAACAACCCCATAAAAGCCAGCGTCATACACACATTTGAAAATCGTCTCGACATACCCTTTTCCTCCCCACTTTCCATCACCTAAAATAGTCAATATGTTCTTCCACCAATAATTGGAAGATCCGTTTCCCTAAAGGAAATATTTCTTTTATAACACACTTTATCCTATTTATCAAGAGGTATCCTCCCAGTAATCAGCGCGTCCATGATGGAGCCGTCTGATTACCTGGCAGGTTGGTGATCATCCTCTGATTGTCCCCCGTCTCATTGGTCAGGAAGAGTCGGTAGCGCCCTGTCCTGTTGCTGCTGAATACAATATACCTGCCGTCAGGGGACCAGCATGGGTCTTCATTGTCTCTTGTTCCGGATGTGACGCGGCGCATCTGGCTTCCGTCAGGGGCTATCGTATAGATGTCAAGAGCACCGTTGGACTGAGAGGCAAAGGCTATTCGATTGCGCGAAGACCATGAAGGAGATGTGCAGTATTTGCTTTCAAAGGTTATTCTTTCAACGCTGCCGTCGGAGATGGTCATCACGTATATCTGAGGCGTACCTCCGGCCCTGTTCGATACGAAGGCCATCTTTGAGCCGTCAGGGGAAAAGGAAGGGGAGACATCTATTGCCCAGTGATCAGTCAGTTGTTTAACAATGTTTCCATTAAGATCAATAAGAAAGATGTCGGAATTGCCCTTTTCAGTAAGGGTCAGAGCCACCCTGTTCCCCTCCGGCGACCATGTTGCACCTATATTGAGTCCAGGCCTGCCTGATATCGTCTTCACAGCGCCGGCACGAAGATCCCTCATGTAAAGCCTGGGGCCTTTATTGTCCTTATAGGAATTATAGATAATCCTCTTTCCGTCCGGCGACCACCTGGGAGAAAGCACAATGCTCTTGTCCGAAGTGAGCTGCTTAGCCTTCTGCCCGTCGTAGTCGCTGATGTAGATCTCCTTGTTTTTGGTTGCGTCCCCAACAAAGGCAAGCCTTGTCATCGCGATGCCGTCCGAACCGGTGAGAAGACGTATTATGTCATTTGATAACCTGTGCATGAGTTCTCTGTGGTTGCGTGTCTCGCCGAGGACCCTTTTCCCTAAGATTTGTCTCCCCCAGTAAACATCGTAGAGCTTCAGATCAAGCTCAAGACTCTGACCCACACAGGCGTATGAAGCCTTTACAAGAAGTTCAGTCCCTATCACCGACCAGTTCTTGAAGTTCACGGAGTCTTCCCCCGTATTGCCGCCTTCAAGAAAAGCCCCCTTGTCCATGGGGCTGAAATATCCGCTCAGATCCAGATCATTGCTGATTATCTGAGCAAGTCCTGCCGCAAACTCTGGGGAGCCCGACTGAGGACTTTCGTTTCGAAAGTCAGGGATAGCCACGGCAAATTTCTTTGCGGAAGGGGAATTTATATCAATAAAGATGCGGGCATGGCCATTAACGCCTCCCAGCAAAATCAAAACAAGAAAAATGAGAGAAAATAACGACCCTCTCATACGATATGATTCCTCCCTCAATTGTTGTCAAGTTCTTCAAGATTAAACCTTATTTCAAATTCGTCCATGGTCATTTGATAACCCTCAGGGAATGGAGGAAGAGGATTTGATCTATCAATGGCACGCATGGTAGATTCGTCGAAAGCCGGGCTCGGAGATCGCTTGGAGAAACGGGAACTGACAATGGTACCATCGCTTTTGACTGTAACCATGACAACCGCCTCCAGTTCCTTTTTTGTCCCCGGGTCAAGGTGCGCGGCCGGAAAAGACCAGTTTCGCTTTATAAAGTTGGCAACCTGCACCTGATAAATCCTCATGGCAACACCCTGTAGCGCTCCTCCGGCAGCACCGCCTTCCGGAACTCCTTCACCCTCTTTGCGCGCCGCTTCCCCTATTTTGGATACGGCCCTTGAAAGCGCCTCTTTTTCTTTTGCCCTCTTCTGGTCTTCCTCAACCTTCTTTTCGATCCTGGTGAGCGCATCATCAATCAACTTGGAAGGAGCAACCTTCGGTTTTTCCGTTTTTGGGGGCTCGATCACCTTCTTGGCCAATGTAACGGGCTTTTCCTTTACGGCTATCGGCGGAGCGATTCTCTTTGCCTGCTCTTCCGGACGGACAGTGGATGACTGCTTCACGGGTTGCGCAGAGGACTGCCCCGATGACGCCCTGGCAGGAACTGAAGAAAAATCAACCAGGTTTACCTCATATATCTGGCCTGAGATAGTCCGTGAGGGCCCATGACCTGGGGCGCTCATAAGCACCAGGAAGGCAGCCGCGTGGAAGGCCGCTGAAAGGCCTATCATCCTTCCTAAACGGATTTCCCCTGCGGCGGGACTTCGCGATCTATTCATAATCCTTACTCAACAGGTTCGGTGACCATCCCCAGCTTGTCTATTCCAGCCTGCTTGATCCTTGATACCACCTTGATGACCAACCCGTAGGGAACAGTTTCGTCCGCTCTCAGAAGCACCTCCTTTTCCCTCCGGTATTCAAAGATTTTGCGAATCTTAGCCTCCAGGTCCTTCATCTCTATGGCCTGGTTTTCAAGGAATATCTCCTGTTTCTTGCTCACCGTAACGACAAGCGGGTCTTCCCGGGTCTTGAGATGCTTTGTGGCGGTCTTGGGCAGGGTTACTTCGACCCCCTGGAGCATCATGGGGGCCGTGACCATGAATATAATCAGGAGCACCAGCATCACGTCCACAAAAGGAGTGACATTGATATCCGACATCAATCTCTTATTTCCACCTAACTGTTGCATTAAGCCCTCTCTAGGCACCCTTTCCGGTAAGATGCCTCTTGTACAACTGCCTCTCCGCGGTACTCAGGAAATCGGAGGCGAAGATATCCATCTCAGCGCGCAGCCCTGTGGCCTTGTGACTGAAATAATTAAACGCAACAACGGCCGGGATGGCAGCCGCCAGTCCGGCGGCAGTGGCCACCAGTGCCTCTGATATGCCCGGAGCAACTACTGCAAGGCTTGCGGTCCCCTTCACCCCAATACCCCTGAAGGCATCCATGATGCCCCACACGGTTCCGAAGAGGCCGATAAAAGGAGCCGTATTGCCTGTCGTCGCTAGGAAACTGAGAGATCTCTCCAGCCGGTCCACCTGGTCTATTGTCGCCTTTCGCATGGATCTTTCCAGGTTTTCCATAAAGGCCTGCTGAGACCAGGTATCCTTTTCGGCCTCCCCGCCAGGTTTTACGGCCTGGTCCGTCGAGGATTGAATGCTCTTTAGCCTGAGGAATTCGGTGTTGCCTGATCTAAAGAGATTTGCCACCGGGCTGAAACGAAGGCTCTGGCTGCTGTCGCTCAACTGTTTCAGATCGCGCGTCTGAGAAAAGAGTTCCAAAAAGGTGGCATTTTCCCTGCCGGCCCTTCGATACAACCTCAACTTCATGAATATTATGGCCCATGACACTACCGAAAAACCCATGAGTATCAAAAGGATAAACTTGACCATAGGCCCGGCATGAAATAGAAGTTGAAGTATATCGTTTCCAAAGAAGAAGGATCCAAAAAGATCCGATGAAAAAGAAGATGACGTCATCTAGCTCCCTCTCAAAATAAAAAGTGGGCATTAATGCCCTTATCTCCCAATTACCCCCCCTCACAAGGCTTCCCTAAAAATGCCCTTGCCTTCAATCGGGTCGAAGACTTTCAATATGATCAGCAAGAAAGCGGGCCAACCCCTGCGAGTCATGGGTTGAAAAGCGCGGAATCCCCCACTCCTCTTCCGAGTCTGTCACAAGTGCTACCAGGAAATCATCTCCTTTGCAAGTAGGCAGGCGTGACAAATCCCTCCTGAAAACCTCTATCTTGGGATATGCGGTGTTCCTGTAGCCCTCGCACAAGACAAAATCAACACACTTGACCATGGGTATAAGACCATCCAGGCCGGGGTCCCCGTCAACACTCATGACCAGTCCGATTTCACCGGGAGTCGCGATAATGCTCGCATCCGCCCCTGCCTTTCTGTGCCTGAAGCTGTCCTTTCCCGGCTGATCAAGCACCAGCTTGCCGAGGTGGTGCTTAACGGTAGCCACTTTAAATCCGAGATTCTTGAGAGCCGGGATAAGCTGTTCAAGAAACGTCGTCTTTCCTGAGCCGGAAGAACCGACAAAACAGACAACCGCCGGCCTTTTCTCAAGTTGTTCTTTTGAATCCATGAATCCTATCTATCCCCAACCTCTTTCCAGAGTTCTCCGCTTTTCGAAGCGTCATAGCCGCCCAGTGCTTCCACCCTGGCCCTGAAACTTTCAGAACGTATGATCTCAAGGACAGTTTTTACAAATCCCTCTTCAAGCACCTCCCTGGTCATCACCAAATCGTACTGTTCCTGGACCACGGGAATAAAATCCAGATCGAGCGCTTTAGCCGCTGCAAGTATCCCCATGCCGCAGTCCGCAGCGCCGCTCATTACATCCACGGCTACCGCCATGTGGGTGAATTCCTCATGGCCATAGCCCCTCACTGAGGCCGGATCACTGCCCGCCTGCTTAAGCTTGTGATCGAAGAGCACCCTTGTGCCGCTTCCGGCCTGGCGGTTTACGAATGTGATATCATTTCGCTTGAGATCATCTATACCACTGATACCTTTGGGATTACCCCGTGCAATTATCAGTCCCTGATCCCTCAGGACAAGGTGGAATATCAATGCCGAGCGCAGATACTTTCTTACATAAGAGACGTTGTATTCACCCGTTTCCGTGTCGAGCAGATGGGAGCCGGCAATGTGGCAGGCCCTCTTTCTCAGCGCAAGCAGTCCTCCAAGACTTCCCACGTTCCCTGAAGAAACCCGCAGATGAGGGGCCGTTCTTCTTATTTCATCCCCGAGGATGTCGAGAGTGATGTCGTGACTTCCCACAATGACGATGGTATTCTTGAGTTCCTCTTCCGCCACCAGGAGTTCGGCCTCGACCTCTTCGTCCTGCGATATACCCTCCGAGAGGGATGAAATCCTGATAATGCCCTCTGCCCTTGTAAGGGAAGTTATTGATCCAGCGGCCCTTGGAAGGGGGGTGGCGACGTATCTTCCTCCCACCATTCCTATATTGACCCGCACAAACTCCTCAATTCCTAGTCTTGAGGCGATATCCCTTGTCGGCTTGACCTTTACCGAGGCGACGGCGGGAGCCCGGAGGCCCTGCATCATCCAGAGGAGCGGGCGAGCAAACTGATTGAAAGATATCGTGGAGGATACCGGATAGCCGGGATTTCCTATGACCGGTATGCCCTGAATCAGCGAAAGTATGGTCGGCTTCCCCGGCATTATGGCAACACCGTGCACCAGTACCTGACCAAGTTCGCCAAGGATGTGGACGGTATAATCTCTTGAGCCAGCCGATGATCCGGCGTTGACTATTATCAAATCAGGCTCTGAGCTGAGAATTTCCATAATGGAGTTTCTTATACTTACTTCATTGTCGGGAACTATTCCCATGACCTCCGGAACCCCCCCGCACGCAGTTACAAGCCCTGCCAGCATGAGGGAATTATATTCTATTATTCTTCCCGTACCCGGATGGAAACCTTCTCTGACTTGATCCCTTGAGACCAGTTCGGAGCCCGTCGGGACGATCACTACGCGGGGCCTCTTCCTCACCGCCAGCTCAAAGACACCTGCTCCGGCAAGCGCTCCAAGGTCAAAAGGCCTCACTCTGTGATTCTGAGGCAGAAGAAGCTGGGTCGCAACGATATCTTCTCCTACCTTTCTCACATTTTGCCAAGGATAGACAGGCGCCCTTATCTCGAGCTGGTCCTCTCCTATTGGCTGAACCTTCTCTACCATCACAACGGCATCAAAGGTATCGGGCATGGGCTGTCCCGTATTGACCCACAGAAAATCCTTTTCGATCTTCAGCAGTTTCGGCCGCCGCTCGGTTGTCCCGAATGTTTCATCCGCCTTCACAGCTATGCCGTCCATTGCCGCGCAGTGGTAGGAAGGCGAAGAAAAGCGCGCGAAAACCGGTTCGGCGGTCACGCGGCCTAAGGCATCTTCTATCCTGACTCTTTCCGAACCCGTAAGCCGCCTTTTCCTCGGAGCTTCAAGGAACAGACTCCTTGCCTCCTCAAGGGACTTCATGGACAAGTATACGTTTCTTTTCATCTTTATCTCATTATAAAGCCGCTCAAACAAAGCGCATCAGCTTATTGCCGCAAGGTCATAGTAACTCTAGCTTAGTGTCCATCCGGAAATGAGATAGTTTCGTCGAGGTCAAGGCGGGCGATAATTTTAACCACAGGAATACATTGACGTATTTCGAGGATTAAAATTTGAGCCCAACGCCCAAATCGGTGAAAATAGCCATTTACGGATGGGCACTAGCTTACTTGTGAGCAAGCTTGATTCTCCTAAACTTCCAGGCCGTTACAACCGGCAATATTTGCTCAGCCTGTCCAAAGCCCGTTTTTCATCGAGCTGTTAGGCCCGCGTCAGGCAGGATCATATCTCTCCGTCCACCCAGAGCCGTGGTGAAAGGATATACAAGCACCTTTTCACCCTCATAAAGACCCTCACAATTCATCTCTATCCTCACAAGGCCGTCCGATACGACAAGGCTTGATATCAGCCCCGATTTTCCGAAGACCGGCTCGGCAATCCTCCGGCCTTCCTTTTCAGTGAGTCTTACCCTTATATAGTCTTCCCTCCCCGGTGCCGATTCCACGTTTCTGGAAAGGACGGCTTCAAGAGGCCCGGCAAGTTCTCCCTCACCGGTCCCTCCGGATAATCGTGCAATGAGCCTTCCCATAAAGATCTCCGCCACCACCAGAGCGGAGGCTACGTGACCGGGCAGCCCTACAAGGGCTTTGGCTCCTGATCTGGCTATGATGGTGGGCTTCCCTGGGCTTATGGATATCCCGTGCACAAGCAGTTCGAAATCAGGCATTGATTCAAAGACCTTCAGGGTCAGATCCCTGACTCCCACAGAGCTTCCGCCCGAAATCCATACCATGTCGGCCGCAGTGATTGAGGCTTGTACCGCTTTGAGCAGATTCTCCAATCGGTCCGGGATGATGCCCATTGTAATAGGTTCAGCCCCCGAGCTAAGACAAAAGGAGCAAAGGGTTATCCCGTTTATGTCACGAACCTGGCCAGGCCCCGGAGTCTTGCCGATAGGGACTATCTCATCACCTGTTGAGATCACCGCCACCCTGGGCCTTCTTACAACCGGGACCCTCAAAAACCCCACGCCGGCCAGCACTCCAAGGTCCTGGCTCCTCAGCCTCTTCCCTTTCTCCAATACCAGGGAACCCTTTGAGAAGTCATCCCCCGGCAATATAATGTTTTCAAGTGGAGAGACGGGGCGGGATATCTCGATAGTCCTTGCGTCCAATCTGTGCGAATGCTCAAGCATGACCACAGCGTCGGCGCCTTCCGGGAGCATTCCTCCCGTAGGTATCTTCCAAGCGGCGCCCGACCAGACCATACCCTCAGGCGCCTCTCCCATCAATACTTCTCCCGTTATCTCACACAAAGAAGGCATGGCCTCTGTTGCCCCGAATGTATCTTTAGCCCGAACGGCGAAACCATCCACAGAGGACCTCGAAAACGAAGGCAAATCCTCGGGAGAAAACATGTCCCTGCTCAAAACCCTTCCTAGGGCCTGCTCCAGAGCCACAAACTCCTCGTCAAGCGAATGGAAGCCCTCCAGAATGGATATTACCTGCTCCGTAGTCTTGACCTTAAAAAATCTTCCTTCCATTTGCTTTCTTGCCTCGTCGTCATCGCCCCGCCAAACGCCCATGACGCTATTTACATTACCTCAGCAGATGAAAATCCCCCTTTCCATCTCTTCTCTATTCCAATCTTCTTTCGGGGTCGGGGTGGAGGGGTGTATTTTCACGGTAAATATTAAGGAAGTTAACATCCTTCTCCTTTACCTGTCAACATGACTACTGATTTATCAGCGGGTCGCAATAGAGCTGCCCGGCGCTCGGATCACCCCTTTCATTTTCTTGGTGCATAAAGCAAGGGCCTATTAGGACTTGACACCTCAGGGCCGCTTACCTACATTCGAATGTGTGAGAAAATCCTAATAACCCGTCCTATTTTCAAGGAGGTCGTCATGAAAAAAACTCTTCCAGGTTTATTATTGCTGTCATTTTTTTCCCTTGCCTCAATTGCAGGGGCGGAAGACCTCAAGGTTACCTTTACGGGTGGAGATGCCACAGCAACATACCAGTACCTTGAAGAAAACAAGATTCTTCTCTCAGTCAAGGATTCTCAGGGAAATCCGATCAAAGGAATAATTCCCCAGGACCTTCAGTTGACCTCAGGGCTTAAGCGCGCAAAGATCATCTCAGTAGAACCACTTGAGATAAATAAAGAAGTTCCGCTTAACCTCTTCATGGTGTTTGATAATTCTTATTCCATGAAGCAAAGGCAGGCTGTAGAGCCTTTGCTTTCCGCTTTGAAGGAGTTTTTCGGCCTGCTCAGGCCAATTGACGACGTTTATCTGGTTATTTTCAGTAATAAATCAGAAATGGCTCTTGATGGACGCCCCCTCCATGTAAAGACCTTCCGGTCAAATGACAAAAACGCCCTTATGAACTTTATAAAGGCCGGTTATGGCAAGGGCCTGACAGACAGCACCTATCTGTATGAGGCACTTGCTGCAGGGATAAATCTTGCTGGAGAGGCTTCTGAAAAGCAGAATAAGTTTTTGATGGTTTTTTCAGATGGTGAAGATATCAACAGCAAGATGGGAAAAGAGGATGTGTTTAGGATGCTTGAAGAATCGGCGGAACTCTCCGCTTTCGCGGTTGACTATATGCCGCAGGAGAGCACCGATCCGTTTCTGACCGACCTGACCGGTCGGCTTGGGGGATCCATCTGGAAGGCCCGGTCGGCGGCAGAGCTGGTACCGATATTCAAGGCCTTCTCCTCGACATTGCTTCAGCGCTATGTCGTAAACTACAGGCTATCGGATCCTCCCACAGGGGAGTTATCCGTGGAGCCGGCAAAAATAGAGCTTGAGGCCCTGACGCTGCTTGACGGGACGCTGCTTCCTCTCTATGTCTTTTTCGGCCCCGGTAAAAGCGACCTTCCATCCATGTATAAGGTTTTTCCCACCAAGGCCCATACGGCCTTTTTTGATGAAAAAGCCATAAAAAATCTTAAAGATCGTCATCTTAATACATTAAATATTGTCGGCAGCCTCCTGAGGAAGAATCCTTCTTACAGCCTGCGTATTGTGGGATGCACATCGGGAGAAAAATATGAAAAGGGTATGGAGTCACTTTCTCTTGCCCGGGCCGAAGCAATAAGGGCTTATCTGAAAGACATCTGGGAAATAGACCCCGCCCGTTTGAGAATAGAGGCTAGGGGCCTGCCGCAGAATCCCGCCCAGGAGGTGCTTCTGGAGGGTCCGGCTGAGAATCAGAGGGTGGAAATTACCATCGAATCAGGCGGACAGGCCGTAGCGATGCCCGCTCTGAGCGTGCGTGAGAAAAACGGCGCGGACGTCCTTGAAGTAAGACCCAAGGTGGCTGCGCCCAACGGGATTTCGGCCTGGGAGATATCAATCAGGGCAGAGGAGAGGGTTCTTGCCACACAAAAGGGCACCGGCGACTTGCAGTCCTTTTACCTCTTTGCCCTTGCTGACCTGGGATGGGACCAATTGGTTTATCTGCCGGAGCTTGATGCCAGGATCAAAATAACCGATGGTAACGATGATATATTTGAAGCGCCGGCGCCTGTTATTGAGATTTCATCTTCGAGAAACGAAGCGGTCAAGAACTTCATAGAAGCCCCGGCCGCAGCCGCCGCGTTTGAGCCCTCGGAGATCACCGTTGAGGAGATCACCACGATAGAGAGTTCTCCCATGCTTAACTATGTATTCTTTGGAGAGGGTCAAAGCCGAATACCTGACCGCTACATCCTTTTCAAAGACCGCGCGGAAACCCGGTCCTTTTCTTTTGACAAAATAGAGGGAGCCATGGAAAAACACCGGCATCTGCTCAATATAATGGGTAAGCGGCTTAAGGCGAACCCTCAGGCATCCATCAGGGTAGTAGGGTGCAACGCCGATTCTCTGGAGGAAAAGGGCAGGGTGGATATATCAAGGGAGCGTGCCTCGGCTGTGAAAGATTATCTTGAGGTCGTTTGGGGTATTGCGCCCTCCAGGATCACCATCGAGGCAAGAGGACTTCCCGCTTTTCCCAGCCCAAGCAGGCACGAAGAAGGCAGGGCCGAAAACAGGAGGGTTGAGATTCTCTCTGATTTTCCTGAAATCCTGGACAGCATAGCAAGCACTTATGTGGAATATGTCTCGCCTTCAAAGGAGATTAAGGTCATTCCTCAAATGGCCGCCGGCTACGGCATAGAAAGGTGGAAGATCGCTATAAACGGAGAGGATGGAACCGGCTTTACATCGCTATCAGGCGCAGGTGATCCGCCCGATAATCTGATCCTGAATCTGAAAGAGCTGGGCCTCAAAAAGATAGCGGCCCAGAAGGCAATAGTGGCGGATGTTGAACTTGTTGACAGAAAGGGAAACATATACAAACACAGCGCCGCCGCAAGGTGCAATGTCAACTTCACTGCAACCGAGAGCCGAAAAGCTCAGAAAATAGGATACAGGGTTCAGGAGAGCTATGCCCTTATACTCTTTGACTTTGGAAGCGACAAGATATCTGGAAGAAACAGGGTGTTATCGGAGCGCGTAGTGGGAAGGTTCAATTCGCTCCCCGGGGCCGAGGTCAAGATAATAGGTCATACGGACACCACCGGTCCCGAGGAGGTGAATCTCGCCCTGTCGGAGCGCAGGGCCAAAGCGGTTCATTCACAGTTGAAAAAGCTTGGCATGAAACCGGCAGAGGCAATAACGGTTACGGGTGTCGGGCCCTATGATCCACTTTATGATAATGCCCTTCCCGAAGGCAGGGCGCTGAACAGGACGGTAAGCATTTACATCGAATACGCCGCGATGGATTAAAGGGCTTTTTTGGCCCAGGCAATTATCTTGGAGGAATATGTCGGAGCATAATATTTCTCTTTGACAAGGCTTACCTCTCTCACTATATTTCTTTCCAGCAATATAAGCCCCTTTGCCTCCGAATAAAAAACCTTGCGAAGGCTTGCTGGGCTTATAATAATCCTAGTCATAACGGAGGATGAATATGTCTGACAGTTGTTGCAATGGAGGACCAGATCTGATGATTCTCTCGTGTTCCGGCGGATCCAATGTGGGGCAGCTCGCCAATCAGGCAGCCGCTGAGCTTACGCAGGAGGGCTTCGGAAAGATGTTTTGCCTTGCCGGTATAGGAGGGCATCTTTCAGGTTTTGTTCAGTCAGCCAAAGATGTTCCGGCCATGGTAGCCATAGACGGCTGCTCGGTCGGATGCGCCAAGGCGATGCTTGAGCACGCGGAGATTTCGCCCAGCAGTTATCTTGTCCTGACAGATGAAGGAATTGAAAAAAACAAGAATTTCAAGCTCGAAAGAACTGATATAGAAAAGGTTAAAAACGCCGTTAAAAGAGTGGTTTCAGATGGCCCCGGATCTAACGGCAACTCGGCCAAGGCTTCATGCGGCTGCTCATGCTGTTAGATAGTGTCCATCCGGAAATGAGATAGTTTCGTCGAGTTCAAGGCGGGCGATAATTTTAACCACAGGAATACATTGACGTATTTCGAGGATTAAAATTTGAGCCCAACGCCGAAATCGGTGAAAATAGCCATTTCCGGATGGGCACTAGATAATAAACAGAAATTCGGCTCCAACCGCTCCCTAATCCTCTTTACCGAAGATATCTCCGACGCCCCCGAAAGCGAACTCGTATGTTACTGCTCCGGGGTGACGAAAGGTGATATTCTCTCAGCGAAGAGGGGAGGCGCGGTAACATTGGAGGATATCAAAAAGGCAACCGGGGCATGCACCCTCGGCCGCTGCCGGGAGACAAATCCAAGGGGCAGGTGATGCTCGCGGGAGATCATTACCCTCCTTGGACAGGGGGATGCGGGCGCAGCAGCAGGCATTGTGAAGGAGGTTTAGAGATGTTGCTTTCCGGGTTCAGTAAGAAAGAAATCTTCAGGCCTGAGTGCAATCCGAGCTTTCAATCGGTTCATTGCATAGCAAGTCTCAACGATGATGTTCGGGAGGCTCTCCCCTATCTAAATAGCGTTTTGGGAGGCACCCAGTTTTTCATGGATCCGCCTCAGGTAATGTTTCACCACCAGGGAAAGATTATCAAGGTCGGCGCCAAAGAGATAGCGGTAAACGCCCTTCGGGATGCAGAGGAAGCCGATCGCATTCTCGAATGGCTTAGAAACGAGATAAATGACGCCTGGGAAAAGAGAGATTCCATAACGCCTTCCTACAAAGGAAAGACCAAGCCAAAGCTTATTGAAATCCTTAAACTCTTACCCAGGACAAACTGCAGGAAGTGCGGGCTTCCAACATGCATGGTATTTGCGGCTCAGGTCGTGGAAGGCGGAAGGGGGCCCGAGCAGTGTCCGGAATTGAAAGATGAGGACAGGCAGAAGCTCGATGGTTATCTGGCTGGATTTGAATTCGACTAACCCTCATGCCCATGTAGGGCACAATGAAAGATGAAAATGGTCAATAGGTTGGAAGCATTTTCATATAAATCGCCATCCCCTGAAAGGGGTGCAACGAAGCATGAAAATCACCCCCACCGCTCCCTCCCCCGTCGAGGGGGAAGGAATAATGGCGCTGAATCCGGACGTTTCTACGGTATAGGAGGAGGGATAAAGGGAAGGGGAATTTTTATATAAACAATGATTTTTCAAACCGATTAGCAACGGTAAACGCTCATGACAGCAATATTTTGTCGCCCCCGCTAATGAAAATCCTCCTGCGGCTTTACACTTTGCGAGGTCGAGGATTTCCCTCCCCCCGCGCGGGGGAGGGTTGGGGTGGGGGTGTATTTTCACGGTAAATATTACCTCGATATCAACAGATAGACAGCGCTACTGTCAT
>MNYJ01000045.1 GCA_001874005.1 Desulfobacteraceae bacterium CG2_30_51_40
GACGCAATCCAGGTCTATTATCTTATAAGGCTTGTAGAAATTATAGGCTCAATAGCCGATCATGCCCAGAATGCAACCGATATGATGAGAGCAATGATTTCCAGGTAGGATGGTGTGGGGCCTCCTGACAGAGTGAGGAATGAGTTGTACATAGGCTTGGCCGCAGTGACAAAGGATGATGAGCAAAAAGAGGCAGGTTGGCGTTATTCAACGGGCCTGTTAGTGGTTCGGCATGATGTTTAATTCACCTATTCCGAAACAGGCAAATGTATCCTGAAGGTGCTGCCTTTCCCTGGGATGCTTTCAACTGAGATTCTGCCGGAATGGGCCTGTACAATGTGTTTGACAATCGCCAGGCCGAGCCCGGTGCCTCCGCTTTCTCTGCTTCTTGCCTTATCAACCCGGTAGAATCTCTCGAATATACGGGGGAGGTGTTCTCTGGGTATGCCACATCCCTCATCAATAACACTTATTACTGCTTCATTTTCAATGCGACCGGCATCTATTCGGATATCCTTTCCTCTGTCGCTGTATTTGATGGCATTATCCAGGAGATTGACAAGGGCTTGTTCGAACAGAGAAGCATCCATGCTAAGGAACAACTCTTCCTGAAAGGCGGCCTTGAGAGTTATATCTTTTTCCATGGACATTGCCTCACAGGCCTGGAGGGCTGAGGATATTACCTCTTTAAGGGAGGATTTTTGGAGGCGTAAGCTTCCCTGGTCAGATTCCTGTTCGAGACGTGACAGGATAAGGAGATCCTCGATTATGGCCTCAAGCCTCGTTACCTGTCTTTCTATGATGGAGAGAAATTTTGCGGTTTGTGACGGGTCATCAATGCCGCCTTCTTGGAGGGTCTCGACAAATCCCTTGATCGCGGTTATCGGAGTTTTTATCTCGTGGGAAACGTTTGCCACGAAATCTTTTCTGACCCGCTCAAGACGCTTAATGGCCGTTATGTCGGTTAAGGCAAGGACTACTCCACGCTCGGAGCCGGTCTGATCCTTTAGCATGGTTGCCCTGACGTTGAGGTGGCGGTCATGCTCACCCGGAAGGGTGATCTGCATTTCGACCAGTTTGTGTTTTTCCAGGGCCTCTTTGACCAGTTTATGTATAGGGGTGCTTCTTACGGTTTCCTGGATGCTTCGTCCGAGAGTAGCTGCAACACTGCATCCGAGTATCGCGGCTGCGGCATTGTTCATCCTTATAATTTTCTCTTCTCTATCCACTGCGACGATTCCCTCAGTTATGCTTGAGAGAACCGCCGCCATCTCGTTGCGCTGCATCAGAATGGTGTCTATCCTGCTTTTCAACTGCCCGGCCATGTCGTTAACGGCAACTGCAAGCGCTCCCATTTCATTGGGATAGAAAGTCCTCAGACGGATACCTAAGTCCCCTCTGGCAAGAAGACGTACCCATTGGGCAATATCCTCTACGGGTCTGGTTATCCTGAGAGAGACAAAATAGCTCAAAATAGCTGCGCCCAGCGCGGTAAGGAAAGCCAATGTCGTGAACTTGAATATTAATTGCCTTAAGGCATCATCTGCCGCAGTCATCGGGGAGGCAGCTCTTATAACGGCTATGGTCTCCTGGTTTTTTCGTACCGGCACGGCAAGATAGAGCATCTTCTCTTGCATGGTAGGGCTTGGTCTCTCTGCGGCTCCGATCTCCCCTCTGATTGCCGCTGCGATTTCCACTCGGTCTGAGTGATTATCCATGATCCCGGGGTCACTCAAGGAATCGGCAACAACCCTTCCACGCGGGAGCACAACCGTTATTCTAGCCCCGCTTCTTATTCCAAACTCCCTGCAGGCGTTTAACAATTCAGTTTCGTTAAGCGGGTCAATAAATGGTTTTAAAACCATCTCCGATAAGTATGCCTTGCTCTTGAGTTCATTCATGAGTTGATTGAGAAAGGACTGCCTGATGGTTTTAACGGCCTGCCAGGTAATGATACTAAATGATCCTATGATTACAATTAAATAGGAAAAATAGATCTGCCATATCAGCCTTTTTCTAAATGGCATTTCTCACTCCCTGAGCCTGTAGCCCACACCCCTAACCGTCTCTATAAGCGACCCCGCCTCTCCGAGTTTCTTTCTTAGGCCTACAATCTGAACGTCAACTGCACGGTCGGTTACAAAATAATCATCCCCCTTAACCGCATCCACTATCTGAGAACGTGTGAAGACCCAACCTGGGCGCTTGGCCAGAAATTGCAAGATGGCAAATTCGGTGAATGTGAGCTGCATGATCTTGTCATCAACAGTGACTTGATGCCTGCCGGGGTCTATCACGATGTTGTGAACTGATATGGGTTTCAGTGTCTCCGGTTCTTCACTGGAGCGTCTGCGCAGGACGGCCTTTACCCTTGCCAGAAGAACGCGGGGACTGAACGGCTTTGTAACGTAATCATCCGCGCCGATCTCAAGCCCTATTACGATATCAGGCTCTTCTCCCCGTGCAGTGAGCATTATTATGGGGATGTTCCTGGTCATTTGATCCCCCTTAATCAATCTTGCCACCGTAAGTCCGTCCATTCCGGGAAGCATCAAATCGAGAAGCACTGCCGAAGGTTTTTCTTTCCGTACAAAATCGAGCGCCTCTTCGCCTTCCTTTGCACGAATCACCTTGAGTCCACCCCGTGACAGGGTGTGATCAACAAGCTCTAGGATGTCTTCTTCATCGTCAACAACTAGGATAGTTTCCCTGGGCATGATAGAATTGAATCTCCATTGGTTTGCTATTATGATAAGAATAGTAAACACTATTAAGTTATTAAGTTAGCATGGCATCAGAAATAGGTAAAGATTATGTTAGTAATCCACTATTCAGAGATGGCAGTTTGAGATAATAGAGATAGTGTCCCTCCGGAAATGAGATAGTTTCGTCGAGTTCAAGGCGGGCGATAATTTTAACCACAGGAATACATTGACGTATTTCGAGGATTAAAATTTGAGCCCAACGCCGAAATCGGTGAAAATAGCCATTTCCGGATGGACACTAGGTATGTTTGAAAGGAGCTATAGATGGGTACCATCATGCCGCAGGGCGAAGCGATAAGGCAGGCAGTCAAATGGATTTCAGAGATGCG
This sequence comes from Desulfobacteraceae bacterium CG2_30_51_40, assembly GCA_001874005.1. Taxonomy (GTDB): domain Bacteria; phylum Desulfobacterota; class DSM-4660; order Desulfatiglandales; family Desulfatiglandaceae; genus CG2-30-51-40. The sequence goes on from MNYJ01000045.1 coordinate 3,095, forward strand.
TAGCGGAGAAGACATTGATCAGATGATGAATTTGATAGATGACGCATCAAGCAGGTTCAACCTTTCTCCTAAGGAGGAGATATTTCTGCGGTCATACTTCTCAGGTTGCAGGGGGGAACCCGGCTCCGATCTCCAATAGAACTACTACAAAGGCGAAGGTCCTTTAGGCTTCATCCTTGAAACAACTATACGTGCGGTCCTGATAAAGAGAAGAAGGGTTGCCAGGAAGATAATCCCACCTGCCGCTATGGGCATGATCCGACCGGGTGCTCCGTGACTTTTCAGACCAATCCAGAAACTGGCGGCGCTCAAGAATAAAAGATAGGCGGCGACAGCGCCTGCGCAGGCCAGGACTGCTGACAGACAGAGGTTCTTCCAGGGGATGATGCGCTCCCGGATCATTTTTCAGTAGCCCTGATTCTTTCAGTCAGAAATTCAATCTGCTGTTTCAGCTTCCGGTCGCTCTTCATCCTGTGTGCGATCAGCTCCGTTGCGTATATAACTGCTGAGTGGCTCCTGTCAATGGTCCTGGCAATGGACTCCACTGACTCATCCGTGTGCCTGCGGCATAGATAGACGTAAATGTTTCTTGGAAGGGAGTGGATTTTCTTTCTCGACCTGGAACGGAGTTGGTCCGGCTCCAGCTTGAAGTAGGTGCAAACTATTTCCCTGATGTCGTCAGGGGAGGTGGCGACAGCTCTAGGGATTAGACAACCGAGGACATCCTTTGCAAGATCAAGATCAACGCAGTCTCCTAGAAGATCTGCACGGGCCTTCAGGCACTTAAGAGCGCTTTCAAGCTTTCTGACGTCTCCCTCGATACGAGTGGCCAGCAGATCGACTATCTCCTCGGAGAGAGACAACTTGAGTTTCTCAGCCTTTCTGAGAAGTATGTCAATCCTTGTAGCCTTATCGGGTCTTTCAATTTGTGCCAAAAGCCCCCCTGTCAGTCTTGAGGAAAGCTCTTTTGACAGACCGGGGATATCGCCGGGCGGCAGGGGGCTGGTAAACATGATCTTTTTGTTGTCGTTGGCCAAGGCGTCCAAGGTGTAAGCCAGCTCGGCCTGAATCTTGTCCTTGCCACTGAGGAAGTGAACCTCTTCCAGGAGCAGCACGTCACAAGCTCGTCTGTATTTTTCCTTGAACTGCTCAATGCGGCTGCTCTTCAGAGAGGAGATCATCTCATTTGTGAAATCCTCTGCAGTGATATAGAAAAGCCTCGTCTCCGGCCTGCTGTTTAATATGAGATGTCCGGCTGCATGGGATAAGTGAGTTTTACCGAGTCCGGTATCGGAAAGCATGAATATGGTCCGGCAGGAACTCTGAGATTCCATGGCGAAGGCCATCGAAGCGGAATATGCAAATTCGTTGCTGCGGCCGACTACAAACTGGTCAAAGGTGAAATCCCGGTGAAGGAGAAGCCTGCCTCCGTTACTCGGGCTGAAGTTGGGAAGAGGTAACTGCACCGGTTTGAAGACGGGCTCCGCCGGCTGGTCGGGTGCCTTTTTGCGAGTCTGCACCTCAAGGGTGATGTCGAAAGATTCCAGCCCGGCCCCCTTTAGTCTCTCTTTGATCAAATTGACGTAATTTTCCGCCACCCAGGCCCTTGTGAACTGGTTTGGACAGCTCAGGACCAGATGCGCATCGTCACTCTTATGCACGGTAAGGGGATCTATCCATAGGGAGTAAGTGCTCTTTGGCAGCTCATCTCTGAGCCGTGTCTTTATATCTTCCCAAAGGATATTCATTTGGCTCTCCTAGAAGCATACGCTATAGAACGGTTATTTTGAAAGGGTAGCCAAGGACTCATCAACCATGCCTTGGCGGATAGCCAAAAAGATAGGAGGCACTTTTACAGTAAAGAATCACTGTGTGTCAAAGGCCGTTTCCCGTGAGAATAACTTACGGCGGATGGGGTTTGATTTGGTTTGTAACAATAAGGAACTGCTTGGATTTTAGAGACAAAGGGCTAACTTTATGTAATCATGATCAAATCTTCATCGGCAGTTCGGGCGCCCTTTTGAACAGTTAGCGGCTGACGAATTTTATGAGTGTCCCCAGTCAGCAAGGTCGAAGTCGTCCATTCTCTCCTTTTCGGGCAATTTGTAAGTTTTTTGTTTATGAATAGCTAAAATTTTCCGATCCCGTCACAATTGGGCCTCAGGGGGGCTTACGAAATAATTGCAGGTATAGGCCGGCCGGTAGTAATATAGGCCGCCATGAAGTTTTCATTGATGGAAGGATGGAAGAACTCAATTGAAAAAGATGAATGTATTAGTTTTGGCAGGTGGTTGGTCAAGAGAAAGAGATATTTCCATAAAAAGCGGATTTGCTGTTTTTAACGCTTTAAATAAAAAAAAGTATAATATGAAATTTTTTGACCCTGCCTCAGATATATCGAGCTTGATTCGGGAATCTGTAGGCATAGACATTGTTTTTAATCTCCTACACGGAAGACTTGGCGAAGACGGTTCGATCCAGGGATTACTTAACATATTGAGGGTACCTTACGTCGGTTCGGATGTACTCGCAAGTGCCGTGGCTCTGCATAAAGGTATATCCAAGGATATATATCGTGCGGCCGGTCTCCTTGTTCCTCGTGCCGTTCGGCTGGCAAGGGGAGTGGAGTGGAGTTACGAAGGTATCTCTGCGGAGCTGGGTCTTCCCGTAGTTGTAAAGCCTGCCTCGGAAGGTTCAAGCATAGGCATTTCGATATGCACGGATAAGGACGCGTTATCCAGAGGTATAGCCGGGGCGTTTGAATGCGAGCGGGATATTATAATAGAGGAATTTATAGAGGGGCGTGAGATAACCTGTTGTGTGATGGGTAACGATGTCCAGGAAACCCTTCCACTTATAGAGATAATTCCGCAAAATGGGAATTTTTTTGACTATAAGGCAAAATACACACCGGGGGCTACCATTGAGCGATGTCCGGCCGAACTCGATGAACCCCTCGCCGGGAAGGCATCTTCATGCGGTGCAAGGGCTCATCGTGCCCTGGGCTGCTCTGTATGGAGCCGTACGGATATGATTGTAAAGGGGGATTGCATTTATGTGCTTGAAACAAATACCATACCGGGCATGACTGAAAACAGCCTGTTTCCTCTGGCTGCAAGGGCAGCCGGAATGAGTTTCCCCGGCCTTCTGGATAGCTTGATCGGTCTGAGTCTGGAAAAACACATTAACCCCCCTGACAGGCTGTCCAGCAAAACCCGTCAGGGGGCTTTTACTTATCCCTTGTAACTTCTGCATGCTTGCCGGCTTCGGTCATGGTTGTGATAATCAAACGCTCATGGCAAAAGAATTTTGTCGCCCCCGCAAATGAAAATCCTCCCCCGACTCTACACTTTACGAGGCCAAGGATTTCCCTCCCCCCGCGCGGGGGAGGGTCGGGGTGGAGGGTGTATTTTCACGGTAAACTGTCATCACGCGATTTGTGCAGCCCGTGGGGATGAACATCCTCTTTAAATCTATTTTCTGTTTCCAAAGCTTTTTCGGGGTCGGAATCGGTATCGTCTCTTAAAGCCCGGTCTGCTCTTCTCGACTTCGATTGCGACCACGATACCGATCTCGATGGAACAGCGCGGTGTATTTTTCCTCAGCCTGAAAAAATTGGTTGTTTTGTATCAGCTCAAAAAATCCGGGGTAGGTGCGGCTTTAGCCGCACGGGAACCGTGCACCTGAAGGTGCACCTGCAGAAGCTAATTCCCGGTTTGCATGTCCTGGTCTGCGCAAAGCCATCCCCCCAATTATTGAGCTGATGCAGTTGTTTTTTAGGTCGTAGCTAACATATTCGTGGTAGCTGCTCACCTGTTAGCATCGGCAGGATTCTGGTCCCCCCTACCCTTGTCTTAATGAACACCGGCGCAGCACTCCTTGCTGTCACCCTGCCTATGATCTGCGCGGCCTTTCCGAGACGATGGCCTTTCATGGCCGTAAGGATTTGAGGGGCCTCGTCTGCTGAAGCGAAAACAAGGACCTTTCCTTCATTGGCCGCATAAAGCGGATCAAGCCCGAGCATCTCGGAGGCGGACTTGACGGAAGCAGTAAAAGGGAGGCAATCCTCTTCGATCAGTGCTGTTACACCCGAGTTGATGGCGATTTCATTGAGGGCTGTTGCGACTCCCCCCCTTGTCGGATCCCTTAGGCAATGCACGGAGTTCGGAGCAGCCTTGAGTAATGTTGAGACAAGACTGTTGAGAGGGGCGGAGTCGCTTTTGATGGGGGAGGTAAAGGAAAGCCCCTCCCGGCAGGCAAGGATGGCCATCCCGTGGTCTCCTATATTCCCGTTTACCAGGATGACATCGCCCGGTCTTGCATCATGGGTGCTGACGCTTATTCCGGGCGGCACGATACCGATGCCTGAAGTGTTTATGAATATTTTATCTGCATGCCCGCGGGGAACGACCTTGGTGTCTCCCGCGACCACAATGACCTCCGCATGGCCCGCAGCGTCTGCCGCCGAATCAATTATTCTTTTCAGATGATCCATGGGGAGACCTTCCTCGAGGATAAGAGAGAGTGTGAGGTACCTGGGGATGGCACCTCTCATGGAAAGGTCGTTGACTGTACCGTGAACTGCCAGAGAACCTATGTCTCCTCCAGGGAAAAAGATAGGATCGACCACATAGGAGTCTGTTGTAAAGGCAATTCTTGTCCCCGGGAGATCCATAACGGCACTGTCTTCCATTAAACGCAAAAATTCGTTATCCAGGCGGCCGATGATCATGGATGATATGAGTTCATTTGAGGCAATGCCTCCGCTTCCATGGTCAAGTTCGATATAACCGTTTGTCATCATAAGCTCCTTTCTTTCTCTGCCCGGGGTTGCGTCAGACTTTAGGCGGCGTTTCGGTGCATGTCAAGTGGAGCGTGTTAATCCGAGAACCTCTACGCGCGGGGTGAGAACAAGGACAGATGAAAATGGCGTCAATCTATTGACTACTTTCCTATTTCATTGTGCCATGCCCTGGCATGACCGTTAGCGGCTGCAGGCATGTGGACCGAGGGATACCGTGTGGGGGTATTATGAATGTTTATTGCAAAATGATGAATGAGGCAACGCCTGGTGGGGGACGCATAAACATACTACTCAGGTTCAAAGTTCAGAGGTTCATGGATCGGAGTGACCCTTCTGTGCTTGGTTTTTCCAGATGTTTCACGTGAAACATGGTTTACCCTTTGCACGGTTTGTGATTTGTGTTATCAAGTATGAGCTTTATCCCCGGTTAAGGAGTTTCAATGGGACGCATCATCTCGATAGCAAACCAGAAGGGCGGTGTGGGAAAGACGACGACGGCGGTCAATCTGGCCGCCTCTCTCGCAGCCGCTGAAAGGAGATGCCTTCTTGTTGACTGCGATCCTCAGGGAAACGCCACAACCGGTGCGGGAGTGAGCAGGGCATCCCTGCGGGCCGGGCTGTATGAAGTGCTGGTTGATTCCCTGAATCCCGGAAAGGCGGTTGTAGAAACATGTATGAATGGCCTGCATGTGCTTGGTGCCACGGGTGACATGGTTGGTGCCGAGGTCGAGATGGCTTCCATGGAAGGAAAGGAATTTCTGCTCAAGAGGGCACTGAACGGACTGAAGGAGGGATATGAGTTCATAATAATTGATTGCCCTCCGTCTCTCGGCTTTCTTACCATAAATGCTTTGACGGCTGCCAACTCTGTCCTCGTACCTCTTCAGTGTGAATATTATGCCCTCGAGGGACTCTCTCAGCTCCTGAGAACAGTCAAGGCGGTTAAGAAGAGGCTGAATCCTTTCCTTGCACTTGAGGGCATACTGCTGACCATGTATGACATACGAAACAACCTCGCCCATCAGGTCGCGCAGGATGTGAGGAGTCATTTTAGCGATAAGGTTCTAAGCACGGTTATACCCAGAAATGTTAAGCTGAGTGAGGCTCCAAGCCACGGCAAGCCTGTAATCCTGTACGATATCGGGTGCCGGGGAGCTCAGAGCTATCTTGCCCTCGCTCAGGAGCTTATCAAGAGGAAGGATAGCGGGGATGACAAAGAGAATGGCTTTAGGTAAGGGCCTGGATGCACTTATACCTGATGCCTTCGATCTCGAGGATGGGTCAGGCAGGTTTTACCAGTGCCCGGTCGAGGCGATAGAGCCTAATCCCTACCAACCAAGGCTCGATTTCTCGGATGGTGATCTCGAGACCATGGCTCAGTCAATCAGGGAAAAGGGCATTCTGACACCTCTTCTTGTTGCCAAGACTAAAAGTGGATATCAACTCATTGCCGGGGAGCGAAGGTGGCGTGCGGCTCAGAGGGCAGGTCTTGAAAGGGTTCCGGTCGTCATAAGGGATGCCGCCGGAGCAGAACTCCTTGAACTCGCCTTGCTTGAAAATATTCACAGGAAGGACTTGAATGTCGTTGAGGAGGCCCTGGCATACAGAAGGATGATCGAGGAGCTGGGCGAGACCCAGGAGACCATATCCAAGAAGGTAGGTAAAGACAGATCCTCTGTGGCAAATATCATCAGGATACTTTCTTTGCCCCAGACGATGCAGAAAGATGTGGTTGAAGGAAGGCTGAGCGCGGGACACGCAAGGGTCCTTGCGGGGATAAAGAATGCTGCAGCCCAGAACCGGATCAGGGATCTTATAGTCAGCAAAGGGCTTTCCGTTAGGCAGGCTGAGTCGCTGGCAAGGTCTGTCACTTCGGGGAAGTCGCATATTATGGCGCCTGACTCCGACGCCGTTTATTTCAGGTCACTTGCGGATCAAATGAAACGAAGCCTTGGGACAAAGGTTGAAATCCTTAGAAAAAGCAAAGGTGGGAGGGTAATCATACACTACTTTTCAAATGAGGAACTGGATCGGCTCATTCAGCGCCTTTCCTGATTTCCTCGACCCCACCTGGGCTCAGTTCCGTTGCTGATACGTTCGATATTGTCTTTATGCTTAATGAGTATCAGAACTGCAGTTACGACAGATGTCGCAACAAGATGCGGGCCGTTTCCTGAAATGAGCAGGACGATCGGTAAGGCAAGGGAGAAGGCGAGGCTTGCAAGGGAGACGTAGCGCCAAATTGCGGCTGCGGCTGCAAAGACGCCAAGGGCGGTAATAAGAGATATCGGAGCCAGGACAATCCATACGCCGATTGCGGTTGCGACTCCTTTCCCTCCCCTGAGGGCGGCAAATATCGAAAACTGATGTCCCACGACAGGTGCAAGCGCATTGAGCATCATGGGCCATGATCCCTCCCCGCAGTATCTCATGTAAAGGACAACCGGCAGGATCCCCTTGGATACATCCAGGATGAGTGTGATGATTCCCCACGAGAGACCGACGACGCGGCTTACATTGGTGGCACCTATGTTCCCGCTTCCTTCCTTGGAGATGTCAACGCCGGAGACGAGCCTGGCTATGATCTTCCCAAAGGGAACAGATCCGAGCAGATAGCCTGCAAGAGAAAACCAAATCCACGCATAAGGCATTTCTCAACTCCTTAAAACTTCATGTGAGAACCCCCATTTACCGAAGGGGGGTGGAAGGTGTGGGGATTTTTTCCTCCTTTTGGCAGTAAGCCATTGGTGCTGCACTATAGCAATTTCCAAGAATATGCCATTTATATGAAAATAGATAGTGCACATCCATAAAAGAGAGTTTCGTCGAGTCGCAGGCGGGCCTGTAATTTTAACCGCACTAACCCCCATGCCCTATTGGGGCACAACGAAGGATGAAAATCACCCCCACCCATCCCTCCCACGTCGAGGGGGAGGGAATAATGCCGCTCCATCCCGACGTTTCGACAGTAAAGGGAAGGGGCTTTTTCATATGAACCGCCATGCCCTGAAAGGGGCGCAACGAAGCATGAAAATGCCGCATGTCATTTCGGAGGCGATCCGGAATCCAGGTCGTCATTGCGTCGAAGGCCGGAACAAGGACTGAATAGCGGCTCCCGGATCGAGGCTCGGGACAGGCTTCGCCGCTATGAGAATCTAGCGCCCATCCGTAAATGGCTATTTTTACCGATTTAAGCGTTGGGCTCAAATTTTAATCCTCGAAATACTTCAATGTATTCCTGTTGTTAAAATTATCGCCTGCCTTAAACTCGACGAAACTATCTCATTTCCGGGTGGACACTATCTATTTTCATATAAACCGCTACAGTGCCAAATGGAGCACAACGAAAAATGAAAATGGTCAATAGGTTGGAGGCATTTTCATGGTTTGTTGTGCCCTGCCCGGGCATGAAAGTCAGTTGCTTAACGGTAAATCTTTTTTGATCTCTTGTCGTCCAGGGAGGGGGGCGTGCACTCAAAAGCGCTGCCACCTAATATAACAAGGACGAAATTCGACATGAGATATCCTTGCATCTCAGAGGCCGGCAGAGAGGTATCATGCCGCCTATGGCACTCAAATAAATTGATACGTTTTTGCTCAGATAAAATGAGGCGTTGGTTCACAGGAGAGACCGGTGCAGAGGCATCCGGGGTGATTTTCAAGGCCATAATATCCATTGACTTCGATTTTACGATGTTTATTTTTTTTATGGGCATTGTGGATGTCCCAACTTATCGTAATATCTATTAGAAAGGAGGCACATCATGACGGTTCCAGCTTTAAAGAAGGGTAGAAGACCTTCCTGGATGACACCATTTGGCCAAGAGGGTTGGGGTGATGTATGGTTTGACAGACTCTGGCCCGAGTGGAGGAGGGACCTCGGTGAGGAGTGGTCTCCCACGATGAATTTCTATGAAAAAGAGGGTAAATACGTTCTCACCGCAGAGCTTCCGGGAATAACCAAGGAGGATATCAACATCAGTGTTGACAACGGGGTTGTAACGATAACAGGGAAGAAAGAGAGTTCCAAAGAGGAAAAAGAAGCCAATTATTACCTTAAGGAATGCTCTTACGGTTCATTTACCAGGAGCTTCAGGCTTCCCGGGGAGGTAGAAGAAGACAAGATAGAAGCGGTTTTCAAAAATGGAGTGCTTACTCTGGAATTACCGCATAAGCAGGAGCCCAGGAGCAAAAAGATTCAGATAAAGTAACTGGGTAGATTCTATTGCTGTTTATCTAGTGGCCATGCCCGGGCAGGGCACTATAAAGGATGAAAATCACCCCTGCCTCCCGTCGAGGGGGAGAAATAGAGGTAAGGTGCATTTTCATCTAAATGCCATGGCGGCCGTCTCCTCAAGTATCAGGGAGACTGCCGCTGTTTTTTTGTCTCCCATAATTCTGTCATGAATCCCTAAGTAGAATTCGCCCTCTTTTTTTCTGCGTCTCTTCAGGCATCCTCTACCGTAAACAAGACATTTTTTCTTGAGTTCGGCTAGCGCCGAAAGCCGCTGCTCTTCTTTGAGGGGGGAATCCCTTAAAAGGTTCAGGATAGCTCTGATCCTGAAGCGATCCATCCCGAAGATGCTTGAAGACAATTGATCCCCGTGCCCGGCGTGACGGATCAGGAGGTGTTCATCTATGAGATACACAGGGTGGGACACAGCTACCCTCAGCCATAGATCATAGTCTTCGCAAACCGGTAAGGTCTCATCAAAAAGTCCCACTTTGTCAAAGAGTTCTTTCCGGATCATTACGGCAGAAGGGCTTACAAGACAAAGGGCTAATGACTTCTCGAAGATGAATCCTGAGGGCTTCAGGTGCTTAACGCGAGGATTGACCCGCCTTCCGTTTCTATGCCAGAATTCCTGACACTGGCATATCATGGCGCTAGGATTATCCTCAAAGAACCTGATTTGAATGGAGATCTTTTCCGGCAGCCACTGATCGTCTGAGTCCAGGAAGGCTATTAATCTTCCCGAGGCGGCCCTTATGCCAGTATTTCTTGCCGCTGACACCCCCAGATTCTTGTCATGCCGAAGATAGATAGCACTAGGCCTCACATTCTCTAGCAGATGGTATGTCGCATCCGTTGACCCATCGTCAACCACTATAAGCTCAAGGTCATGGAAAGTCTGTTCCATAACCGAACGGACGGCCCTTTCGAGGAGACAGGCGCGATTATAAGTAGGAATTATGACACTGACAGACGGCATAAGACCATAAAAAGGCACGTGGCAGGTTGACCTTCGGTAGAGACATCAATTTGTTAACACCTCTCAGAATAAAACGGCTGCAACGACGGCCAGAAATCCGGAAAGATAGAACGGAAACTCCGAGACCGCTTCAAAGGTAAGGCCGGGGTAAAGCCATCTGCGCTCATAGGCGAGCACACAAAGAAACATGGCAGCGACCGGTGCAGTCATTGCCAGGGCAAATCTGGGCAGGAAACCCGTTAACAGCCCTGCCGACAGGGTACAAGCAGAGCCCAAAAGGGCTACCTTCAAGAGGGTAACTGTCCTTTTCTCACCAATGGAAATCGGCAGACTCTCGGTGCCGACGATAAGATCCCCCTGGACCCTGAATATCTCAAAGAGGCCTGCCTTGGCAAAGGCCAGAAAGAATAGAGCGAAACCAGCAAGGGCGATGGCCGTCAGAGAATCGGCCTTCCTGTCAATGTTTGGAAGCAGGGTTGTGACTGCAACTGTCCCCAGTGATTCGGCAAGGCTCCTTGATCCCGGTATGTCCTTGATCCTCAGGCGGCTTCGCGCGGCCTTACCGAAAGAAGGCAGCAGAGGCAGGCCGTACACAAGCCCTGAAGCTGTAAGGGCCGCTGCAAAGACAAAGGTGTTGACACCTTGAAAAAATGATATTATCAGTCCAGCGGCGACTGAGAAACCGCCTAGAGCTAGAAGAAAGGCTTTATGATCCGCTATAAACGCCGCCCGCTGAGGGTCATTGTAGGCGCTCGCGCCCTTATCAAGCAGGATGTTAAGAACATGCATGGCGTATATGTAGCAGAAGGCGATTGTCGGGAAAATCCAATTGGGGCGATTATCGGTCAGAACCTCTGCCGCCAGACAGAGGAGCCCCGCCCCCGCCGATATGAGGAGATTACTGAAGAGAAGGAAGCGGCTGGCCTTCCTGATCGCGTTCCAGGTAAAATTCTCGCGCTTTCCCTTTATTCCTTCCAGTTCCCGAGCTACTGAGCGAATCATCCAGTTCGGGGTGGACGCGCCTGCTGTGAGGCCTACGACCTCCATTTCCGCGAAATACTTCCTGTCGAGATCCTTCTCCGTTTCAACATGCTGGGCAGGTATGCCTGCATCTCTTGCGACCTCCATCAGCCTGCGGGTATTTCCGCTGTGATATCCTCCTACGACAACAAGACCGTCAACGTTTCCAGAAAATGACCTTACTTCGGCCTGGCGGCTGGATGTAGCATCGCAGATTGTATCAAACACTACCGCGTCGGGGAACCTTTCGGTGACTTTTCTAACTATCCGCCTGAAGGTCTCTTTGTTCTGGGTGGTTTGGGCTACTACAAATGGTTTTTGAAGCTGGGGAAGGCTATATATTTCATCAGGAGTGCCGACAACATAGGCCGGCCCCCTGCTGTACCCCACAATTCCGATAACCTCGGCGTGCTTGGGGTCTCCAACAATAATGGCCGTACCTCCCTTCTTGGTGTGGAATTGCACAAGGGACTGAACACGGACAACCTTGGGGCAGGTTGCATCTATTACACGCAAGCCGGTCTCCTTCAAGGCTCTGCGTTTTTCCGGTGAGATACCGTGGGCGCGTATGATAATCGAGCCGTGGCTGAGACCCGAAGGCTCCTCAACGGTCGTTACGCCCTTGGATCTAAGCATATCCATGACCTGCTTATTGTGTATCAGCGGACCAAGAGTGAAAATAGGTCCCTTCCCCTTGTTCGCCTGCGAAAGCACGATCTCCATCGCCCTTCTGACCCCCATGCAAAACCCGGCACTCTTGGCCAGCTTTACCCTCATCAGTTTGCTCCTTTAAGGGAGGAAAGATACCTGTCTGCGGCCTCCATAAGCTCTTCGGGGGTCTTAAGAGAGGATATGGAGTTTCTGAAGGCCGTGCTCGCTGTAAGACCCTTCGTATATCTCAGGAGCACCCCTCTCATAAAAAATCCTACCCTTCTGCTGTCCATATATTTCTTAAGAAGGATGCAGTGCTCGTAAATAACGGCCCTTCTTCTTTCTGCCGCGGAGATATCGCAACTTGACGTATTAAATGGGTCGAGGGCTGAGAAGACCCATGGATTAGATGCGGCGGCACGGCCTATCATTACCCCGTCGCACCCTGTTGAATTCATCATATCTGCCGCCATGATACTTCCGGTAACATCGCCGTTTCCTATTACCGGCATTGTTACGGTTGATTTTGCCTGCGCGATCCTGGTCCAGTCCGCCAACCCTGAAAAGCCCTGAAGCACGTAACGCGCGTGTACGGTGACAGCGTCTGCCCCACCGGCTTCAAGGGCGCGCAGGACATCCGCAAAAGAGTCTTCCTGCGGGCTGAAGCCGGTCCTTACCTTGGCAGTCAAGGGCAGGGCGCAACTGCGCCTTATACGGGAGACGATCTTTTCAACGAGATGAGGGTCTCTCATGAGGCTTCCCCCCGCGCCTGTCTTGAGGACCTTCCGCACTGGGCAACCCATGTTAATGTCAATGAGGTCGGCTCCACTCTCCTCTGCCATTGCAGCGGCCTCCGCCATGACGGCGGGGTCGGAGCCGAAAATCTGAACCCCAAGAGGCCTTTCGTCCGGATCGCTTGAAAGAAAATCCAGTGTCTTTTTGTGGCGCAGGACAAGTCCTTTCGCGCTGACCATTTCGGTCATGACAAGGGAGGCGCCACATTTTCTGGCGATGATCCTGAAGGGGAGATTCGTGGTGCCCGCCATGGGGGCCATTACGAGAGGCCCGTCCAATTGAAGAGAACCTATTCGGAGCATACAAATCCCTAATCCTGTTTCTTATGTTTCACGTGAAACATCCGTCCTGTTTTTTTCCACTGCTCTCTTCTCCACCACGCAGTAGATGCCTTCTCCGGCGCGTGCGGGGCCGAAGCAAAGGTTGTCTGAAAGGCAGGCCGCCCGCCTCGTGTCGCCGCTTTTCCATCTCTTTACAAGATGGGGCTCACGGATGAAGGGTCTGCTCATGCTTATGAGGTCGCAGTAGCCGTCACTAATCAGTTCTTCTGCAATGTCCGGGGATCTCACGCCGCCGACAAGAATGACTTTCAATCCGGCTTCCGCCTTGATAACCTTAGCCGACTCCCTGAAATAGGCCTCCTTTTCCTTTGAAGTTATCCCGGCTCTGGTGGGACTAAGGTCGCCTGACACAATGGTCCCGCCGCTCACCTCAACCGCGCAAGCCCCTTCTTCGGCAAGAAGCCTTGAAACGGCTACGGCTTCTGAAAGTTCCAGCCCCCCTGGCAAAAAATCCGAGCAGTTCATTTTGACAAGGACGGGAAAGTCAATGCCGACAG
>MNYJ01000172.1 GCA_001874005.1 Desulfobacteraceae bacterium CG2_30_51_40
TCAAGTGCGATCACCTCCAGGGAAGGGTTAATGCGTCTAGCCTCAAGAGCTATGCCGCCTGTGCCTGCGCCCACATCAAGAAGCATCGACTGCCCCGGCGAAGCCGCAAGCCGAGCGACAAGTCTCTTCCAGCGCCCTTCCATCCCCATGGTGATAAGCTTGTTCATGAGGTCGTAGCGCCCAGAGATTCTTCCAAACATTTGTCTTATGCCCTGTTTGGAATCCCCTTCTTCCTTTAGCATGCACCCCTCTCTAGAACCTGCAGACATCAGCGGATGAAAGAGCCGACATCGGTATCAATATCCAAACGTTCATAACACCATTTGTTTCGCCCCCGAGGATGAAAATCCTCTTTCAATCTCTTCTCTGTTCCCGAAGCTTTTTCGGGGTCGGCATCGGTATCGTCTCTTAACAATAAGCCTGGTCTGCTCTTCTCGACTGCGATTGCGGCACCGATCCCGATACCGATACCGATACCGATACCGGCCCCCATGGAACAGCGTGGTATATTTTCGAAGTCAGATTCTTTTTCTTCATCAAAAGCCGCTTTCAATAACCCTGATGCATCTGTAGAGTACCTGATTGACCGGGGTGGGAAGGCCGTGCTTCTGGCCAAGTTCAATGACTCTCCCGGCGAACATATCCACTTCAGTCCTGCGCCCGGCCTCCACGTCCTGAAGCATGGAGGTCTTCCCGTCAGGAGAAAGCCCCTTCACCACCTCATTCCATTTTGATATGTCATCTGCCTTGAGATCAACGCCTTCCTTTCTTGCTACTTCAATGACCTCCATCATGGCCATATCCGTCAGGTACGAGGCATCCTCCGAGCGCTGGAACACTCCGTACGGGGCCTTCAGAACCGCCGATACCTGATTTACGCCCACGTTTACCATGAATTTCCACCACAAGGCCCTGGTCATATCCTGAGGTATCTCATTGGGTATCCGTGTCCGGATGAAGAGGTTCTGAAGTCTCAATACATGTTCACTAAGGCTTGCGTTATAGGCCTCTCCGAAGACAAGTTTGCCTTCCTTGGAATATGTTACGCTGTTCTCATCTCTTACCGCGTCAATGCCAACCGCTGCGCAAAGAAGCACTTTGCCTTTGCCCAGAGCGGCTTCTATCCTTTTTTCGCTGTCAATACCGTTCATAACGGAAATTATTATGGAATCATCCCCCACGAGGGGGCGCATATCTTCTATTGCCGAATCAAGCTGATGATGCTTTACGGCGCATAATATCAAATCAAAAGGATCGGTGCCTTCCGCCGGGGCCTTGACCCTGATGTCATACCTCTTGCCGTTAACAACTATTCCTCCACTTTTTAGCCTTGTATATCTTTCACCATTTGCTATCAAAAAGACGGAGCCAGGGTCCATATCAAAAAATTTTGCCGCGTAAAAGGCGCCCATGGCCCCGGCCCCTATGACTGCTATTTTTCTAATCCCCCGCCAGGTTTTTTCAGACATAAACTGTTTCTCCTTTCATAAAAAATGCACTGCGCAGCGCTTGGCCGGACAGGGCCTTCCATAATATCCATCTCTTTAAGCGCGGGAAATGGATTACAACAGCTACTGATTTTTTGCAAGGCGCAGGGCATCAAAATGTGCTAAGATGGATCGAATGATTGTGCATCAGAATAAATTATAAAGAAAGGTGGAAGCAGGATGAATCCTGAGTTCATTGAGGCAAGGGATCTACCCGATGCATGGTTTCAATGCGTTTACAGGATACTGGAGACAGGACACAGATATGTCATTGACAGGGGGAGCTATGAGGGTCAAAAGCGCCTTGAGTTCGATTACGTAACAATCAGAATAAAGTATCCAGGCGTAAGGCCGCTTCTTCCGGACATCCCCCCGGCACTCGGCATACCGAACCCCGTGGCCGAGGGATATCTTGAGGAATATCTTCCGTATCTTATGACCTCCAAAAAACAACCTGGGGAAGACTATACTTATGGAGCCTACCTCGAGCCGCAGATAGCAGAGGTTATAAGGATGTACAGGGAGGATGGCTTTGGAACGAACCAGGCCTATATGACGGTTGGAGACCCGCAGAGTATTTATCTGCGAGACCCCCCCTGCCTGAGAGGCATTGACACAAGGATAAGAGACGGCAGACTTCATTTCATCATCTATTTCAGGTCCTGGGATCTCTGGAACGGATTTCCGGCCAATCTGGGGGCCCTTCAGCTCCTCAAGGAATACATGGCGGCCGCAATCGAGGTGGAAGACGGAGAGATAATCGCATCAAGCAAGGGGCTGCACATCTATGACTACGTCTGGGAACTGGCAAAGCTCAGAACCATGTGCAAGGATCCCTCAGCCCTCGCAAGGGGAGAGTGCGCAAGTGCAGAGTGAGCTTAAGGGCATGAACCAGTCCGAAACGGAACTGTGGGCAAAGGAAATGGAGCTTGCTCCATTCAGGGGAAGGCAGATTCGACACTGGCTCTTTAAGGAACTTGCAGGCTCTTTTGATCAGATGACCTCTCTTTCCAAGGATGTGAGGAGCCTTCTCAAGGATTTTGCAGCAATAGAGCATTGCCACATAGCCCAGACAAGGCTATCAAGCGACGGGACAAGGAAGTTTCTCTTCCGGCTGGAAGACGGGGTGCTTGTTGAATCGGTTCTCATACCTGAAAAGGATCACTTCACCGTATGCATATCTTCCCAGGCCGGGTGCACCATGGGATGCAGGTTTTGTCTTACCGCAAAGCAGGGCTTTACCAGGAATCTCAAGTCTTCTGAGATCGTTGATCAGGTGGTTCAGGTAAGGCGTTTTCTCAAGGAAACAACCGGCAGACCTGAAGACCTGACCAATGTAGTTTTTATGGGCATGGGTGAGCCGCTGGCGAATTTTGACGAGGTCATAAAGGCAGTAAACAATATAACAGCATCGGATGCCCTTAATTTTTCCTGCCGGAGGGTAACTCTTTCAACAAGCGGGATTGTTCCTGAGATAAAGAGGCTCGGCGAAGAGGCGAGAGTCAACCTTGCAGTCTCACTCAACGCCTCAGATGATGAGACGCGAAGCCGTCTCATGCCTGTAAACCGAAAATATCCGTTAAAGGAACTCCTGGAGGCATGCAGGTCTTTTCCCCTCCCTAACAGGAGGATGCTTACGTTTGAATATATCCTCATCGCGGGCGTAAATGATTCGGATCAAGACGCCTTGAGGCTTTCAAGACTCCTTGCCGGAATGAGGGCCAAGATAAACCTCATCCCGCTTAACCCCCACAAGGGTCTTGATATGTCCGCCCCTAATCCTGAGCAGGTCATTGAATTCCAGAATATCCTCATAGGAAAGCACTTCACAGCCATCATAAGGAAGAGCAAAGGGCAGGACATCGGCGCCGCCTGCGGCCAATTAAAGGGCCAGTGGCTTGAATCGCTCTGAAGTGAGTTCTTTTGTCTTGCACCGGCATCCTTCTATGGTAAGATATGGCGCCATTTATCTGATCGCCTGGGAGCGCCGTGGGCTCCTATGATAGCTTACAAATATGGCAGCTATTCAGGTTCAAAGTTCAGGGGTTCACGGTTCAAGGTTAGAGAGCTATGAGAAACATGAAGAACGAAAGCCGATTAACCGTGAACCTGACAACCTGATCAGTTATAAAATATGGAGGAGAGCAGGTTTCATGATAGAACTTGATTTTAATAAGGGAAATGGGCTTTTGCCGGCTATTGCCCAGGAGGAGACATCCGGAGAGGTGTTGATGCTCGCATACATAAACGAGGCGTCGTGGAAAAAGTCCCTGGAGACAGGTGAGGCCCACTACTGGAGTCGCTCGCGAAAGGAAATATGGCATAAGGGAGGCACATCCGGAAACGTGCAGAAGATAAGAGAGATTCGAGTTGATTGCGATAATGACACGGTCCTTTTCAAGGTCGTGCAGGTGGGAGGGGCCGCGTGCCACACAGGGCACAAGAGCTGCTTCCACAAGAAGGTTGATGGAGACGGCTCATTCACTATCATTGGAGAGCCGATTTTTGATCCAAGAAAGGTTTACGGCAAATGAACAAACTGAAATTCGGCATTCCCAAGGGAAGCCTACAGAATGCAACGATCCATCTTTTCGAGAAATCAGGCTGGAAGATCACGGTTAATGAAAGAAGCTATTTCCCAGATATCAATGACGACGCCATCGAACTGAGCATCTGCCGCGCCCAGGAGATGAGCAGATATGTCGAAAGCGGAACCATAGATGCAGGACTCACCGGCAAGGACTGGACAGAGGAAAATGAATCGGATGTGCTTGTAGTGGATGATCTCATCTATTCAAAGGTGAGCCAGAACCCGGCAAGGTGGGTGCTTGCGGTAGGGGCAGACTCGCCTGCCCGGTCCCTTGAAGATCTGAGGGGGAAGAAGATCGCGACCGAACTCGTGAATTTTACAAAAAAATACTTCAGGGAGCAAAATATTGACGTGAAGGTGGAGTTTTCCTGGGGCGCAACCGAGGCAAAGGTTGTAGCGGGGCTTGCCGACGCGATAGTGGAAGTAACAGAGACAGGAAGCACCATAAGGGCGCACGGCCTGCGCATATTGCGCGACCTCATGCAGACAAACACCCAGCTTATAGCCAACAGGAACTCTTATAAGGACCCATGGAAAAGGGAAAAAATCGGGCAGATTATACTCCTTTTAAAGGGTGCCTTGAAGGCTGAAAACATGGTGGGGCTTAAGATGAACCTGCCGCAAGAAAAGATCGAGGAGATTATCGGGCTTCTGCCGAGCCTTAACGCTCCAACCGTTGCCGGACTCTATAACGCCAAATGGGTCTCCCTGGAAGTGGTCGTTGAAAAAAAACAGGTCAGGGACCTCATACCTCGACTTATCCAGGCAGGGGCGCAGGGCATCATAGAATACTCCCTCAACAAGGTGATATGATGCATCCCACAAAAAGGACCCTGGATATCCCGCCCTTCATTGTTATGGATGTCCTGGAGAAGGCGCACCGGCTTGAACAGGAAGGCTGCGACATAGTCCATCTCGAGATAGGGGAGCCGGATTTTGCGACCCCCCTATGCGTCTGCGAAGAGGCCCAGGATGCAATCAGAAGGGGGGAGACCCATTATACGCACAGTCTGGGAATCCCCGATCTGAGGAAGGAAATATGCGCTCTTTATTCAGAGGAATACGGGGTGGAAATAGACCCCGATCAGATCATTGTCACATCCGGCACCTCACCCGCGCTTTTCATGATCTTCGCCGCCCTTCTTGAGGAGGGAGACGAGATAATAATGTCCGATCCACATTATCCCTGTTATCCCAACTTCGCCAGATTCCTTGGAGCAAATCCTGTCTTTGTGGCTATTGACGAAAAAGACGGTTTTCAGATGGATGCCGCTTCAATAAGGGATAAGATCACCGCCAGAACAAGGGCTGTCATCATAAACTCGCCTGCCAACCCCACGGGGACACTTCTCTCCGCAGGGGCCATGGAGGAGATAACAGCGCTTGGGATACCGGTAATTTCAGATGAGATTTATCACGGTCTTGTATATGGAGAAAAGGCGCATTCAGCTCTTGAGTTCACAGACGGGGCTTTCGTGCTTAACGGTTTTTCAAAGCGCTTCGCCATGACCGGCTGGCGGCTCGGCTATATAATAGCACCTCGGCAATTTGTGCGCCCCCTTCAGAAGGTTCAGCAAAACTTTTTCATATCCGCCGGCAGTGTATCTCAGTGGGCCGGTATTGCCGCTCTGACAAAGGCAAAAGAGGACGCAGAGAAGATGCGATTGACCTATGACCGGCGCAGGAAGCTACTCCTTGATGGTCTCAGGTCAATCGGGTTTTCCATTCCCGTCGAACCTTCCGGAGCCTTTTATGTATTGGTGAACGCGCGGCATCTTGCGAAGGACTCTTACGCCCTTGCCTTTGAGATATTGGAAAAGGCGCACGTCGGAGTGGCCCCGGGAATTGATTTCGGGCAAAACGCGGAGGGCCATCTTAGATTCAGCTATGCCAACTCCGTTGAAAAGATCGAGGAAGGAATCCGCAGGATAGCGGAGTTCCTGAGAGCAAGATAGATGGACGCAAGCTTTATTCTGAGCGCAGTCAATGAAGGCCAATATCCCGAGCCTTCACTGCCAGAGATCGCCTTTGCCGGCAGAAGCAATGTCGGCAAGTCCTCTCTTATAAACACGCTTGTAAACCGAAAGAATCTCGCAAAGACGAGTTCACAGCCCGGAAGGACAAGGCTGATTAATTTCTTTGCCGTTGACGGCCGGATAGTTCTGGTGGACCTCCCGGGCTACGGCTTTGCCAGGGTTCCTCCCGCTGAAAAGGCCGCGTGGAAGGTCATGATTGAAAACTATCTCAGGCTTCGAGTAAACCTTAAGGGAGTGGTCGTTATCCTGGACATAAGAAGGGATATCTCCCAGATGGACACGGATCTTATGTCCTGGCTCGATCACTATGCTCTGCCTCAGATACATGTCCTTACCAAGACCGACAAGATATCAAGAAATGAAGCATCAAAAAGGCTTGCGACCATCTCACGTCAATTGGCCTCCCACGGTATTAAGATCAAGCCGGCCCTTTTCTCCTCCAAAACACGCATGGGAAAAGAGGAACTGTGGCGGGCGATTCTAGATCTGGCAGACAGGCCCTCTACAACTTGAAGCCCTCCAGACCGAATGCCTTTATCTTCCGGTGCAGGTTGCTTCTCTCTATTCCTATCGCGTCAGCGGTCTGGGAGATATTTCCGTTAAATTCCCTCAGTTTCTGTTCGATATAGGCCTTTTCAAAAGAGGCACGCGCCTCCTTGAGATTTCCGGCAAAGGCCGCATCCATAAGTCCTTCCTTTATACCCGCCTCCCTGCTGTAAGGCTGAGGCAGGTCTTGAGGTCTTACCTCAGGACCAGGTACCATTATCATAAGCCTTTCAACAAGATTTCTTAACTCTCTCACATTGCCGGGCCATCCGTAACCCTTCATGATCTTAAGGGTCTCCTCCGCAAAACGCTTCGGCTGGACATTGGCCTCAAGCGAACACTCCCTGACAAACTCCTCCACCAGTTCAGGGATATCATTGAGCCTCTCCCTTAAGGGAGGAACCCGCATCGGTATGACATTCAGGCGGAAATAGAGATCCTCTCGGAAGGAACCCTTCGCCCTTTCGTCTTCCAGGTTCTTGTTGGTAGCGGCCAGCACCCTCACATCCACCTTTATGGTCCTTGCGCCCCCTACTCTTTCGAATTTCTGCTCCTGAAGTATGCGCAGGGTCTTGGATTGAGCCTTCAGGCTCATATCCCCTATCTCATCAAGGAAAATAGTGCCTTCGTGCGCCAGATCGAATTTACCTTTTTTCATGGTTGTGGCCCCGGTAAAGGCCCCTTTCTCGTGGCCGAAGAGTTCGCTCTCTATAAGATCATCCGGTATGGCGGCGCAGTTGACCTCCACAAGCGCTTTCCCGCTCCGCCTGCTTTGACGGTGAATATTATGGGCCACGATCTCCTTGCCTGTCCCGTTTTCGCCCAATATGAGAACCCAGGCATTTGTAGGGGCGACCACCCTGATCTGCTCCTTTAGTTCCAGTATCGCCTCGCTCCTTCCGGTTATGCTGTACCTGCCCTCATCCCTTTTCCGCAGGATACCAATCTCCTGTTCAAGCCTTGCGTGTTCAAGGGCCTTGTTCACGGAAATAAGCAGTTTATCCAGGGAAAGGGGCTTTTCAACAAAATCATAGGCACCTTCCTTAGTAGCCTTTACCGCGGTTTCTATTGTCCCGTGCCCTGACATCATTATAACCTGAAGATAAGGGTAGGCATCCCTGATCCTGCGCAGGGTCTCTATCCCGTCCATATCGGGCATCCAGATATCCAGAAGGACAAGATCGGGTATGACCGCCTCAATCCTGGCGATGGCCTCTCCGCCGCCCGCGGCCGTCACAACCTCATAGCCCTCGTCAGAGAAAATCCCCCTAAGAGATTCAAGGATGTCTTCTTCGTCGTCCACAACAAGAATGGTTCCCATCATATCAAATACCTTCGCTCATGTGTGCGGTTGAAACCGCACCTACCGGAAAATTTCTGTTTCCCGAGCGCTGGAAGGGCCTATGACTTGGGCTACCAGCAAAGGTAAAGGGCACAGTCATTTTCTGGTCTCCCATCTCTGCAGCCATGTCTTTCCGCGGCTCAGAATTATGCTGTTCCGACCCATCATCTCCAGGGCAATCTCCGCCGTACGGCTTGATGCGCCCCCCGTTCCAAGCCTCTTACGGACATCGCCTAGCTTTTCTATTGTCCTTCTCCTGAGTCCTTCATCCTCCAGAAGACTCACAATCCTGTCAGCCATATTTGACGCGGTTGCCTCCCCCTGTATAAGCTCGGGCGCAACCTCCTCCCCTGCCACCAGGTTCACAAGTCCTATAAAAGGCACGTCAATCACCATCCGGCCTACAATGTATGAAAGGTGCGATACGCGATAAACGATAACCATCGGCACGGCCATTATTGCGGTATCGAGCGTTGCAGTGCCGGAGGCAACTATAGCAGCATGGCATTTCGTGAGGGCCTGATAAATGCCGGACCTAATCACCTCGACTTTGAGGGATGTCTTCTTCAAACACGAATCAATCAAGCCGGAGGGAAGGGAATCCGCCTCCGGAAGGACAAAGGATAAGTCCCTGTAGCGGCGTGAAAGGATATCCCCTGCCTTGAGCATCTCCGGTAGGAGTCTCCTAACCTCATCTATGCGGCTTCCCGGCAAAAGCCCTATTACGGGCCTGAGGAGCCGTAAATCCTCCTCAGCCTCAAGAACAGGGAAAGGCCAAGCGTCCATAATCGGATGACCCACATAAGTCACCTTTATACCGGCCTTTTTGTAAAAATCCTCTTCAAAGGGGAGGATCACCGCCATCTGTGAGACCCTCCGTGCGATCTTTTTGATCCTGCCTTTTCGCCAGGCCCAGATCTGCGGGCTTATGTAGTAGAGAACAGGTATGCCAAGGCGGCTGGCACAGCCTGAAAGATGTAAATTGAATTCCGGATAGTCTATCAGGATGATGAGATCAGGACGTCTTTTTTTGAGGAAGGTCTTAAGCGTATTCATGGCCTTTCGTAAGGCCGGAAGCTTGGTTAGGACCTCAGTTAATCCGACTACGGAGACATCGGATGAGGAAATGAGCAGCTCTACTCCTTCCCTCGCCATGGCAGGACCGCCCATACCTCTGATTACAGTCTGCGGGGACATCCTCCTGATCTCCGCCGCAAGCCTTGAACCGTGGATGTCTCCGGATGCCTCGCCGGCAACCATCACGATCTCAAATGAGCGCTGGGAACCGTCAATATGGCTGATAATCTTTAATTCCCCTCTCTATCTGGCCGATGATCTGAAGTGCCACCGCAAGCGCTTTTCTACCGTCTCTGCCGGTCACTACCGGCTTTCCGCGGCTGGCTACGGCCCGCACAAATGAGGCTATCTCATCGGCAAGCGGGTCGCTGTCCGTAAAAAGGGTCTCTTTGGTGCTTACCTGGGGATACCCATGTGCGTCCTTGGTCTGCCCATCGAGCCTTATGACGCCTATCTTCCTTTTTGCGCAGTTCACGGACAGGTAGGCATCAGGCTGGAACACACGAATTTTCCTGAGCGTCTTGTTGGAGACCCTGCTTGCGGTAAGGTTTGCAACAGTTCCGTCCGTGAATATAAGCCGAGCATTGGCGATATCCGTTTTGCCTGTGAGCACTGACATCCCCACCGCGTGAACCTGCTGGACCTCGGATTTTATGATATGAAGTATGATGTCAAGATCATGTATCATTAGATCCAGCACCACATCCACATCAATACCCCTTACAGTGAACTCATTCATCCTGTGTGACTCCACAAGGACAGGTTTGGTAAGGAGTTCTTCCATCCTTACCACGGCGGGATTGAATCTCTCGACAAGGCCTACCTGAAAAACCAGGGCGTTTTTGTCCGCAAGCCCTATAAGGGTATCGGCGTGGGTGAGATCGTAGGTAATGGGCTTTTCTATGAGCAGGTGAACTTTTCTGTTAAGGATATCCTTGGCAACCACGTAGTGTTCTTCAGTCGGAACTGCAAGGCTCACTGCCTCCACCTGGTCCAGCAGTTCATTGTGGCTTCTGAAGACCCTGGTACAGAATTTATCCGCTATCTCCGCCGCCCTTGCCTCGCTTACATCCACAATCCCTACAAGTTCAACGTCTTCCATGTTTTTGTATTTCTGCAAGTGATAGGTTCCCAAGTGCCCTACTCCTATCACGCCGATGCGAACCTTCTTCAGTGCCAATTTCCTCCCCCCACAGGGTCTCCGACAGGTCATAATACTATTTATCAATCAGGCAGCTGCCCGTTAATGGCGGTTATCACCATCTCCAAGCGGTCGGCCTCCCTTATCATATCATCCTTATCAAAAATGATGGTCCTGCCTGCCTCTATCGCAAGAACCGATGCCTTTACCTCGGCCATTACATTTATGGTATGCAGTCCGACAGTTGGAAGATCAAAACGCTGATCCTGGCGGGGCTTACAGACCTTCACCACCACGGCCTTCTCCCTTGCGAGGGTTCCGCCCCTGCGGATGGTTTCATCCGTTCCCTCTATGGCCTCAAGAGCCAGCACGGTCTTGTCACGCACTACAACGCACTGGCCTATATCGAGCCGGCCCAATTCTTTTGCTATCTTCCATCCGAAGGAGATGTCCTTCTTCTGGGATGCGCTAGGCCTTTTTCTCGTTAGAAGGCCTGCCGGTGAAACTATGTCAGGCAGGAAATCCGTCGGACTTATTATCTCTATACCCTCGGAGGCAAGCTCTCCGGCCACGGCCCTTAGGATATCATCGTCATGGAATATGGCGAGCCTGGTTGCAAGGGCAAGCGCTCTTACGTCGGGTCTTATGTCCTCAAACATCCTCTTTTTTGTTATGGTTCCGGCCATCACGGCCCTGGTAGCGCCCCCCTTCTTCAGGGCCTTGATGAGTTTGCCGAGCTGCCCAAGCCTTATCCAGGTAATACCGTCCACGAATTCGGCAACACCCGGATCGGTTTCTCCATGATGAGCCACGCAGTGGACGGCATATCCCATCCTCCGGGCCGCCTCCGCAACCTTGAGAGGAAATGCGCCTCCTCCTGCAATCAGACCCAGTACCGGTTTTTCCTGCGGCATCTTCAGACTAACGGATGATCCCTCTTTTTGAATTCTCGAAAAAGGCCAGGAGAAGTTCAATCAGTTTCGAGGGCCGCAATTCATTTCTCACCCGTAAGATTCCCTCCTCAAAGGTTTTTGATTCCCTCCATATTATCCTGTAAGCCGCCTTGAGGCCGTCCACATCCTCCACGGCAAAACCCTGACGACTGAGTCCCTTGCGATTAGGGCCGTAAAGCTTCGCCCTGTTACCCGCCGCCAGCATAAAGGGAGGAACATCTCTGTCCACAGCGGTCATGCCCCCTATAAAAGCGTAGGCCCCGATACGCACGAACTGATGCAGCGCGGACAGGCCCCCTATGCTGGCAAAATCACCTACCTTTGCGTGCCCCGCCAGGTTCACCGAATTGGCCAGTATCACCGAGTCCCCAACACGGCAGTCATGGGCCACATGGCTGTAAGCCATAAAGTAGTTCCTGCTTCCCACCCGCGTCTCCCACTCCTCTTTCGTGCTTGCCCTGTGCATTGTGGAGCACTCTCTTATGATATTATCATCCCCGATAATCAGGCGGGTATCTTCCCCCATGTAGCCCACATCCTGAGGGGGGGTACCAAGGGTGACAAAGGGAAATATCCTGTTTCCCTTTCCTATGGAAGTAGCGCCCTCTATGACCACATGGCTTTCCACCTGCGTGCCGTCGCCAATGGTAACGCTGCCTCCTATAATACTATATGGTCCTACTCTCACGTTCCGCCCGAGGACCGCATTTCTATCTACAATAGCTGTAGGATGAATCGCCATGTGCGTTGTCTCTTTACGTTGTATCATCTCAATAAACCGGGGAGGTAGATGTCTTTTCGCAGATCAGGACACGCAGACCTGCAATCCGCACCTAACCCGTATTTTTGAGATCATACGTTACGATTAACTCCTTTATCACTATTCTATTCAGGATCGGGATCAGCATCTTCCCAATATCGGCAGCACATCCCCGAAAGATTCCCTTGAAGCCCCGGTGACCAAGCTGCTACTTCTGTCCTCAGCTACTCATTTCAATTTAGATGGCGATATCGACCTCGATCTGATTATACGGCTATCCGATCGTAGCCATCAGTTCGGCTTCGGCAACAAGCCTCCCCTCTACGGTAGCCTTTCCCGCCATCTTCCATACCCTTGTCCCGGTTCTGAGTGGAACGAGTTCAAAGACAAGCCGGTCCCCCGGAACAACTGGCTTTCGGAACTTCACCTTATCAATGGACATGAAAAAGACCTTGTCCTCTGCCCCGACGTCAAGGCTTCCGGCAACTGAAATCCTGGCGAGTATTCCTCCCACCTGTGCCATTGCCTCTACTATCAAAACCCCGGGCATGATTGGGCTCCCGGGGAAATGACCCTGGAAAAAAGACTCATTGGCGGTCACATTCTTGAAGCCTACCACCCTTTTTCCCGGCTCAAGATCCGTTATCCTGTCAACCAGGAGGAAAGGGTACCTGTGGGGCAAGATACGAACTATATCCTCATAGAATAGCGGCAGTTTCACTTCTGCTTCACCTCTTCGTTATTTTTATCGTTAACAATTCGTAACTTCTCAATAAATTGGGGAATTTTACTTCTCAGCCGCGCTTCTGAATTCCAGCTTTCGCTGGCATGACAAGGAGTTGTCGTTTTACGCCATTCCGGCAAAGGCTGTCGCTGACCCCGATCCGGGAGCCGGAATCCAGGTTCATTCCCCCCAATTGTTGAAATGATACAAAAAATCCCCATTTTTTCTGGTGTCGTTATCCGGATCGGGTTCACAATATTAAAGGGCACCCGGGCTTATCGTTAAAATCCGATACCTATCCCGACGGATATTCATGATCAGGGGCGGCGGTAAGCCCGTCATTCATGTTTGCTTGCGCCTTCAGCCAAGGCCTTTTCAAGTCGCCTTATGCGGTCAACCAGTTCCGGAAGCCGTCCGAACAACCCGATGCATCTCATGAAGCTCCGATAGGGCATTGCCGGCGCCCCTAAAACAACCTCCCCGGAAGAGATGGATTTGGCTATTCCGGCCTTAGGACCGATAATGGCGCCGTCGCCTATCTCAAGGTGGTCACCCACCCCAACCTGCCCCGCTATCAAAACCCTGCTCCCCACCTTGACGCTGCCAGAAATACCAGTGAGTGCTACAATAATGGAATCCTCCCCGATAACAACGTTGTGGGCAATCTGTACGAGGTTGTCGGTCTTAACCCCCCTCTTGATCCATGTCTTTCCTATGGCAGCCCTGTCTATACAGTTATTGGCGCCTATCTCGACATCGTCATCTATCTGCACTATACCTAGTTGCGGAACCTTTACTGAGACAGCCCCTTCCTTTACAAATCCGAATCCGTCGCTGCCTATTACGGTCCCGGCATTGATGATTACGTTATCACCAATAAGACAC
>MNYJ01000207.1 GCA_001874005.1 Desulfobacteraceae bacterium CG2_30_51_40
TTCGTAAGCGTTCACATGTTCCGGGTTCAAGGTTCCAGGTTGAGGGCAAAAGAAACAAGAGCGACCCGATTAGAACCTACCACGAGACCTTTTTGGCAATATGCGTCCGTTCGATCGCCTGTTCAGTGGTTTGTAGCGACGAATGCCGGCCAGTCGATGGCTCATAGATATCCAAACAGGGATGGAAGAAAGCGAGAAACATCCCTGAACCCCTGAACTTTTGAACCCGTGAACGGTTACCTATTTTCTAAGTAGAACGTATGACCTCAAAAATTCGGGGTAGGTGCGGCTTCAGCCGCACAGTTACCGTGCGCAAGAAGGCCCACCAACAGGAGCGGATTTCTGGTCTTCGTGTCCTGATCTGCGCAAAGCCATCCCCCCAATTATTGAGATGATACTATAAAACCCTCAAGGCTACAGTAAGCCATTTTCCCTCAAGAGGCTCATTGCGTTTTGCGCGATACCCGTAACACGGCTAAGAGCCTGTGTCAGATGGTAAATCGAATCGCCGCCCACCCCTGAATCGAACATCACCATTACCTGATCCATTATATGGCTGATCTCCTTCCACTGGCTCAAGGGAGCAACCGTCTCAGCAAGCCTTATCTCATGGCTGAGCATTCCCAGTGTAAGGCGGACGGATTTTTCCGCACCCCTTTTCTCTGATGGATCAAGCCCCGAAATCATCCCTAGAGAACTCGATATCCAAATAATTCCTGCCTTTATCTTCTCGCTTTGCGAAAACGCCATTATAGCTCCGGGTATTTCCACTCAATATTCCTCCCTGCGATTTCGGGATATACCTCCAGCAAACCAGCCTTGGTCCGAAAGGCCCCGGGGAAAACCTCTTCCCGGACTTGATCCTTGACCGCTTCGAACAACGACGGGTTTACCAATCCTCAGGCAACGGACTCCCTTATTTTAAGACGCTTAGTTTACTGCCGGTCGCCTTCCCTGAGGAGGCTTCTATCAGAAATAATGAGTAAAAGCAAACAAACGGATTTAAGGGATACGGAAACTATTTTCCATCTAAACGGTCATGCCCGAATGGGGCACAAAGAAAGATGGAAATCACCCCCACCCCTCCCTCCCCCGTCGAGGGGGAGGGAACAATGCCGGCGTATCCCGGCGTCTCGACGGAAAAAGGGGGAGGAATGAAGGGAAGGGGTATTTTCATATAAACCCCACGGACGGGCGGGGGCAATACCATAGGACAGACCCCCGGGAGGACAGTGATAATATCACTATAGGCGTTCAGTGTTGACACCGGAAGCGCATATCCTTAGTATCTTCGCCGAAGATATTGAAAAGCTTTGTTTTCGAAGGGATAAAGTCATCCGATAATGAGCATCCTCGCCAGATATCTCAATAAGCAATTTTTTAAATTCCTGGGCATCTGCCACCTTGTCTTTGTCTTCCTCTACCTTATCATTCATTTTTTTGACAGAGTTGACAACTTTGCGGAATCTCATGTCGCAGTAGGCAAGATGGCGGCATTTTTTGTCTCCCAGATTCCTCTCATAGCGGCTCAGATGCTTCCGCCCGCCACCCTTATCGCTATGATAATAACCTTCAGCTTTATGGAAAGAGACAATGAGACCATTGCCCTGCGTTCCTGCGGCATAAGCATTATTGGGCTTTGCAAGCCTGTGCTTGCCGCTTCATGTGTGCTGGCGCTCTTCCTCTTTTGCCTTTCCGAGTTTGTTGTCCCCTTTGCAAGCACGTTCAGTAACCGCATCTGGAGGGGAGATGTCCAGGGGCAGGGCCATAGGAATGCCCTGACAAAGACTCATACATGGTACAGGGGAAGCCAGTGCATCTACAACGTCCCCTTTTTCGACAATGAAAAGAAGCTCATGCTGCATCCTTCATTATATTTTCTTGATTCATCCTTTTCGCTCCAGAAGAAGATTGACGCCGGGAAAGCCGTTTGGACAGGCGACGGATGGGAGCTTTTCAATGCCATAGTCCTGGCGGCTGACCCATCGGGGGGGTATTCCCTGAAAAGGCATGACACACTTCGCCTTACGCTGCCTGAACCTCCCGAGATATTTATAATGGAGAGGAGAGAGCCGGAGGAGATGAACCTCTGGGAACTGAAGGCCTTCGCGCAGGCGATGCAGGATGAGGGATATGAGGCCAACCGATACTTCGTGGATTTTCATATAAAGATCGCATTTCCATTTATTCTGATCGTTTTCTCGCTGATGGCCCCTCCGGTGGCGCTGTGGAAGAGACGGTTTTCAACCCCGCTGGCTGTATGCGCCGGCGCGGGTGTATGTTTCACCTACATCCTTGTGCTGGGTATTTCGAGGGCAGCCGGGATAGCGGGGGTTATGCCTCCTGTTCTTTCGGCATGGCTTGCAAACGGCATATTCTCCATGCTGGGAATCTACCTCCTGATCATAAAGAATCGCTGAGAGGAGAAGCGCCCTCCTTACTCGAATTTGAAAAACAGCTTGGGATGTATCTGAAAGTTTTACTTGACCTTACTCGTCGTTAAAGCTATAGATTCTCGCCGGACACATAAGGGCCCCGGTGCCTTGAACTCGACAAAACTATCTCATTTACGGATGGGCACTAACTTTGACACACTCGTAAAGAGTCGCCAGGAGCGTCACACCGGCTAAAACTGGAGTCCAGAATTAGTTGATATTACTAGATTACGGCTCCAGGATCAGGGTCTGGGACAAGATATGCTGCAATGACGGCAATAAGCAATTTTAGCGTGAAAATACCCTCACCAACCCAGAGGTCGGTCAGCAAAAGAGGTCTGCCGTCTCACCTGTGGAAAAGGCGCTTTTCATGCTTTGGGGGTGACAAAATACCGCTTCCATGAATGTTTGGACCTTTAAAGAGACCATCAACTTTTAACAAAAAATTTCCAAAGGACATTTTGACCATGTACAACGCAAGCGATTTAAGAAAAGGGCTCAAGATACTTATTGACAATGAACCCTATATAATAACGGACTTTCAATTCACAAAACCGGGAAAAGGGCAGGCCCTTTATCGCTGCAGACTCAAAAACATGATAACCGGTATAACCTTTGAAAGAACTTACCGCTCCGTGGACTCATTCGAGCAGGCATCCCTTGAACAGCGAGTCACGCAGTATTTGTACAAGCAGGAAAATGAATTCTGCTTCATGGATGTCGAAAATTACAACCAGGTATTCCTTTCCGCTGAACAGGTAGGAGACGCCAAGAACTTTCTTACGGACAACCTGGAAGTAGAAATCCTTTTCTTCGGAGAAAGGGCAATCGGAATAACCCTGCCTAACTTCGTCAACCTCACCGTAACCCATTCCGAGCCGTGGGCCAAAGGCGATTCGGTCGCAGGAGACAGTAAACCGGTCACTGTTGAAACGGATTATGTCCTCAGGGTTCCTCCCTTCATACAGGAAAATGAAAAAATCGTTATAGATACAAGGACCGGGGAATATGTCACCCGGGTCAAGGGCTGAAGGCCTCAGCCCTGAAATTCTAAGGATATCCTCCCGAAAGGCGGCGCTCTTACTAAGGGCCGGATTGCTAAGAGCGATAAGGGATTTTTTTGACTCCAGAGACTTCCTTGAAGTCGAAACCCCAATACTAATCGGGGCCCCTGCCCCGGAGCTTCATATAGACCCGATTGAAGCCGAGGGCGGCTATCTCCAGACATCCCCTGAATTGTGTATGAAACGCCTGCTTGCGGCCGGTTTTAAAAAAATATACCAGATATCAAAGTGTTTCAGAAAAGGCGAGAGGGGCAATCTCCATCTTCCTGAATTCACTATGCTTGAATGGTACCATTCAGGCATAGGCTACAGGGAGTTGATGACGGAATGTGTGGAGTTGTTTAAGTTCGTCGCTGGTGAATGCGGTTCGGCAGGAAAAATCCGCTTCAGAAATCATGAAATTGATCTGGAAAGACCGTGGGAATACCTGAGGGTCGAGGAGGCATTTGAAAGATGGTCGCCGATCCCATTGGCAAAAGCCCTTCGCGACGGAGATTTCGACATTATAATGGTTGAGAATATAGAGCCGAGGCTCGGGCGCAACGTCCCGTCATTTATATATGACTATCCGATAAGTCTGGGTTCACTTGCAAGATCGGTCCCCGATGACGGCCGTTTCGCTGAGAGATTCGAATTCTACGTAGGCGGGCTGGAACTTGCAAACGGATTCTCTGAGCTTTGCGATCCTGTTGAGCAAAGGGGGAGATTTAGAAATGACATCTCTGCCAGGCAAGCGCTTGGTAAGAGCTGCGGGCCCATGCCCGAGAGATTTCTGGATGCGCTGGGTTCAATGCCTGAGGCGGCAGGTATAGCGCTTGGCGTAGATCGTATGGTTATGGTTATGGGCGGGTTTTCAGACATAGACTCTGTGGTGGCCTTTACGCCGGAGGAGACGGCCGATTGAGACTTGAGCCCCGGCATTATCGCCGGTATAATTCTCCGTCAAAAATACAATACTCTGTTCCCTCGGTATCGGGATTGCAATCGCAATCCAAAAGAGCAGACAGGGCTTTAAGTGACGATACCGACCCCGAAAACGCTTTGGAAAAAGAGAAGAGATTAAAAAACTGAGGGGGTGGGCTGCGGATTTTTGAGATCATACGACAAACTGAGCAGTCACAAAATAAACATGGGAGAAGCCCATATCGTACCGGCATAACATGCTAAGAGAAAAACAACCCCTTACTGTTGCGGAGTCAGCTACAAGAAAACGCAAGTGCATCTCATGCGGCAGGGACCTGGTCCACCCGCAGCGCAAGTACTGCGGTCCCTCGTGTCGTCAGAGCATCACCTGGGTGCTTTCCCTTTCAAAGGGTCTCCTGAGGACCTTTAATGCCAGATACGCGACCTTTTCCTTTACAAGCTGTCATGTAATACTGGACGTCCTGCCGGTATGGAGCAAGGTCGTATCCCGTTTCGCTGCCGAGAGGGAAAACGGAAGCACCCCTGCCGACGATCTGAAGAAGCTGATTCTAAACTGGGGAAGGGCCTGGCATGAACTGGTGGAAAATCATACCTCCAGAACCCGCGCCTCCCTCAGGCTGCTGGAGGAAAACCAGGCCGACGGTATCCGTGCAGACTCACTCAGACCCAGTACCACAAGTAAACCAAGGCTTTCAAAGGAACAGAAAAGTTATCTCAAAATCCTGGATATTGAAGCAGATGAACTCGATCGGATCACCAGCACCCCGAAGATCAAGCTCGCTTTCAGGCGCATGGCCAAAATGTATCATCCCGATATCGGAGGGGATGAGGAAAAATTCAAGATGATCAATGAGGCGCACAAGCACATGCTCTACTGGAGTGAGAACCCCAGGTTCACATCCAAGCGCGCCATGCAGGGATGCTGGTCTTATGACGGTTCAACCAACCAGTGGAGGCCTCCGCTCTAAGCCTTGGGTTTCCTTCCCCTTATGCTCTCAAGCCTTTTTGCAATCTCATTTTCAAAACCCCTGGGAGTGGGTCTGTAGAAGATTCTCTCAGATATCCCGTCCGGGAGATACTGCTGGTAAATCCAGGCCCCCTTATAGTTATGGGGATATAGATAACCCTTTCCATAACCTGCCGCCCTCATCAGGGCCGTAGGCGCATTTCTGATATGTAGAGGGACGGACAGGGCTCCGGATTTCCTTATCTCCTCCTTTACAGTCTTATCGGCAAGATAGAGCGAGTTGCTTTTAGGGGCGGTTGCAAGGTAAACCGCAGCCTCAAGAAGGGCCAATTGGGCCTCCGGCGGGCCTATCCTTTCCCACGTATCAAAGGCCGCAAGTGCCACCTGAAGGGCCTGTGGATCGGCAAGCCCGATATCCTCAGAGGCAAATCGAATCATCCTTCTTGCTATGAAAAGAGGATCTTCTCCTGCCTCCAGCATCCTGTAGAGCCAATAGGTTCCAGCCTGGGGATCGCTTCCCCTCAGGCTCTTATGGAATGCTGAAATCAGGTTATAGTGCTCCTCACCAGCCTTGTCATAGGGAAGGGCCTTCCTGTTTAATGCCTCTTCAACGAGAGGAAGATCAAGTACGGGATTTCCGGGCTCGATCATCTCCGCAGAAGCCTCAAGATTTGCAAGGGCCACCCTTCCGTCGCCGTGACTCATGTCAATGAGGTGATCCATAGCCGCAGGAGTAACTTCAAGACCGAGGCTGCCGAGGCCTCTATCCCTGTCACTTAAGGCGCGCGTCAGTATCAGGCCTATCCCTTCCCTGTCCATGGGCTTGAGTATCATCACCCTCGCCCTTGAAAGAAGCGGAGGGATCACCTCAAAAGAGGGGTTCTCCGTTGTTGCGCCAATCAGGATTATCAGGCCCGATTCCATGTGGGGCAAAAAGGCATCCTGCTGGGCCTTGTTGAACCTGTGTATCTCATCCACGAAAAGAAGGGTTGACTGCCCGCTCCGACCTCTTTCCTGCTCAGCCGCCTCTATTATCTCCCTGAGATCCTTTACTCCTGATGTGACGGCGGAAAAGGCTCGAAAATAAAGACGGCTGGTTTCTCCCATAAGCCTCGCAAGAGATGTCTTTCCCGATCCGGGAGGCCCCCAGAAGATCACGGAGAAAGCTCTTCCCTTTTCTATGGCCGCTCTGAGGTAGCGGCCCTTCCCGAGGAGATGATCCTGCCCCACGATCTCATCAACAGACCTGGGTCGCATCCTTTCAGGAAGCGGTATATAGACATCAGCTCCCTCTCCCATATCCGATATTCGCCTTTCCGCCCGCTTTCTCTATGATTCCGGAACGTAGCCTAAGCAAAAAAACCGCCGCTCACAACCGCCTTGATGAAGTGGTTATGATACCGTATCATACGACCGGATGGCCGGCAAGATCGGCGGAGTCTTTTTTAAAATTATCGCTGGAGCGTATCACCTCAATAATTGGGGGGATGGCTTTGCGCAGATAAGGAATCAGGTTCTGTAGGTGCGGCTGAAGCCGCACCTACCCCCAGTTTTTGAACTCATACGCTGCAACCGTTCACGATCATTTTTAATTCGGCTTTCCGGGGTTTTCTGAGACGGCCGCGGGCGGAAGCCCGACAAAGACACAAAGCCGGCAGCCTACGGACAAAATAACATTCCGGGAAGCCTGCTGAGATCGTATATTGGAATCAAGGAGATTTCTTTGACGCAATCATTTGTACACCTCCATGTCCACAGTGAGTTCAGCCTGCTCGACGGGGCCATTCGAATAAAGGACCTCGTCAAAAAAACCGGGCAGCTCGGGATGCCTGCCGTAGCTGTAACCGACCATGGGAACATGTACGGCGCAGTTTCTTTTTTTTCCGAGGCAAAGAACTGCGGTGTCAAACCCATCATAGGCTGTGAGGTATATGTTGCGCCTTCAGACCGAAGGGAGCGCTCCCAGCCTTCAAACGGCCTTCCAAGCGCTTTTCACCTGGTGCTTCTCGCCATGAACCACGAAGGCTATAAGAACCTCAGCCGCCTTGTGACCATGGGCTATCTTGAAGGATTCTATTATCATCCCCGGGTGGATATGCAGCTTCTGAGAGAATATAACGCCGGGCTCATAGCCCTTTCTGCGTGCCTTAAGGGCTCGGTTCCGTTCCATTTGAATCAGGGCCGCCATGAGGCCGCCAGGGACCTGGCCATTGATCTTTCCCGCATCTTTGACAAGGAAAGGTTTTTCCTTGAGCTTCAAGCAAATAAAATGCCCGAACAGATAAAACTCAACGAGGCGCTCAGGGATCTGGGAAATAGCCTCTCCATCCCGCTTGTGGCCACAAACGACTGCCACTATCTCAACCGCAGCGACGCTGACGCCCATGATGTGCTCCTGTGCATACAGACAGGGAAGACCTTTAATGATGAAAAGAGGATGAAGTTTTCATCCGATGAGTTCTTTTTCAAGTCCCCTCTTGAAATGGCAGGCGACCTGGCCTCCTATCCCGAGGCCCTTTCCACCACTCTCCTTATAGCCGAAAGATGCAATTTCGAGATGGAGTTCGGCAGATACAAATACCCCGCATTCCATGTGGAGGGAAACAAGACCCTGGAGACCATGCTGTTAGAGGAGGCGCAAAAGGGTCTTGCGAAGCGCCTTGCGGAGGAGGAGCAAAGAAGCGGCCCCATGGCTGAAGCCCTGAAGACCGAATACGTTGACAGGCTTGCCTTTGAACTCAAGGTGATATGCGAGATGGGCTTTGCGGGCTATTTTCTGATCGTTGCCGATTTCATAAACCATGCCCGCGCCAAGGGAATCCCGGTAGGGCCTGGAAGAGGCTCGGCCGCTGGGTCGCTGGTTGCCTATGCCATATCCATAACAAACGTTGATCCCATCAAATACGGCCTTCTGTTTGAAAGGTTTCTCAACCCCGAAAGAGTGAGTATGCCGGATATAGACATAGACTTCTGCATCAACGGAAGGGATGAGATAATCCGCTATGTCGCCGAAAAATACGGCCGCGAAAATGTAAGCCAGATTGTCACCTTCGGCACCATGAAGGCAAGGGCCGTCATAAGGGATGTGGGTAGGAGCCTCAACATACCCCTTCCGGAGGTGGATAAGATCGCCAAACTTGTGCCCCCTGCCCCAAAGATGACCCTTGCAAAGGCAATGGAGCTTGAGCCTGAGCTGAGAAGGCTTGAGCAGGAAGGAAGCGATCAGATCAAGAGGCTTCTTACGGTCTCGCGCGCCCTGGAAGGGCTTGCCCGGCACTCGTCAACTCACGCCTCAGGCATTGTGATCTCCGACCGTCCGCTGGTTGAGCACCTGCCTCTGTGCAAAGGGACAAACGACGAAATCATGACCCAGTTCACCATGGACCGCATAGAAAAGCTGGGGCTAATCAAATTTGATTTTCTGGGTCTCAAGACCCTCACCGTCATAGCCAAGACGGTTGAACTTGTAAAGGAAACAAGAGGAATCGAGCTGGACATGGACTCCCTTCCCCTCGATGACCCGGCCGTATATCAGCTTGCAAGCGAAGGAAAGACAACCGGGGTTTTCCAACTTGAAAGTCAAGGCATGAAAAACCTCCTTCGGAGCCTGAAACCCGAGGTATTCGCCGATCTTATCGCCGTCATGGCACTCTACAGGCCAGGCCCCCTGGGGAGCAACATGGTAACAGAGTTCATTGAAGGCAAGAGAGGCACCGCCAGCATCAGGTATCCTCTCGCGGAACTCGAGCCCATCCTCAAGGAGACCTACGGCGTCATCCTCTACCAGGAACAGGCCATGCAGATAGCCCAGAAGGTCGCCTCCTACAGCAGGGCTGAGGCCGATGAACTGAGGAAGGCCATAGGGAAAAAGAAGGAAGACGTAATGGCAAGGCACAGGGCCCGATTCATAGATGGCGCCTGCGCAAGGAAGGTGCCTAAGAAGGCCGCTCAAGACCTTTTTGATCTGATAGAGAAGTTCGGTGGATATGGTTTCAACAAGAGCCATTCGGCGGCCTATGCCATGATCTGCTATCAGACGGCTTACCTGAAGGCCCGCTTTCCGGTGGAGTTCATGGCATCGCTTCTGACACTGGATATGGGCAACCAGGACAAGACCATCAAGAACATAGCCGAATGCCGCTCCATGGGGATACCGATTCTACCGCCGGATATAAACGAAAGCCAGTCAAGCTTCGCTGTGGTGGGAGACAATATCAGGTTCGGGCTGGGAGCGGTGAAAAATGTTGGACTCAAGGCCGTGGAATCAGTCATTGAGGAAAGGGCAAAAGCCGGGCCGTTCAAGGACCTTGTTGATTTCTGCAAGAGGATCGAGGGAGGAAAGGTAAACAAGAGGGTGCTGGAAGGGCTCATCGAGTGCGGTGCCCTCGATTTTACAAAGAAGCCGAGAGCTGCCCTGATGGCATCCCTGGACGATGTCATGCGGATATGCAGCTCTTCTCAGGACCCGAACCAGTTGAGTATCTTTGGATCCCTGGGCGAGGATTCATTCTTCGGCAATGCTGAAGCCCCTTGCCCTGACATCCCGGAGTGGGATGAAAAGGAAAGGCTGAAGCGGGAGAAAGACGCGCTGGGTTTTTATATAACAGGCCATCCCCTGGCGCGTTTTGAGTCTGAACTTAGGCTATTTGCAACCTGCGCGGTGCAGGACCTCCCTGACAGGGAAGATCAGAGCAGGATCAAGGTCGTCGGAGTCGTTGAGTCTTTCAAACAGAAGCGCACCAAAAAGGGCGATAAGATGGCCGTAATACAGTTTGAGGACCTGACAGGCGCTGTTGAGGCGGTGATATTCCCGGAGGCGTTTAACCGCTTTTCAAACCTCCTTGCAACCGATGAACCCCTGGTGCTCGCAGGAACTCTTGAGCTGTCTGAAAACAGCGTCAAGATTATTGCCAACGACCTTGTTACTCTGTCATCCGCGAGGCAAGGCGCCATAAAAGCCCTTGAAATAATCCTGAAGGAGGATCAGGCGAATCAGGATATCCTTACCGAACTGAGATCTCTTGTCTTCCGCTACCCGGGGGATTCACGGCTCATTTTAAAAATTGAGCGATCTCCTTCAGAAAGCATGGTTATTTCAGCACATTCCAGATTCAGTGTTCTGCCCTCCAGGGAACTCATCTCCGAGATAGAGGCAGCCACAGGCGGTCGAGTGGAGGAGATCATCAGGCAGTGACCGCAGTTTTCCTCATAGCTGAGTCCTCCTCCCTGAGCTGCCTTCTTAAGACCTTTCCAATTATGGACTTGGGAAGCTCCGCGCGGAACTCAACCTCACGGGGGACCTTATAGGCGGCAAGTTCTTTCCTGCAAAAGGCGATTATCTCATCTTGCGTCACGGTCTCGCCGGCCTTGGCCACCACGAAGGCCTTTACCGCCTCTCCCCTTCGCTCATCGGGAATCCCGATAACCGCCGCTTCAAGCACCTTTGGATATTCAAAAAGAAC
Source organism: Desulfobacteraceae bacterium CG2_30_51_40 (assembly GCA_001874005.1). GTDB lineage: Bacteria > Desulfobacterota > DSM-4660 > Desulfatiglandales > Desulfatiglandaceae > CG2-30-51-40. The sequence goes on from MNYJ01000207.1 coordinate 10,853, forward strand.
CGCCTCCACCTCCGTGGGATAGACATTATAGCCTCCCGAGATCACGATATCCTTTTTCCTGTCCGCTATGCGAAAGAATCCATCCGTGTCCATGGTTCCGATATCGCCTGTAAAAAACCATCCGGCCTCTCCGTCCGGACCGATCCTCAGACCGCTTCCGCCATCCTTCATGTTCCAGTATCCCTTCATCACCTGGGGGCCTTTTATCACGATCTCACCCAGTTCACCCGACGGCATCTCCTTTGTTCCGGTCTCCATATCCACTACCCTGACATCCGTATCGGGAAGGGGAACTCCGATGCTTCCGGGCCGCGCGTGGTCAACAGGATCCATTGTCGCCGCTATCGTCTCTGTTAGTCCGTAGGCCTCTACCATCTTCCCTCCTGTAATGGCTTCAAACCTCTCCTGCACCTCAGGAGCAAGGGGTGCAGCCGCGCTTGCTGCAAAGCGCAGAGAACTCAGGTCATACTTACCCACATCAGGGTGATTATTGAAACCCACAAACATGGGCGGGACCCCGAGATAATAGGTGACTTTGTATTTCTCGATGGCCTTGAGGACATGGAGCATATCTCGCGGATTGGGGATGAGCACTGCGGTAAGAGCCCCTGTTATGGTGGTGTTGAGTACCACGGCGAGGCCGTAGATATGAAAGAAGGGCATCACGGCAAGCATGACCTCCTGGGCCCTCTTGCTTCTTGCCCAAACATTAAGAGCCACGCTGTTAAAGACCTGGCTCCGGTGTGTGTGCTGCGCGCCCTTGGGCTTGCCGGTCGTCCCGCCGGTATAAATGAGAGTTGAGGCGTCATCCGGGCCGACCTCAACACGGGAAGGCTTAGCCCCCCTTTCCGCGAAGACATCCTGGAACCAAGAGGTTGAGCCCTCTCCTTTTATGTCGAGTCTGTGTCCCTCCTTTTTTTCCTTTGTCAGGGTGAAGAGAAACTTAAGAAACCCGGGGAAGTATTCCTTTATGTTGGTAACAATAACCTGTCTTATCGGACCGCCTTTTCGGATCTCTTTAAGCCTCCCGTAGAGGCTGCTCATAACGATGAAGGTCTCGGTGCCCGAATCCCTCACAAGGTGCTCTATCTCCCTTGGCATGTAGAGCGGATTGCAGCAGACCACTACGCCGCCTATCCTCCAGACCGCGTATGCCGCTATGACAAACTGGGGACAGTTGGGAAGCATGACGGCTACCCTGTCTCCCTTCTTTACCGCCATCTTCTGAAGCCCGGCAGCGAAGCGATCCACGTAATCGTTAAGTTCGCTATAGGTCATCCTGGCATCCATGAGTCTTGATCCCACCCTCGCCCCGAAGATCAGGGCATCACGGTCGGGAAAATCCTTTGCAGAGGAGTTAAGAAAAGAATCAATAGTGGTTGCGGGATAATCAATGCTTGCGGGGATACCTTCATCGTAGCTTTTGAGCCAGGGTTTGTCCATTTAAGGATCCTCCTTTCACCGGGCGCATCAGATTCGCCCTTTCTCAGTCAGTCTTCGTATGAATTAAAAAACCCGGGGTAGGTGCGGCTTCAGCCGCACGGAAACCGTGGGCCCTGCGCCTGAAGATGCACGTGCTGAAGCTGATTCCTGGTCTGCATGTCCTGATCTGCGCAAAGCCACCCCACAATTATTGAGCTGATGCCATCCGGCTGTAGCAGCACCACTTAAGCCTGATATATCAAGGTCTTCCGGTCTCAGCACTGGAAAGGATGGCCGTCTCGCACTTTAACAACCTGTTTAAAAACCTCTGTTAGCAGGCGGAGGGGAAATGCCAAATCATTGACCCTCACGCCCATTTACCCGGTATCCGCCTCCCGCAAAAGCCGCACAGTCCGTCTTTTATATGAAATACGCCGATCCGATATCCCTTTCTTTCAACAAGGAGTTTGCCGCATCCCGGGCAGTAGGTGTGGGAAGAGGAGTGACCGGGGACGTTTCCTATATAGACGTGATTGATTCCCTCGCTCATAGCCTCTTCCCTCAATTTCTCAAGCACCTCCACCGGTGTTGCTGGAAGCCTCGCAAGCCTGTAGCGGGGGAAAAACCGCAGCAGGTGAAGGGGTCTGTCAGGCCCCAACTCCTTTACAATCCAGCGGCACATCCGTTTCATCATCTCAGTTGAATCCACGTATGTCGGAACGACAAGGGTGGTTATCTCAAGCCACACTCCTTCCGCCGCTATAACCTTCAAGGTTTGAAGCACAGGGTCAAGGGTGCCGCCGTTCAACGCGCGGTAGATCTCGTCGCTGAATGACTTGAGATTGATATTGGCCGCATCCAGAAACCGACAGAGTTCTCTGAGAGGCGTTTCATTGATATAGCCGTTTGAGACAAGGACATTCATAACTCCCCTGGCCCTGGCGGCTCGGGATGTGTCCCTTGTGTATTCGTAGAAGGTTACCGGCTCAGCATAGGTATAGGCCATGGAAGGGATTTTCCCATCAATCGCCTGAGAAACCGCCTCCTCGGGAAAAAGCTCAACGTGATCTACCTCTTCGGGCTTTTTCTGGGATATCCCCCAGTTCTGGCAGTTAAGGCATCTCAGATTACATCCGGTAGCGGCAAGGGAAAAAATCGAAGTACCTGGAAGAAAATGGAAAAGGGGCTTTTTTTCTATAGGGTCTGTGTGCACGGCACATGCGTTTCCATAAGCAAGCGAATAGAGCTTTCCCTTTATATTTACCCGGGAGCGGCAAACGCTTCTGTCACCAGGTCTTAGATAGCACCGGTTGGGGCAGATATTGCACTGCACGTCTTTTCCGCTTGAGGAATAGTGGGAGCCCTCAATAGACCATTTCCAGAGTTTCGCAGGGGCGTCGTTTCTGAAGACCTCACCCCTGATATCCTTCCCGGTCTCGGTAATGCCAGGAAAGGAATCCCCGAGGGTGGGATACATAAGGGCCGCCAGCCCCAAGCCCACGGTCTTCAAAAACTTCTTTCGGGTAAGTCCTTGTGTTATGGTCTCCATGACTCATCCGGGGGGGTTAAACGCGTTTCCCGTTTTCGGAATCGTTATGCCATCTTTACAGCAGGCCCATACAGCGCTCTCGACAGCACCCATTCAGAAAAACAGATGACATCTTTTCACTCTAACGGTCATGCCCGGGTGGGGCACAACGAAAGATGAAAATCACCCCCACCCCTCCCTCCCCCGTCGAGGGGGAGGAAATAATGCCAGCGCATCCCGACGTTCGACTATTACGGGGGGTAGAGCAAAGGCAAGGGGCATTTTCATATAAACTATCCATGACGAGAGCCTCCTTTTCGCGTAATTATTATTATACTGGATATCTTTACGATTATCAAAGCAATAACAGATCGCTCCATACCCATCCAGGGTATAAGAAAGGCGCCTGTCACCAGCGCGCCAAGGGCTGCGCCCCATAGGTCAGCGGCAAGGCAGCCTGCAAGCGGGCTCTTTTCTTCTCCTAAAAAGAAGGCCGCCGCCGGAAACTGGAACCCGCACACAGCCGAAAACAGCACAGAGTAAGCAAGGAATATCCATGGCTCAGGACTGAGCTTGGAGCCGGCCATCCAGAGCCAAAATACGCAAAGAAGCAACAGAACCAGAAAATCCGACTGCAGGAGTCTCTTGCCGGGATTAAGCCTTCCCATACGCGATCTCCCGATGATCGCACCCGGCAGTAGCCCGAATAGAAAGGCGGTTACTATGGCCCCCATCTGAAGATAGAGATAGCCGTAAACGGCCTGGAAGGAAAAGAGAACAAGCATCTCCGTTCCCATGATGGAAAACCCGGTTGAAAAGAGGACGTACTCGCCTTTTTTAATGAATATGAGATAGGAAAGCGCCAGCGCTGCGAGTATGGCAAAAAAGACTACCGGCGAACTACCGTGCCTGCTGAACCATTGCTCAAAGACCGTCTTCATGAGTCCTGGAGAAAAATCGCTATTCAAAGAAGGCTCTCTCTCTGAGAACTGATTGAGGCTCCTCACGCGCTCCGGGGTGGCATTGCCGTAAAAATAGCCTTCAATGTATTCACTCGCTATGCCTTTTTCCTTGAGCCTTTCCGGGATATCATCAAAAAGATCTGCATCACTGCAAAGAAAATAGGCCCTCTCTCCCGGAAGGACGAGGACATTTCGAAAATGCCCGGCTGTGGTGCTGAACAGGGTCGAAAACTTTCTCCTTTCAGCTCGGCTTTGATAGTTCTGAGAATAATCAAGCGCGAAAGCGAATACACCCTTATCCCTCATGGCTTTTTTAACGAGCGCCATAGCTTCCTCTGTATAAAAACGGTTTACCTGAAAGCTATCCGGCTCGGGAAGATCAAAGATTATGGCATCGTATCTTTTTTCCGTCCCGCTGAGATAAAGCCTCCCGTCGGCATTGATTATTCTTGCCCTGGCCCAGCCGCTCAAAAGATTATATTGCTTAGCGGCCTCTGTCAGGGAAGGATCAAGCTCGACATAGTCTATTGATCGTGGATTGTATTTTGCAACCTCATTGAGAGTCTCACCCAGCCCCCCCGAAACCAGGAGTACATCCTCAACCTTATCCAACTGAGAAAGGATATAGTGGACCTTCTCGGCGCTCCCCGCCAGATCCCTGTCCGAATAAAGAGGCACTCCAGCCTCCCATATTGTCTTTTGATCGGCCTCCTCGCTTATGATCACCCTGCCGTAAGGAGACTCTATGTATCGCAGGATCTCGCCATACTGACCCGAAAGGGTCTTCTTTTCAAGGCCCGGCCACAAAGATACCAAAAAGAACGAGGCGGCAAGAGTATATGAAAGGAAAAGCTTCACCGTGCTCCCTGACCTTCTTAAGCCTGCCAAGGACAAAAAGACAAGCGGAGCGGAGGTAACGGCAATTGCTTTAAAAGGATGCAGGACATAAACCAGGATAAAGCTGAACAGAATACCGCCGACTATATCGCCAATGGAGTCAAAAAGATAGAGTGCAGCGCTTTCAAGTGGATTATCCATTCTCCTTGAGACGCTCTGTATTATGGGAAGGATGAACCCTGAGACAAGGCAATATGGGCCGCTTGCTGCAATAATAAAGAAAAGTATCTGATAAAATCCCTGGGATGTGCCGTGTAGAAAGGCCGCATCCCGCAAAAGGCGTATACCCGCTATCTGGGCCAGGGGCATCAGGGCCGCAACCAGAAGAAGTAAGCTCAAAAGGCTTAGCGACGGCCTTGAGATGGATTTTGCCAGCAAGGTACCAAGCCCGCTCAAAAGGAGCCATGAAAAGATGCTCAGAGAGAACGTTATCTCATTTCCATGAAATTGAGAGAGGAACTCCCTTAAGGTAAGAAGCTGGGTTGTGACGGAGGAAATACCTAGAAAGACCAGAGACAGCCGCTCAAAATCAAAAAATATCCATCGCGACTTACCACCGGTAACATTCATGGCGCGTTATCCGGCAAGCAGTCACTGGGCGGCCTTTCCCGTGATCGGATGAGTATCCGTCTTATTCTTCAAAGGCCTGAACCTGGTATGTTGAAACCTGGAGATCGCCTTTTCTCCAGGCATCAGGCGATAATCCGGCCTTGAGGCAGAGATGGGCAAGAAATTCCTCTTTTTTGGGAAGCTGCTCCCAGACCTGGGGCAGGAAGGTGGCTTGATGATAGCCCTTCTTGAGGATCACGCCGTCTATGCCTGGCCGCAGTTTGGCAAGCAGGTCCTTCTCACCGCCGTAAGGAAGGTCTTTCGGCTCGGTAAGAATGCTGACTTCTATTTTTATATCCTTGAACTCATTTTTATTTAAGGGGCTGAAACGCGGATCGCGAAACGCGGCATTTATGGCGTTTTCCTTTACACCTTCCAGGAGGCTCTCCCGGGGGATGATATGGCCTATGCAGCCTCTGAGGCTTCCTCCCTTTGTGATCGTTACAAATGCGCCGCGCCTTTCTTCAAATACCCCTAATTCAACTCCGGCTTCGTCCGGCCCAGGATCGGTAGATTTGGTAAAAAGCTCCTTTTCGATCGTCTTTCTGGCAATCGAAATCAAGCGGCGGCCCTGCTCCTCTGAAAGCCTGCCTTTTTCTTCCATGACAATCTCCTTTGAAACAGTCGCTGAGAGGGCCTCTTGAGACCCGTCCTCAGAAAATGAACAAACCGGGAAAAACAATACGGAAACAAACGCGATGAAAATCAACCTCGGCATGATAGCCATAACCCCTCACCGGATCAAAGGGAAAATCCCTGAGCGTGTGCCTTGACTCCTTCGGCGCCTCATCCTATATTTCTGAGACGCGCTTGAACACGTTTATATGAAAATGCCGTATCAGCTAGTGTCCATCCGGAAATGAGATAGTTTCGTCGAGTTCAAGGCGGGCGATAATTTTAACCACAGGAATACATTGACGTATTTCGAGGATTAAAATTTGAGCCCAACGCCGAAATCGGTGAAAATATCCATTTCCGGACGGACACCAGCTAAATAATTGGGGAATGGTCTTGCGCAGATCAGGACATGCAGACCAGCAATCAGCTTAATAAGGATTATACACGATGGAGTCCATGAAAAAAAAGATTCAACGAGCCGCACTCATTTATGAGATTCTTGATCCTCTCTATACCTATGAAAAAACAGCACTGGAATACAGGAGCCCTTTTGAGCTTCTTGTAGCCACAATCCTCTCGGCCCAGTGCACGGACAAAAAGGTTAATGAAGTGACCAAGAAACTCTTCAAGAAATACAAAAGACCACAGGATTATCTTAACACTCCCCTTGAAGAGCTTGAGCAGGATATAAAGCCGACCGGCTTCTACCATAACAAGGCAAAATCCCTTACAGGCTGCTGCCGCGCCCTTATAGATCTTTTCGGAGGCGAGGTGCCGTCTAATATGGACGATCTTCTTAAGCTCCGGGGGGTCGGAAGAAAGACTGCCAACTGCGTCCTGGGCGCGGCCTTCAACGTGCCGGGAGTTGTTGTGGACACCCATGTAAAGAGGCTATCGGTAAGGATGGGGTTAAGTGAAAGCACAGACCCCGACAAGATCGAACTTGACCTCCAGAGGCTTTTCCCCAGTGAAAAGTGGCGCAGGTTTTCCGATATCCTTATCTATCACGGCAGGCAGATATGCTCGGCCAGAAGACCGGATCATGAGCGGTGCCCTGTCCGCGATCTCTGTCCGGGGGCTTCATCCTAGACCAATTATCGCCGGAGGGCGCTGGCCTTGTCGCGGCATTGATCAGTCCGTCACAGCCATAACGAAGGCGTGATCGGAGGGCTTTGGAAGATTTCTTGACCCGGAATCAACACTGCAATCCCTTGTTCTCTGAGAAATCGGCCTTGTGGCAAGCAGGTAGTCAATTCGCCACCCCATGCGTCTCTTAAATGCGTTGGGCGCTCGGTAGTCCCAGAAGGTATATATCCCTCCCTCTCCCGGATGTTTCATTCTCAGGAGGTCAGCAAGCCCCCAGTCAAGTATTGCCCTCATGGCGGCCTGTTCGTCAGGATGAAATCCCACCTGGCCCTTTAGTCCTTCAGGATCATAAACATCCATGGGCTCCAGGGCCACGTTGAAGTCACCTCCTACTATGATGGCTTCTCCAGGATCACAGTTTTTCTTCAGGAAACTTAAAAAATCCCCCATCCACTTTAGCTTGTAGGAGAACCTCTCGCTTCCCACTTCAAGGCCCTGGGGCACATAGACGTTTACAACCTTTACATCTCCCGCCATGGCGCAGATAAACCTCGCCTCATCGCCCATGCCTTCGATGATCACATCAGTAAGAGGTTCCATCGAGATAACCGCTACACCATTATACGATTTCTGGCCCCGGAAGACGCTTTTGTATCCCGCCTCGTCAAATGCCGAAGCCGGAAAGTCCTTATCCTGCACCTTTGTTTCCTGGATGAGGAGGCACCATGGCCTTTCCTTTTTAAGCCAGTCCAGTATTAATGGAAGCCTGGCCCTTATCGAATTGGCGTTATAGGTAGCCCATTTCCTGCCGTCCATAGGCGCCTCAACCTTATTTGATTTTACTGCCGGGTTCGGCGGCGGTGTCCGCTGTGATGAGATGGAGGCCGTTTGAATCAGACGCTGCAAGCACCATTCCCCTTGATTCAACCCCCATGAGCTTTGCCGGCTCAAGGTTTGCCACCACCACCACCTGGCGCCCGAGAAGGGCTTCCTTCTCATAGGCTCCCAGGATGCCCGCCACAATTGTGCGCTCACCGCCCAGCTCCGGCCCCAGATCAACAATAAGACGCATGAGCTTTCTTGATCCGGGAACTGGTTCCGCATCCTTTACCTTCCCAATCCTAAGATCGGCGCGGGCAAAGTCTTTTATGGATATAAGATCAGGCCCTGCCTTTTCATCAATATTTTTATCCGGCTTGACATCAGCCCTTGGTTTATCCGGTACGGAAGTCTTATCCCTGGTTTCCATTTCAGAATCCTTTCCCCTTACCTCAGTCTTTTTCTTTTCCCCCGGGTGTTTCCCCTTTTCTATCCTGGGAAACAGGGCCGGAGTAATCGTCATTTGAATCTCTGTTTCTCTTGCTCCCCAACCGGCCGCATCCTCCAGGGTGAAAGAAATACCCCGATTCCGAATCCCCAGCATCTCCTGTATCCTTTCAGCCGTCCCCGGCATCACCGGCCAGATGAGCGCGGATACGATTTTAAGGGCTTCGGATATATGATAGAGGACGGTAGAAAGCCTCCCCCTGTCTGATTTGGCCAGAACCCATGGAGCCATGGTATCAATGTATTTGTTGAGTTTTCCTATTACCTCCCAGACGGTCATAAGGGCCTTGTGAAAGGCCAGCTCCTTCATCTGCGAGGCGTATATTCCAATGGATGCAAGGGCGGCCTCCCTTACTTCATCATCCGGCTTCTCAGTCACTCCGCATAGCGGAGGCTCACCCTTCAGGTAGTTCTTGAGCATGGTAAGGCTTCTGCTTACGAGATTTCCCAGATCGTTTGCAAGATCGGCATTAATCCGGCCTACAAGGGCCTCTTCGCTGAACTCGGAATCAAGCCCGAAGACCATATCCCTCATGAGGAAATACCTGAATGCATCAAGTCCATACACCGAGGCCAGATCAAGTGGTCTTACAACGTTACCCAGGCTTTTTGACATCTTTCCTTCATTGACGTTCCAGTAACCATGTACATTTAGATGCCGGTAGGGAGGTATCCCTGCCGCCTTCAGCATACAGGGCCAGTAGATACCATGCGGCTTGAGAATGTCCTTGGCTACCACGTGATTGGCGACATTCCAGAAGGTCTCGTAGCGCATTCCGCCTGGATAGTCAATCGCAGAGAGGTAGTTTATGAGGGCGTCAAACCAGACATAGGTAACGAATCCGTCATCAAAGGGAAGGGGGATTCCCCAGGTAAGACGGCTTTTAGGCCTTGAGATGCAAAGATCTCCAAGGGGCTCTTTAAGAAATGAGAGCACCTCGTTTCTGTAACGCTCCGGTCTTATGAAATCCGGGTTATCGTGTATGTGCCCTGTCAGCCAGTCCTGGTACCTGCCCATCTTGAAGAAATAATTGGCCTCCTTGATCATCTCAGGCTCTGTCTGATGATCAGGGCACCTGCCGTTTACGATTTCTCTTTCTGTAAGGAACCGCTCACAGCCGAAGCAGTATGGCCCTTCGTATTCGCTAAAGTAGATGTCGCCATTTTCCTTAACCGCACTGAGTATCGCCTGTACCGTCTTTATGTGTTTTTCATCGGTCGTGCGTATGAATGCGTCGTTTGAGATGGAGAGCCTCGGCCACATATCCCTGAAAAGGCCGCTTATACGGTCAACATACTGCCCGGGAGATTCGCCTGAAGCCCTGGCGGCCCTCACTATCTTCTCCCCATGCTCGTCTGTGCCGGTCAGAAAAAAGGTTTCAAATCCCGATATCCTGTAAAACCGGCTTAGCACATCCGCGGCTATGGTCGTGTAGGCGTGACCCAGATGAGGCTCTGCGTTCACATAATAGATGGGTGTTGTGACATAGAATCTGTTAGACAAATAGGTGCCTCCTTAACCTTATTACAATCAAGTTAAGACAATTCATCCTGGGTGATCTCAACCTCATCACCCTCTTTGTTGAGTATGGTTATCGTCTTTTTTAAGACGTTTTGTCTCACAACCTTTCCCTCTCCCTTTTTGGTCATCACCTTCTTTCCGACCTTTGGGAAATCCTTTCTTACCTCATGGTAGTAAGCGTTTTCAAAGGAAAGGCAGCACATCAAACGGCAGCACATGCCGGATATCTTTGCCGGATTGAGAGAAAGATTCTGTTCTTTTGCCATCTTGATCGTTACAGGATCAAAACCCTTCAAGAAAGATGAGCAGCAAAGCGGCCGCCCGCAAAGACCGAGGCCTCCGACCATCTTGGCCTGGTGCCTTACCCCTATCTGGCGCATCTCAATCCTTGTCCTGAAGCGGGAAACCAGATCCTTTACCAGTTCCCTGAAATCCACCCTCCCGTCGGCAGTAAAATATAGAGTGGTCTTGCTTCCGTCAATTCTCTGCTCGGCACAGATAAGGCTCATCTCAAGGCCCTTTTCCACCACCTTATCGTAGCAGTATTGGAATATCTCCTTCTCCTTGGACTTGATCTCGTAATACCTTGTCTTTTCATGCGCCGACGCCGGACGCACTACACGCCCCAGCCGCCTGCATACTGAACCAGAGTGGGCTTTACGCACTTCAGTGCAAACCTCACCCATGGCAGGTCCTTCAGCGGTTTCAATCACTACTATTTCACCCCTCTTAAGCTGCTGCTCCCCCGCGTCAAAATCGCAAATATTTGAATCGTCCCTGACCTTTATCCCCACTATTCTCATCGCCATGCAAGGATTTTGATCTTCGATGCCCCCCCCATCGAGCCCCTCAGGATCCGGGCGGATATCTCCATCAATAACCCCTGGCGCAACTACACCGTTTGCCGGGGAAGTTTCATCAGACATAATTTCTCCTCTCCACTTGACCCGCCCTCTCCTTTATGGACATGAGGACATACTGGGCTACCAGGACGGAATTGCGGTTTCTTCTGATATCTTTTTCAGCCTGATTTAAAATATATAAGATATCAACCAGGGCCTCTTCTGTAAAGACCGTTGACAATTTTTCCAACGCGGAAACTGCATCCCTGTTCATAATCCCTGTTTTATCGGAAGTGGTCTTTATCACAAGAAGGTCCCTGAAGATACCGGACCACAGGTCAAGGATATCTTCCATGGCGGATGTTCCACCCTCTTCCGGATCAAGCAACCGCTTCTTGTCCAGATCACTCCACTGCCGAGCCATATCCAGTATCTCTCCGTAATCAAGAGATTCAACGCCACGCAACTTCTCAAGCCAGCCCCTGCGCATTTCCATGAATCCGGATTGAAACATCCGGATCGCCCTTCCGGGGCTTCCCCTGCATATCCCGGCTATCACAGATCTATCTCCATCGTTTTCACCCTGCCCCTTGTTCCTGAGCATTCTCTCTATGTCCATGCTCTTTATAGGACTGAATGGAACCCTCTGACACCGTGAAACTATTGTGGGCAGAAGATCGAGCGGTTCAGCGGCTGTAACTACAAGGATATTTCCTCTTGGAGGCTCCTCCAGGGTCTTTAGAAATGCATTGGCAGCCTCAACGGTCATCTTGTCGCCTTCACGAATGACCGTAAACCTGTATGCCGCCTCCAAAGGCGGATACTGCAGTTCCTTTCTGATTTCCCTTATCGCGTCTATCCTTATCAGTCCTTTATCAGGAGATATCTCCTTGAAGTCCGGGAAATTGTCAGACTTCATCCTGCGGCAGCTCCTGCACATTCCGCAGGCATCTCCCCCCTGCAGGTCTTCGCAGTTCAGATAAAAGGCAAATGCCCTTGCGGTTGTAGTCTTTCCCACTCCCTTCATACCGGTAAAGAGATAGGCGTGAGGTATCCTCCCCATATCTTTAGACCTGATCAGCACCCCGACTGCAAGGTCCTGGCCGACGATATCAGCAAATCTCATGAACTCCATTTCAGGAAGTCTTCCCCTCTATATGACTTTCCAGAAGGAAGATTATCTTCTTCTGGACGGCTGAAACACCTTCCGAACCGTCAAGGATAAAAAACCTGGCGCTATTGCTGCGGGCAAGATCAAGATATCCCCTTCTTACCGCCTCATGAAATGCCGTGACCTCCTTCTCAAACCTGTCCTGTCCCTTATCGGCTGTTTCCATGTTACGCCTGAGCGCCCTTCCAAGCGCGAGATCAACATCGCAGTCTATGAGGAAGGTGATGTCAGGCACGACACCTAGACAGGCCATTTCATTTATTGAGGCAACCAGACCCGGATCCTGTCTCCTTGCAACTCCCTGATACACGGTAGTTGCATCCATGAAGCGATCGCATATCACCCATCTTCCGTTGTCCAGAGCGGGCATTATGACCTCTGAGACATGCTGAGCACGGTCAGCCGCGTAGAGAAAAAGCTCAGCCCTAGCGGAAAGATGACTGTTGGAAGAATCAAGAAGTATCCTTCTTATGACAGAGCCTATCGCGGTTCCTCCGGGCTCCCTGGTAAGAATGAAATCAACCCCCATACGCTCCAGTTGTTTGCTCAAAAGTGCCGCCTGCGTTGACTTTCCACAGCCCTCTATACCCTCAAATGTTATGAACATATATCTCAAAACCTCCAACTAGAAACTATCCCAAGACCCTCCTCATGACAAGACCAAAAGCTTTTATGGAAATACGCCTCCTTCTAATCGTGAACCTGACAACCTGAGTAGTTACCTTATTACAAGCTACGGAAAACAGTAGTCGTTTTTAGGTTGACAAAAAGAAAAAAGTGGCTACCATTCCTACGCTCCAGCCTTGACCACTTAGACTCTATTTTATATGAAAATGCGCCTTCCCTTTATCCCTCCACCTCGACGGGAGAGAGAGATGGGGGCGATTTTCATGGTTAGTTGTGCTCCATTCGGGCTTGGCTGTTAATATGAAAATACCCCTTCCCTTTACGCCTCCCCCTCGACGGGGGAGGGAGGGGTGGGGGTGATTTTCATGTTTCGTCGCGCCCTGCCCGGGTATCGGAGTTCGTTAAGAGGCCCACAATTGAAAATTAATTTTGCAGTATGAAGGGATTTCCAATGGATGAAAGAATGAAAAGGTTCCTTGACCAGCTACTGAAGAAAAAGAGGGAATTTGAAAAGACCCTTGAGCTGCTCCTGGAAAGCCAGAGAGATTACAATGAGGACATCTCAGACACTAATTTGGCCGATGAAACAGATCACGCCCAGCGTGAGACGTCGCTTCACAGCAACTTCAGTCTGATCGAACGTAAGAGTTTGGAATTAAAGCAGATCAATCGCCTTATAGAGAAGATAAAATGCGGCGAGAAGTTCGGAGAGTGTGAGGAGTGCGGGGAACCCATTCCAACCGCCAGACTTCTGATAATGCCTGAATCCACTCTTTGCATAAAGTGTCAGAGGGATATTGAGAAGGCCGCCCAACTGAGAAGCATGGGCAGCAGAGGTCAGGACCGTCTGAGCCCCAGGATGGAATCACCATGGCAGTATTCAAGTGAATGGGACGAAGCTGAAAAGAGCGGAGGCATTATGGAAACGGACTCCCTTTGTGTGGTGGAACTGGATGAAGGCGAAGGACACGAGGAGCAGGAGGCGGTCTAACGGAGAGGATGGCCGGTTGGAATCTCAGGAGACAGCGCCGAAGATTTTTTCAGTCACTGAACTTACAAGCGCGCTGCAACAGCTTATAGAAACCCGTTTCGCCTTCGTCTGGCTCGAAGGCGAAATATCAAACTTCAGTTCCCCTTCATCCGGGCACTTCTACATGGTTATCAAGGACGGTAAGGCCCAGATAAGGGCAGTGATGTTCCGTCCGCAAATCAGATCCATCCGCTTTGTCCCTGAAAACGGCATGAAGGTCCTTGCCAGAGGAAGGATAACGGTTTACGCACCAAGAGGGGAATACCAGCTCGTAATTGACTATATAGAACCCATCGGGGCAGGCGCTCTGGCCTTGGCCTTTGAGCAGCTAAAAAAGAAGCTTGCGGCCCAAGGGATATTTGATCAGGCACTCAAGAGAACTCTTCCTTTCCTTCCAAAGCGGGTTGCGGTAATCACATCGCCTACAGGTGCCGCCATAAAGGATTTCCTTAAGATCATCCATAGGCGGTTTGCAAACCTTGAAATTACGATCCTTCCTGTAAGGGTTCAAGGGGAAGGGGCCGCTTGCGAGATAGCTCACGCCCTGGACCTTGCAAACAAAACCCTTGACGCGGATGTGATAGTGCTTACTCGCGGCGGAGGCTCTCTTGAAGATCTCTGGGCCTTTAACGAGGAAGAGGTAGCGCTTGCGATAAGGAGATCGCGGATACCGGTTGTCTCTGCGGTAGGCCATGAAATTGATCTGACCATCTCTGATATGGCCGCAGACGTCAGGGCCCCGACCCCTTCAGCGGCCGCCGAGATGCTTGTCAGGGAAAAGGAAGGCCTTGAAGAAAAGCTCTTTCTGATAACGGCCAGAATAAGGCGCGGCATCACGGGAAGACTCTCCTCTTCCCGTGAAAGACTGGAAAGCCTTTCAAAGGCCGTCAAACAGCCGGAAAGGGCAATTGAGGATATGTGGATTAGGTTGGACGAACTTCACGCAAGACTCACCGTTCAGATAAGGAGGAGCATGAGCGAGGTTCAAAGAGAGCTGAAGAATGCAGCCAGGGCCCTTTCGCTCAGATCTCCGCTTGGCCTCATATCCTTCTCCAGGGAAAAGATCGACGGCCTTTCCCGAGGTCTTACAAGGGCATGCTTCGGTTTCCTGAGCGGAAGAAAAACCGACCTCTCCGCCGCCTCCAGGCAGATTGAAAACCTCAATCCCTTCGCTATCCTCAAGAGGGGTTACAGCATAACGACCGCTCTACCGGAAAAGAAGATCGTAAGAGCAGGTAGTCAGGTCAAAGAAGGTCAGCTCCTCGAAGTCATCCTCGGCTCAGGCTCCCTTGTCTGCGTCACAAAAGAAGTCAAACAATAGACCCTCTTTATTGACTGCCGGTCCATCTTGGACTATCTTTAACGGCGATTGCCGACATTTATTTCATAAACAGGCTTTCAGCGCACTCGGCCACAGTGATGAGGGCCGTGTAAAAAGAGGAAGACAGGCGTCTTTAGAGAGCCTGGCTGGCGCATGTATGGGCCCTGACAAGGAGGCATGATGGCGGAGCAGAGATTCGAAGACGCGATGAAGCGCCTCGAGGAGATTGTTGAAACCCTTGAAGAGGGTAATCCCTCTCTTGAGGAGGCCATAAAGAGATTCGAGGAAGGCATGAAGCTCGTAAAGCTTTGCACCAGGAAACTCGATGAGGCAGAGCGAAAGGTCACACTCCTCATAGAGGAGGCCGACGGAAGGACCAGACAGGTTCCCTTTGAAGAAGAGGAAGAAAAGGATGCCTGAGCCTTTCAGTCTTTCAGCCTACCTGAGTGAAAAGCGTTCAGCCGTGGAAAAGGCTCTTGCCGATATCTTCCGGGAACCGGGAGGCCCTGCATCAAGGATAAGAGAAGCCATGTCATACAGCCTTTTTGCAGGAGGGAAAAGACTGCGCCCGATCCTTTGCATTGCCGCAGCGGAGGCGGTAGGCGGAACCCAGTCCCAGACCATGCCTGCTGCCTGCGCCCTCGAACTCATTCATACATATTCCCTGATTCACGATGATCTCCCGGGCATGGATGATGATGACCTGAGGAGAGGACTTTCAACAAATCACAAGGTTTTCGGAATAGGAGCGGCGATCCTGGCCGGAGACGGACTTCTTACTGAGGCATTCAGGCTCCTTGCCGGAAAAGGGCTTTCCATGCCAGATTCAGCGCCCGCATTCATAAGAGCCATGGCGATAATAGCCGAGGCCGCGGGTTATCTCGGCATGGTGGGCGGTCAGATGGCAGATCTTGATGCCGAAGGAAAAGTCGTGTCCCTTGAAACTCTTTCCTTTATTCATACCCACAAGACCGCCGACCTTATAGCCGCATCCGTCAAGGCGGGGGCAGTGCTGGCTAATGCCGACAAACCGGCCTTTGACTCCCTGGGCGATTATGGGATCAATATCGGCCTCGCCTTTCAGATAAGGGACGATCTCCTTGATGTAGAAGGCGATGCGAACGCCATGGGAAAATCAACCGGCTCTGATAATAAGCGGGGCAAGGCGACCTACCCCGCCCTTTTGGGCCTTGATCGCTCAAAGGAAATACAGCGTAATCTCGTGGAAAAGGCCCTTAAAAGTATAGCGGCATTTGATTACAGGGCCCAACCGCTTCGCGCCATCGCAGCATACATAATCGAGAGGAAGTCGTGAAAGCGGGGGAGCAACATTATAGAATCCTCAACAGGGTAGATTCGCCACGGGATATAAAATCCCTCTCCATCCAGGAGCTTGAACTTCTGGCACGGGAGATAAGGGACAAGATAATAGAAACCGTGAGCCACACCGGAGGTCATCTTGCCCCGAGCCTGGGTGCGGTGGAAATCGCGATAGCCCTGCACTATGTGTTTGACGCCCCGAATGACAAGATTATATGGGACGTCGGGCATCAGGCCTATGCCCACAAGCTTCTTACCGGAAGGCGCGACAGATTCCATACACTGCGGACCCTGGGAGGATTGAGCGGTTTTCCAAAGAGGGCTGAGAGCCCCTATGACTCATTTGACACGGGGCACAGCAGCACCTCAATCTCCGCCGGACTGGGCATCTCAACGGCCAAGGCCCTGAAAGGTGAAGATCACAAGGTCATAGCGGTTATAGGAGACGGCTCCATGACTGCAGGCATGGCCTTCGAAGGCCTCAACCAGGCGGGCGAAACCGAAAAGGACCTTATTGTCGTCCTAAACGATAACGGCATGTCCATCGCGCCCAACGTAGGCTCGTTTTCATCATTTCTGAGCCGCAAGATGACAGGGAAAAGATTCGTCAATCTGAGGCGGGAGATTGATAACTTCTTCAGGTCACTGCCAGGCCTGGGGGAAAACATAATCAGTCTTCTGAGAAAAAGCGAGGACTCCCTGATCACCTTTTTTACGCCGGGAATGCTCTTTGAGGCCTTCAAGTTCAAATACATTGGCCCTATTCAGGGTCACAGGCTCGACATGCTCATCGAGACCTTTGAAAACGTACGACGCATCGGGGGCCCCATACTGGTTCACGCCGTGACCGTGAAGGGCAAGGGATACGAGCCCGCTGAGATAAACCCCTGCCATTTTCACAGTGTGGGCTCATTTGATGTCCCTACAGGCTGCGCGCCTTCTCCCGTTAAACCCAAGCCGCTAACCTATACAGAGATCTTCGGAAGCACGATGCTGGAGCTTGCCGCATCCAATGAAAAACTGTTTGCTATCACGGCAGCCATGCCTGAGGGAACCGGGCTTGCCGAGTTCGGCGACAAGTATCCGGAAAGGTTTCTTGACGTCGGCATTGCCGAACAACACGCTGTAACCTTTGCTGCGGGCCTTGCCTGTGAAGGCTTCCGTCCCGTGGTTGCGATCTATTCGACCTTTCTTCAAAGGTCTTTTGACCAGATCATCCATGATGTCTGCCTGCCGAAACTTCCCGTGGTATTCGCACTCGACAGGGCAGGGATCGTCGGCGAAGACGGCCCCACCCACCATGGGCAATTTGACATAACATACCTCAGGAGCCTTCCGAATATGACGGTCATGGCCCCGAAGGACGAAAACGAATTGAGAAAAATGCTTTTTACCGCCCTGTCTCATGATGGACCTGTTGCAATACGCTATCCCAGAGGACCAGGGCTTGGGGTTGAGATAGACCGGGAGCTTGAGGCTGTTCCTTTCGGCAGGGCAGAGATACTTAAGGAAGGATCAGATATCGTTATCGTGGCCCTTGGAAGCATGGTAACAAAGGCGATCGAAGCCTCCGGGATACTGGGTGAAAAGGGAATCTCCGCAGCCGTCATCAATGCCAGATTTGTAAAACCTCTTGACCTGACCATCCTACATCTTGCGGCTAAGGCAGGCAGGATGATCATTGCGGAGGAAAACACAAGGCTGGGCGGACTTGGATCCGCAGTTATGGAGTCTCTTAGCGACGAGGGCATCTATTCCGTGAAGATTGCCAGGGTCGCTCTCCCGGATGCCTTTATCGAGCACGGTCCCCAGGAGGTTCTGAGGGAGAAATACGGAGTCGGCACAGCCTCGATTGTCAAGGCCGCAGAAGGTCTTATGGCTCATGAGGCTTGATGCCCTGCTTGTCCAAAAGGGACTTGCCCCCACAGGTGAGAAGGCCAGGGCACTTATCCTTGCAGGTGTTGTTGAGGTTGACGGCAAAAGGGCGGACAAGGCAGGGAAAGATGTCCGGGAAAACTCCATTGTGACGGTAAAGGAAGACCCCAATCCCTACGCAAGCCGGGGGGGCCTTAAGCTTGAGGCAGCCCTCAAGAGTTTCGGGATTGATGTAAGCGGCTTAATTATGCTGGATGCCGGCGCTTCCACCGGGGGATTCACCGATTGCCTTTTGCAGCATGGCGCGGCAAGGGTCATAGCCGTTGATGTCGGGTACGGTCAGCTTGCATGGAAAATCCGTAACGACCCGAGAGTAACCGTCCTTGAAAAGACCAACATCCGGTACCTCAGTAAGGTTGACACGGCCCTGGACGGAGCAGTCATAGATGTGTCTTTCATCTCTCTTAAACTCGTCATACCGCCGGTATCAAGGCTTCTCAAGGAAAAAGCCTTTATCATAGCGCTTATAAAACCGCAGTTTGAGGCGGGGAAGGAAAGCGTGGGAAAGGGCGGCGTTGTCCGTGACCCGGCGCTTCACAAAGCCATAATAAAAGACATAGAGGATTTTTCAGCAAAGGCGGGATGGACAGTTAAAGGCCTCATCCCCTCCCCTCTTCTTGGCCCCAAGGGAAACAGGGAATTCCTCATCCACCTCGAAAGGTGAATGAGGATGAGCCAGACTTTGCGGAACGATAAAACACTCCGATACCCTCTTCTACTGTTGAAGAGTTGCCCGGCCAATTCTGAAATGTCAGCGTGCTTTCTAGTGAGCGCCGCGTTTGGACGCTTTCAGGGGATTGAGTTTCTGTGCAGGCTTTTTCGCTTCTTTTACAATGTGCGTGGCCATATTGCATGTGCCCAGGCGCCACTTGGAAGCTGGATCAGGAAAGGAAAGGCAGTACTTTCCGCTTGGAAAGACCGCGATTTTCTGGCAGCCCTCGCACTGCTCGACAATTGGATGGCAGGAGCCGCCGTTAAACTGGCAGCCCTTCTTGTTCATAAAAACACAGTCATATCCTACTTTAACGGTTCCGCAAATCATGGTAACCACATCCTTTCTTTAGAAAAATTAAAGGAAGCCATAAAGGCCTCCCCGAAAAAACAGTGGAAATTTTTATTAAACTGTATTTAATATAAAACCAATTCAATTTTGTCAAGAAAAATAATTCAACAAAAAATCTTTTCAAGGGGCATACATCTTTTCACCGTCTTGCAAGCCGATCCTGCCTCCAAAATACTTGCCATCATACCTTGTTGGGATTTCTACTTTCCGGTTGACAATGACTTAGTTCATGACTTAGTCTAGTGTCCATCCGGAAGTGAGATAGTTTCGTCGAGTTCAAGGCGGGCGATAATTTTAACCACAGGAATACATAGACGTATTTCGAGGATTAAAATTTGAGCCCAACGCCGAAATCGGTGAAAATAGCCATTTCCGGATGGATACTAGTCTATTTTTGTCTGGAAAACAAACCCAACTTCTCATGTTGTCATGGGGGAAACAGATGCAAATGATTAATATTCACGAGGCAAAGACCCACCTCTCAAGGTTGCTGACAAGGGTTTCGGCAGGAGAAGACATCATAATATCAAAGGCCGGAAAGCCCGTAGCACGGCTTGTCGCATGGAGAGACAACGTTGTGGAGCGTAAACCGGGCCTTGACAGAGGTAAATTTTTGGTCCCGGACGATTTCGATGCGCCATTGCCGGAAGATGTGCTGGCTGATTTCGAGTCATGAAGATACTGCTTGACACCCATTGTTGGCTGTGGTGGATAACTACGCCTGAAAAACTGGCACCAAAGGCCCAACAGCTCATCATGGATGGTCATAATGAGCTTTTTTTCTCTGCAGCCAGCAGTTGGGAGATAGCCATCAAGTATGCGCTCGGCAAGCTCCCACTCGCGGAAGATCCTGAAACCTTTATCCCCCCAAGATTGATGCGAGATGCGATAATGCCGCTTCCCATAACCCACATCCACGCCTTGCACGTGGCCTCCCTGCCTTTGCATCACAGGGATCCTTTTGATCGCATCCTCATATCTCAAGCACAACTGGAACATTTGCCCATCATGACCGTGGACAGACAATTCGCTGTTTATAAGGTTGACTTGATTTGGGGGGGGAATGAATGAGCTTTCTATCACTCAAGGTCAGAGAGTATGAGGCGCTTAAAAAGAAGATCGCTGAACTCGGCAAAGAACTCAGCTCAGAAATCCCTACCGAAGCGTCAATATAGCGCTAAAAACAATATTTTTAATAGGTTATATGCATAAACCTATGTAACCCAAGGGGCGGAGCAGTCCCTTTCTCCTTCACATCTTCCTTGATAGCGCACAGAATAAAACCTTGAAAAGAAATTGCCCAGCGGCAGCTTTACCCAGTTGGCGATCCTGCACTCCAACAATCAGCCCCGTCCAATTTCGGTTTATTTAAGGGAATCGGCCGAAGCAGTCCCGGCGATATGAAAATCCTTGTAAACGCCATACCTCTTAAAGGTCTTCTGACCGGCATCTCCCGCTACGTGCGGCAGCTTTATACTGAGCTGGAGAAGTTGCCCGGAGTCAGTGTCTCCTACTTTGACGGCCTGCGGGTAACGGACAGAATGCCGGAGCAGGCAGATTCAATGACATGGGCCATTAGCAGAAAGGCAGTTTGGCGCCTGCCCGATTCTGTTGTCTTTGCGGCAAGGTGCATTCATCAGCTCCTTTTTGAGGCAAATCTGCGGCGTCTCTGCGGCCGGGGATCATTCGATCTTTATCACGAAACCACTTTTTTCCCTGCAGCCCTTTATTCCATCCCGCAGATTCTCACCATATATGATCTCTCCCTGCTCAAGTATGCCTCCTCACATCCGAGGGAGCGAATATGGTTCTATAACTTCTTCCGAAAAAGGCGCATGCCGTTTGCTTCCCGCATCTTGACGATCTCAGATTTCATTAAGGGAGAGATCAACTCCAGCCTCGGTATCAGCCCTGAGTTTGTTGACACGGTACATCTGGCCCCCGCGCCTTTGTTTTCCAAAAGGAATACGGGCGAGGTGAATGCCGCCTTGAGGCGGCTAGCACTTCCGCAGGAGTTTCTTCTTTTCGTCGGTTCGCTCGAACCCCGCAAGAACCTTCCCAAACTGATTGAAGCCATGAAGATTGCAAGATCGAACATTCCCCTCGTCCTTGCGGGATGGGAAGGATGGGGCGACAAGGAATGGCTCCAAACACTAAAGGGATCGCCCTTGAGAGATAGAATCTTCATTACAGGCCACGTGAGCGAAGAAGATCTGGCCTTTCTTTACAGCGCTGCAAAGGCCCTTGTCTATCCAAGCCTCTATGAAGGCTTCGGCCTTCCGGTTCTGGAGGCTATGGCGTGCGGCTGCCCTGTGATCTGCTCGAAAGTAGCAAGCCTCCCTGAAGTGGCTGGCGATGCGGCACTATTTATTGATCCCGCCGATGCAGAGGGGTTGGCCCAGAAGATTGAACTTATCGTTAATGATCAAGAAGTCCGCAAGAAATATGAAATCCTGGGTAAAGCCAGGGCTAATTACTTTAGCTGGAAAAAGAATGCCGAAAATACCTTTGAGGTATTCATGAAGGCTACGCAGAATCGGAAATAAATGGGGCAGTTTTGAAAATTCAAGATACTGACCTTGCCGCATGGCGGCAACTTCCCCTCCAGTGGGTTGCAACAATATACGTAGCTGCCGTCTCAACAGGGATATTTTTTTTCCTCGGGAGGTTTCTGGGGCCTGAGCAGTTCGGATTGTTTAATTATGCGCTATCTGTGATAGCCCTGATAACCCTTTTCCTTGACGGCGGTTTCCACATACTCATATTCCGCGAGCGCATAGGAAGCAAGGAAGCCGGCGATGTTATCGGCAGGGCCATTGGTCATCTTTGCGCCGTTACCTTAATAGCATTAATAGCTGTTTCCCTTTTCGTCAGTGAGACTATCTGGCTCTGGTGGGGGGCTGTGGTCTATGCCTCTTTCAACTCCCTAGCAATATTTTATGCTTCAGATCTAAAGGCCAGAGGCCATTTCGACCATGAGGCATTTTGGCAGATTGCATGGCGCAGTGTGACAGCCATCGCAGTTATAGCCGCGGTTATGTTCAGAGCTACGCCCACTGCCGCTTTTTGGGCATTGGCCTGCGGTCTGCTGATCGTGCTCCTGTCCAGAGCAAATTGGCTTAATCTTAACAGGCCCCGTTTCCGATTTTCCCCCTCACTTTACAAGCCAGTGCTGGCCCTGATCATTGTTGATGCTGCAACCACCATATATTTTCGGATAGACATGATTCTATTGGAGAGGATGGGAACTTCCCTAGGGATGGTTGGTCTGTATGCAGCAGCTTACAAGGTCATTGAGGGATTCAGTTTACTCATTTCGCCTCCTGCACAGATATTCTTCAGAAAGATCCGTATAAAATGGTCCTCCGGAGAGGAGATTCTTGCGATGACCCTAAAGTTTTCACTCCTTATGATGGGTTTAGCAGCCATTATTGGAGGCTTCTTAAGCCTAGCGGGGGAGCCGATTCTTGTCTTTATCCTGGGTGAACGCTATGCCGGGGTCGGCGCAGTCCTGCCTTGGCTGATGATCGCCCTTTTATTCATTTTTCCCAACGCCATACTCACACACGCATGCCTGGCTCTTGACCTTGAATGGTGGTATGCCGCTAGTGCCGTGATCACTGCATCTGTCAATATAGTTTTGAACCTGGCGCTCATACCCCATTACAACATCATTGGGGCTGCGTGGGCTACCATTGCGGCCGAGGCGATCCTTTCTTTATCGCTTCTCTGGAGTCTTTTTCGAAACAAAAAGGGAATCCATGCGGCACAGCCTGGCGCTTGTTCATGACTTCTTCTCGGTAAAAGACGGCGGGGGGCGCCTCTGCCTGCTCCTTGCGCGTGCTTTTAAAGCAGACGTTGTACATGGCTTCAAGACAAAGGACACATACGATCCTGAAGCCTTTGCCGGCATTCATACATTCGACCTGAATGCAGCCACCAAAATCCCCGGATTCAAAACAGCAAAGCTTATAAGGGCATTTTCCCGGAAGACAGGCTTCTTGCGGGCTTATGACACAGTCATTTACAGCGGAGAACTTGCTCCCTTTGCCGTGCAAAATCATCCTGAAGGAAGGAATATTTTTTACTGCCACTCCCCTTCCCGCCTGGCCTATGACCAGGGAGACTTCCATCTCGAGCAGGCGGCCTTCATTGTTCGGCCTGCCATGAGGACAATTGTCGCACATTTGCAAAAAGCCTACCCTGAGCTGGTTTCTGCGATGGACGCAATCATCGCAAACTCCGAGAACGTCAGACGCCGAATCCAATTGTACTGGGGAAAGGATTCGACAGTAATATACCCCCCATGTGACACGAAAAGGTTCAGGTGGCGGGATCACGAGGGATACTATCTTTCACCGGCTAGACTTGAGCCCCTTAAGCGGGTTGATTTGATCGTAAAGGCATTTCTTAAGATGCCGGATAAACGCCTCATTGTCGTATCAGGAGGAAGCTTGTTCGATTCGCTCAGGAAGACTGTTAAGGGCGCATCGAACATCGTCTTTACCGGCTGGGTTGATGATAGCCGCATGGAGGAGCTTATCGGCGGTGCGATTGCAACAATTTACATTCCAATGCAAGAAGATTTCGGAATGTCTCCTGTGGAATCAATGGCTGCAGGAAAGCCTGTGGTTGGAGTTTCCGAAGGAGGCCTCCTTGAAACAGTGGTTCATCGGGAGACCGGCATACTGCTTCCTCCCAACCCCTCCGCTGAAGATATTATTGATGCGGTTCAATATCTTGACGCAAGAAAGGCAGCGGAGATGCGGGATTTGTGCGAGCAAAGGGCCAAGCGATTTGACAAGGAGGTATTTCTGCGGGAAATGGGGAAACTCCTTCAAGTCCGCTAAAAGAGAAGGCCTCCTGGAACTCAAAAAGATCGAAATTGAAAGGGAATGCTTCAAGTGAATAGACGCCATTTATATGTATCATTTCAATAAATCGGAGGGATGGCTTTGCGCAGATCAGGACATGCAGACCAATATCTTTATTCTTGACCGGTCAAAATCGAATGTTTAAACTAAGTCTAAACATTAAACAGGTATTGGGAGGTGGGTTACTATGACCGAAGCCGTCTTGGATATCAAGAAGTGGGGAAACAATTTGGGTGTTCGCTTGCCTGCGGGGGTGGCTCGCGCAGCGCATTTACATGTGGATCAACGTGTGCGCATCTCGGTGGAAGACAGAACCATCGTGATCAGGCCTGTAGAGGACGCTGAACTGACATTGGATCAACGTCTGGCTCGCTTTGACCCGGCTCGGCATGGAGGCGAAGTAACGGGGGGTCAGGCTGTTGGGGCTGAACTGTGGTAACGATAAACAAAAGAGCGAAGACCGACCGGCCGTGGGTGCCGGAGCGACAGGATATCATCTGGATAGATTGCAATCCTCAGGCAGGGCAGGAAATGCGCGATCTAAACCCATTTCTGGTGCTTTCTCCGGCCAATTTCAACCACAAGACATCTTTTGTCATCGGCCTGCCCATGACTACGGCAGAATACAATGCCGACAACCCATTTGCCGTTGCCATCGGGCAGGCCAGAGGTCGAAGCAAGGCAGGAAAAATGAGTTATGTACTCTGCCACCAGCCAAAATCATTCGACTGGCGTGTACGCCGTGCGAAGGCGCATCCGCTCAAGCGGTTGCCTGATGTGCCCTTCGCTAACGTATGCAGGCGACTGAATCAGATAATCCAGTTGGGGTAAGGTGCGGAGCTATCTTAACATGGTTCTGGTCGAAGCACGGGACCGAAGATTACAATTTTTTCGGATAGTTGAATAAAATGTCATTTAACTTGTTATGTTGAGTTCAACATAACAAGTTTACCCGTACTTCGAAGAGAGGGTGCTGAAGAAAAGGGCTTATCTCAAGAAGGAGTGGTGCGTCCGAGTTGTTGAGGATCCTTTGAAGGTTGAACCGCAAGAACACAACCGTTTCCGGTTTTGGGGCGTGGTTCCAGTCCTGGAAGGTCGGATTCTGAGGGTGATCACCTTAGAGGACAAGCAGACCATTCATAATGCCTTCCCGGACAGGAGGTTTAAGCGATGAAAATGAATTATTGCCCAGAGACAGATTCGCTTTACATAGACCTTTCGGAGAAAACGAGTGCAGAGAGCATGGAGATATCCGAGGGTGTGGTGGTGGATTATGACGGTGAGGGGAATCTGGTCGGGATTGATATTGACAATGCAAGCAGGAAAGTGAGGCTTTCAGAACTAACCATAAGCCGATTGCCTTGCCTGGTGGAAGCAGTAGCTACATGACGAGTATCGTAGCAGATTTTCAGAGATTTATAAATGCTGAAATGCCGAGATGCGGAAATGCGGTCCGCACCCGAGAGGAATAGCCGAAACAAAGAGTTCGTTATGGGCGAGAACCTGGAGGGTCTGCCGGTGTCGAAAGGGCGTGGCATGTATGAAGAGAAACGCTATGGAACCTGGGAGACCCTGGTTGTTCCTGATAGAAAGGGGGAATACCCGTTTTCCTGGGTAAACGAGAGGTGAAAGAGGAGAGAACCTGCGTTAAGCGAATTCCCGGCATTGAATGGAACGTCCCGCTGTTCAATGAGTCTGCCGAAATGGCAGAGATACAAACACAAGTATAAGGGCGGCTCAGGGGAAATATCAGGTAAGCCTGACCGAATAAAAAGGAGGCAAGCTGATGACATTCAGGGAGTCATACTCACTCATAGTACTCAGAGACCGGTAGGGCCGATCACAAGGGGGAAGGGGTGAGCAGGATTATGTAGTCTGCAATTGTAGAGGCTGACATCAGAGGTTTTTTCGACGCAATTGATCACACGCTGTTGATTGAGATCACGAACTTCTGAAATACTTTCGGATAGAAAAGCCACGAATAACGGAAAAGAATCTGCCGAAACAACTGAAAATGGCCTTTTGAGAGCGTAGGCACCCAAGCGAATAATCCTGAGGAACCCGGTGCGGTAATTCCGCACGCCGGGGTCTGTGAGGGGACAGTCGGGTAACTGGCTGTTCTACCTCGATCCCCTATTACAACACAGCAATAGAATTGAAGAACAGCGGAAAAAAAATAGCGGAATACTTGCATCTGAGTGAAAAAAATGTAAACAGGTGTATAGATCGGGGGAAGAAACTCCTTGACAACGATTTAAAATCACTGGAGTATATCCAATAAAGTCATAAGGTAACAACGTCCCCCATTACGTCCCTAGGAGGTGAAGGTATGGCAAGTATCACATTTGACACCCTTGCCTATGCGAAAAGATTGAGGGAAGGCGGATTTACTGAACAGCAGGCGGAGGCTCATACGCAGGCACAGAAACAGGTGCTTTCAGAGGTCTTGGATACAACGCTTGCGACCAAAGATGATATCAATCGGCTTGAGAAACAGATAGCGGTTCTTAAATGGATGATGGGCGTCATGCTTGCCGGTGTAATATCCCTTGTGCTGAAGGCATTCTTTATAACTTCATAATGTAGGATGTGCCTCATTTCGCACCTGGCTGACTGGGTCTTGGAAATGAGAAAGTTATGATTTAATGTACGTCCCGCAGAATCATATCCTGGAGAAACGCAGTTGGATAGCAACGTCCCCCATTACAGGGCCTAAAAATCCAGTAAAGTAACAAATGTACCAACATCCGCCTATCTCAGAGCTCTATCAGGAAGGGGCAGTTTGAGGACAATAAAGAAACTTAGTTTTCTAACAGCGTCCAGCTTTACACGGATTATTGGAACACGGCATGGTGAGAAGCTTTATGAGACTCTTCTCAACCGGGAGGAAATGGCAAAAGCGGAGGATTTAGGGGACTATTACCGGGTGCCGGCGGATTGTCGGGATTTGAATTATTCGTGTTATTTTTCGGAAGGGGCTGAGGAGTTCTCTGTGGCGGAGGAGTATAATTCGCACAATACGGAGAGGCTGGATGTGGATGGGATGTGTGAGATGTTGATGAAGTTGGAGATTGTTAGAAAAGCGATTCACCGCAAAGGACACAAAGAGCACGAAGGGTATTAGCCGCCCCGGTTAAATGGATGAAAAAGAGATTTAACGGGGTAAACAAAAAGGCGCAAGAATTGGTGAAAGAAAAATTGTAACCGTTCACGGGCAATCGTAGCTCCAATTTAAAATTGTCCGCCTCGCCGTAATTTTTCTTCGAAAAAGATTGCGTTCCGGTTCCTGATGATTTATAGTCTCAGGAATGGAATCGATCATAACATACAGGAGGCGGTCAGTCACCCCGGAAGATGTCGAGATCGTCAGGCGTATTATTGAG
>MNYJ01000193.1 GCA_001874005.1 Desulfobacteraceae bacterium CG2_30_51_40
AGATAGGCGTCCTCTAACAAAATATCAAGTGATTATCACCAATGTGAAACCCATCACTTGACCCTCAAGATTGACACCGGGGCAGTCTTTTATGTATCAATCTATTCATGCATGAAAAGCGTCCCACAATCAGGGAGAGCATCAGGAACTTCTCCATCCTTTCCCCTTATTTTTATCAAAGCCGTATCCCTCTCGCCATAGGGCTTCTGAGCCTGCTCGCGGTAGATCTCCTGCAACTAGTAGTGCCACTGATAATTAAAAGGTCGGTTGACGATCTTGCAGCGGGACAAGCAAACGGCCGGACGCTGCTCCTCTATGCGGCGGCCATCATGTGTATCGCGATTGCTATAGGGGGGCTCAGGTATGTCTGGCGCATCGGCATATTCGGGCTTTCCCGCAAGATTGAGATGGGGCTCAGAAACGAGATGTTTTCGCGTATGCTCACTCTTTCGCCATCCTTCTTTCAAAAAAACCCTACCGGCGACCTGATGGCAAGGGCGGTAAACGACATAAACGCCGTGCGCATGGCAAGCGGAATGGGCCTGGTCGCCATGATTGACGCGACGGTTCTGGGTGTCGCATCCATAGCCTTTATGCTCTCCATAGATGTCCGGCTGACCTTGATATGCCTCATACCGGGCCCCTTTGTCGTAATTATGGGAAGAAAACTGACAAGGCGGATGTCGGTAGGCTTTGAAAAGGTCCAGCAGGCCTTCTCCGGTCTTACCGAGAGGGTTCGGGAGGGATTTACCGGTATCAGGATAATAAAGGCCAACGCGAAGGAGCCCTGGCAGTTTGAGAGGGTGAGGAAAGAAGGAGAGCAGTATATAAAGGAGAATATGACTCTTGCAAGGACCATGGCCCTGTTTTTCCCGGTCATGGCAGTCTTTACAAACCTCGGGCTTGCCATAGTCCTGTGGATGGGAGGAAGGCTTACCATCTCGGGGAGCATAAGTCCGGGTGATCTTGTTGCCTTTACAAATTATCTCAACATCATGGCATGGCCCATAATGGCCATGGGATGGGTCGCAAACCTCATCCAGAGGGGAGGCGCATCACTTAAGAGAATACGCAGTGTAGTTGAACAGATGCCTGAAGTGGAAGACGGAGCGATTGTCCTGAATCCGGCGGAGATATCAGGGAAAATAAGGTTCAATAACTTCAGCTTCCGATATGACGACCAGAATGAGTTTATCCTCAGGGGCATAAACCTGGAAATACCTCCGGGACAGACCGCGGCACTGGTGGGAAGGGTGGGATCAGGAAAATCCACGCTGCTCTCGGCGCTTCCCAGGCTCTTGACTATCCCGGGAGGAGCAGTCTTTATTGATCAACACGACATCACTTCCCTTTCTTTAAAATCATTGCGCAAATCAATGGGATTCGTGACCCAGGATGTATTCATTTTCTCTGATACCGTAAGAAATAATGTTCTGATGGGGCGGCAACATATCAAAGAGGGCCGTGTGGAGGAAGTCCTTGAACTAGCGCAGATATGGGATGAGGTGTCATCGCTTGAAAAGGGCCTGGATACCCTGGTGGGCGAGAGGGGAATAACACTTTCAGGCGGCCAGAGGCAAAGGCTGACCATAGCGAGGGCCTTGCTGGAAGACCCTCCGGTTCTGATCATGGATGACGCGCTTTCAATGGTGGACAGCCGCACGGAAGAGAAGATACTAAGCAACATAATCCGCGCAAGGGCCGGCAAGACTACCCTTATCACCACTCACCGCATAGCCACCCTAAAATCGGTTGAAAGGATACTGGTAATGGAAAAGGGGGAACTTCTGGAAGACGGAGACCACGGAGGCCTCCTTGCAATGGGTGGAATTTACAGCACCATCTACGAGAGCAAGGCTATTGAGGCGGAGCTTGAGAGGGAGGCTTCCTGACTTGTTCGGCGAATACGGATACATGGAGGAAGGCAAACTTGGTCGCGTTTACGACTCCCGGTTGCTGCTGCGCCTTGCAGGTTATATTTCCCCTTACTGGAAGAAGATTGCTTTTACCCTCTGCCTGACCTTGCTCATAGCTGTGGCCGATCTGGCAGTGCCCTATCTGACAAAGATAGCGATAGACCGATATATCGTATCATCCTGGTCAATGATTCATACTGAGAGCCTGAACGGGGGAGAATCAGACGAACTTATCAAAGGGTACAGACATCTCTTTATCGAGACCGTCTCTCCCCCTGCCCTTTTCGTCTTTCATGGAAACATGGGCCGCATTGATCCAAGGGATCTCCGCTCTTTTCGCGCAAAGGGGGTTATAAAAAATGATGAAAAGTATTATCTGATCGCCCCCGGCAGCGTGTCTGAATCGCTCCCGACAGGAACTTCGGCTTTTCAAACGAACGATGGGGCTACCCTCATCCTTCACAGCGAGATGGCATCCATTCCACACAGGGAAATCCTGAAGATACGCGCCTCCGACATAAACGGAGTGGCTTTACTCGGTTCGGCTCTTCTTGTGCTGGTTATGATTTCCTTCTGTCTTGGATACGGCGAGCATTTCATGCTCGAACTCCTCGGGCAGAGGATCATGCAGGACATAAGGCTTGCCCTCTTTAAAAGGATGCAGGCAAAAAGGGTCCCCTTCTTTGACAGACATCCAGTAGGAAGGCTCGTTACGCGCGCCACCAACGATGTTGAAAACTTAAACGAGATGTTCAAGTCCGTGATCATAACGGTTTGCAAGGACATACTTATAATTACGGGCATTCTTGCGGTTCTTGTTTACCTCAACTGGCGCCTTGCTATCCTGTGTTTTCTCTTTCTTCCCATTATTACCGGCGTGACCTTCCTTTTTAGTTCCATGTCCAGGGAGGTCTTCAGGCAACTGAGGGCAGCCGTGGCCAAAATCAACAGTTTTCTGCAGGAGAGGCTTTCGGGAATGAAGGTGGTTCAGCTGTTTGTAACCGAGGCCCATCAGATGGATATATTCAGTCAGATAAACAGGGAAAACTACAGGGCAGGCATGAGGCAGGTGCGTATATTCGGAGTATTCATGCCCATCATGGAGATTCTAAGTTCAGGCGCAATCGCCCTTATCATCTGGTATGGAGGGGGAAAAGTCGTATCCGAATCCCTTACCCTTGGGGCCCTGGTGGCATTCATAAGCTACATGCAGATGTTTTTTAAGCCGATAAGGGATATAGCGGAAAAATACAATATCATGCAGGCGGCCATGGCATCAACCGAGCGCATCTTTGAATTCATGGATGAGGCAGATGAGATGCCGCAAGCATCCGCACCCTACTCGCCGGAGCAATTCAAAGGGCATCTGGTATTCAAAGACGTAAGCTTTTCCTACAGGAAAGGGGAGCCCGTGCTCTCAGGGGTGAGCTTCGAGATAAGACCGGGTGAAACGGTTGCCCTGGTAGGGCCGACCGGCAGCGGTAAGACCACCATAATACATCTGCTGGAGCGCTTTTATGATCCTGACGAGGGAACCATACTCCTTGACGGAGTGGACCTCAAAGAGTGGGATCAAAAAAGGCTCCATGAACTCCTGGGGCTTGTCATGCAGGATGTGTTTATCTTCTCAGGTACGGTTGAAGAAAACATCCGTCTCGGTTCATCGGATTCCTCGAAAGCCCGGGAGGCCGCCCGTACCGCTAACGCTTACGGGTTCATCCAAAGGCTTCCCTCAGGAATGAAAGAGGTTATGGGCGAGGCGGGTGCCAGCCTTTCAACGGGGCAGAGGCAGCTCCTCTCCTTTGCGAGGGCCCTTGCAAAAAACCCTGGGCTCCTGATCCTGGATGAGGCTACTTCAAGCGTTGATCCGGAGACTGAAAGGCTCATTCAGGATGCCATCGGCAGGATGACCGCAAGGCGGACTACCCTCGTGGTGGCTCACCGCCTTTCGACCGTTATGGACGCCGGCCGGATACTGGTTGTAATGAAGGGAAGAATCGCAGAGCAGGGCACCCATGAGGAGCTTATGCGCCTCGGAGGGACATACCGGAAACTCCAGAGGCTTCAGGCCCGCGGATCAGGTTATCCGACCAAATCAGGATGACCTTCTTAGATACCCAACCCTTCTCTGATACTGAACCATCCTTGCAAGGGCGTTTACCGCGTTTTCAGGTGTCTGATAGAAGACCCCGCTGTAACGCCTCCCTTCCACAGGCCGGACGGTTCCCTCGCTTGTCTGGGCAAGGGTTACGCCAAGGATAGGTTTTTCATAACGCTCCATGAGTTCGACCATGCTTGCCACATACTCTGTTTCGTAATTCTGCGCAAATCCTATCACCCTGTCTAAAAATTCTTCTCTTATGTCAGGATCAGCCTTCCTGGTAGAATCAACAAGCAATCGCACCACCTCAAGCCTTCCTATTATCCCCAGGCCTATGACGGCATCCACACCGTCCCATTTGAGCAATTCCTCCACCGCCGCTACAGGCGCCCTTGGATCTGTCGTACCTACAAGGTCAACAGGGTTACCTTTGCTCCAGAAGGGGGGCAGGTGACGACCCACCGCTTCTATTATTTCATCAGGCAGTGGAGGAATCACAAGCCCCCTCTGGTTGCATTCATCAGACGTTACGACACCCCAGCCTCCGCCAAGGGTCACTATGCCCACCCTATTTCCTCTGGGCATTGGAAGGCATGAAAAACCGGCCGAAAGGTCAAGGAGTTCAGTCGGCACCCAGACGTTTAGGAGACCCGCCTGTCTGCATACGGCCCTGAATATCTCATCCCTTCCACCCATTGAGCCTGTATGACTTGCCGCGGCGATCCTTCCTGCATCAGTCCTCCCACCCTTCAGGACTATAATGGGTTTCTTAAGGTTCACCCTGGCTGCCGTGTCCAGAAAACGCCTCCCCTCATCTACTCCTTCGAGATACAGGATTATTATTTCCGTATTGATGTCCTCTTCCAGGTATTCAAGGAGATCGGTGCAGCCAAGAAGGGCCTCATTGCCGGTTCCCACGAAAAGGCTCACTCCGATACCGTGCTTAGTCGCCCAGTGTATGAGTTGATTGCCCAGGTTCCCGGACTGGGACACAAAGGCTACCTTTCCCTTTATGGGCCTTGAATGGGTGCCTGTTGCAAAAAGTGAGGCATAGGGCGCTATTATGCCCATGGTATTAGGGCCGATGAGGGCTATGTCGCTTTTCGCGCAGATCCCTGCCACATCCCTTTCCAGCTCCTTTCCTTTCTCCCCTGTCTCGCTGAAGCCCGAGGTAATAAGCACAATAGCCTTCACCCTCCTGTCCGCACATTCCTGCACCAGAGAAGGGACAGTTTCAGCAGGTGTCGCAATAAAGACAAGATCAACAGGGTCGCTTATATCCTTGACACTCTTAGAAGTCTTAACGCCGTAAACGGATTCCTGCGCGGGATTGATCGCATATACTCTGCCGGCAAAACCGCCTGCCAGGATATTACTGAAAATAAGCTGGCCCCATTTCCCGAAGGAAGCCGACGCCCCTATAACTGCTAACGACTTCGGGTTGAACAAGGCCTTCAGGTTATTAAAGACATCTCGATTCATCTGGCTCCTTCCATCTTCCTTGAATGCTTCTCATTCGTCCTGGAAGCTCTGTTTCTAAGCCAAAGATAGGCTGAAACGAGAAAAGGTTCAAATCTTATGACCATGTTGTCAGTAAAAGCCCACAGAAACTGAAGGCTGAACTGGACGGAGGCGGATGGGTTTTTCAGCCCGGCCTTCGTCAATTCCCTGAACAGGTTCAGGGTGCAGTAGGAATAGATATACAAAACATGGACAAACACAAGAACAAACGAAACCTCCAGGAGGTACTTCCACCGCCACCTGAAAAACACGAAAAGCCCCGCTGCAAGGGCAAATGAAACAGGCACATTGAAAGAATAATTGGATACCGAGAGCTTGAATTCCAGAAGAACCTCGCCCACATTACCCTCGCTCATGACGGTCCTGGCATAGCTCACCCTGGCCATGTCCTCCTCGTGAACCACCTTTTCAAGTTCGGCCCCGGCGGTCAATCCGGCAAGAATTCCCCCCGTGTGGGTAAGGAGATTTCCATAATAAGGCTTTAGCTGTATCCACAAAAGAAGAAAGATGATATAGGCCGTCAAAAAGACCGTGCAGGATATAATCACCCTATTTCTCGGCGGCATAATTCAACCAAACCAGGAAGGTCACAAGTGCCAAAACGATCATGATGCCCTGTGCCACATAAATATGGATATAGTGGAAATATTCCTTGAGATATATCCCTGAGAGCCCGAGTCCCGCTATCCGGCCAACATTAAGGACCTGGAGAACAATAAAACCCACCGATATTCCAATCAGTTTCTTTTTAAAAGGAGCCGGGAAGGCAAGGATTGCAACAGTGTATATGAGGAATGCTTCAAGGCCGTTGCAACCGAACTTCACGTCCAGAGAAACCCCCTTAAGGTGAATAATGGAGCCTTGGATTCCGTCCACGATCCCGAATGGATACAATGCCTTTCCACTCAGATAAACGATAAGCTCTGTATATAGGCCGTTTATGTCCAGGACTTCCTTTACAGGCTTCAAGCTTATCGCAAGAAGGAATATCCCCATAAGTACTACATAAGTAAGGACGAACTTCCATACTGAAATGTCGGAGCGAGATGCCGAATTCACCGGATGAGTCTCCCATCGTAACTGCTCAGGTTAGCAGGCTCAGGGTTCTCGGTTAGTTGGCTTCGGCTCTTCATATTTCTTGAGATAGCTGATGACTCCACAA
The DNA here is from genome assembly GCA_001874005.1 of Desulfobacteraceae bacterium CG2_30_51_40. GTDB lineage: Bacteria > Desulfobacterota > DSM-4660 > Desulfatiglandales > Desulfatiglandaceae > CG2-30-51-40. The sequence continues at coordinate 6,701 of MNYJ01000193.1, forward strand.
ATATCAGTCCCGGCTTCTTTGTTAAACGGTACACTTTCTAAGTCAAACCACGTGCCGGTTGCCATGGCTCAACATTCTAAAACCGTTCAATCTTCATCGCTCTCTAACCTTGAACCGTGAACCCTTGAATTTTGAACCTGATTGGTTAATTTCCCGTCAATAAGTTTGACAGGCGTTCATCATAAACAACCCGGCGGTTGCTTTTCAAGCCCAAAAGCCCATAACATGGATGCCATATTCATCCACCCGCTCAAAGTATATGGTTCAGGGTTCAGGGGACTAATAAAATACCGGCCAAACAACTTGGAAAAAGACGGATAGTAACATCTCAATAATCAGGGGGAAACTTTCTGGATTCCAGCAAATCCTGACCCAGTACCTTGATCCTGGATCTTTAATCCAGTGCCGTTCCAGAGAAAGCAGTCACCCTGATGTATTGAGAAGATACACGGGATAATTAGGCCCCGATAGCGAAGCTTATTTGCTGCCGACGGAAACGATTTGAAGACAGGATGAGAGGGCCTCGTGGAGACTCCAGAAAAGAAAAACAGGAAAATTAGCACTCCCCACACCAGGTATCGGAGCCTTTCAGGGTATCTCACGGATCGCTTTGGGGAAAGGGTGCATAAGATCGCCATTGATGCGGGGCTTACCTGCCCCAACCGGGACGGGACCATTTCGCGCAAGGGATGCATTTTCTGTAACAGCCTCGGATCGGGCACAGGGGCATCGCTCATTGGCGGCATACCGGTAAGAGATCAGGTTGCATCCGCTATGGAGAAGATCAAAAGGCGCTTTAAAGCGCAAAAATTCATCGCGTATTTCCAGTCCTTCAGTAATACCAACGCACCTGTCGCGATATTGAAGGATCTTTTTGACCAGGCCTTGATTTCAGACTCCATAGTGGGACTCTCAGTTGCGACAAGACCGGACTGTGTTGAAGACGAAAAGCTTAAGCTCCTGGCCTCATACAGCGGCGAGCGGATGGTGTGGCTGGAACTGGGGCTACAATCCGCGCATGACATAACACTTAAACGCATAAACAGGGGGCATGATGTTGCGTGTTTTGAAGACGCGGTTGGGAGGGCAAAAGAATTGGGCCTTTCAGTAGTCGCCCATGTAATTCTGGGCCTTCCGGGAGAGACAAAGAAAATGATGCTTGAGACCGCACGCTTCCTCTCATCACTGCCCATAGAGGGAGTCAAAATACACCATCTTTATGTAGTCAGGAAAACGCTCCTTGCCGAATTATATGAGGCGGGGAAATTCAGTTGCCTTGAGCAATCCGGCTACGTTGGGCTGCTTGTTGATTTCATTGAACTCCTGAGAGATGATATAGTAGTCCACAGGCTCACAGGAGATCCGCATTCGGGGGAATTGATGACACCTCTGTGGTCGTTAAATAAATCACAAAATATCGGGCTTATACATGAGGAATTTGAAAGGAGGAACACGTGGCAGGGGAAAAACTTTTCTGTTGGGAAATGACATTTGACGATATAATCGTATTTATGGCCTCTACGGAAAAGGGACTGGCCATGACGGGGATCGGATTCAAGGGTGAGGACGATAGTCTTTCATATTTTTCCAGACGTTTCTCCTCCTCTCTGGTCGTCAAAGACAGGGGAAGGAACATGCAGGCATCAGATTACATTGAGCTTGTCCTAAAAGGCGATAATTCCGAACTGAAGCCTGATCTGGACATAAAACTGAGCGATTTTCAGCGAAGGGTCATGGAGGCGATATCCGCGATACCGTACGGCTCAACCGTGACCTACGGGGAGTTGGCGGCCTCCTTGGGCAATCCGAAGGCCGCAAGGGCTGTCGGCAGAGCGCTTGGCAGCAACCCTGTCCCAATAATTTTTCCCTGCCACAGGGTTGTCTCCACTGTGGGGCTGGGCGGCTTCAGTTCAGGGCTTGAAATAAAGGCCTATCTGCTCGCCCTTGAGAAGCGGGTTGAATCCTCAGGCCCGAATTTGTAAGGCTCTCCCACCTTGGTACGAATCAGTTGGTCAAAGGCTAGTTCATATTCGCGGGATCCCTGGGTGAGATTTTTGTTGTTTGCAAGCTGGCTCCGCACCTCATCTTCCGCCTTTTCAAACTTCATACTGATGTCCATGATCACGGTGTTGATGAGTTTATAGATATCAATGTCAGCTCCATACACATCAATAACGCTTGCCTCATTAACCAGGACTTCAAGAACGTATTGTGTCATGTAAAGGGAATAGGGATTAGGTCTGGGTACGAGATCCCTCCTGGGAGCGATGAAAAACTTGAAATCAAATTCGGTAGAGCGGGCAGCCTTCTTAAGCCCAGCCAGTATGGCGTCTGAAACAGTGCCCGGGTCTTCCGTCTCTATTATCTTTGCCATGAGGAGGGCCTGTGTAAGCCTGTTATGTATCTCCTCGAGTTTGTATCTGAAGAATCTGTCTCGCCGGAAGCTCTGATGCCTTTCCTGCCTGTCGAGGCGGTTAAGCAGTTTGTCCTGCACCCTCCCAGTATCAAAAGCCCTCATGAGCGGCCTCCCCTTTCCGATTTCAGACTGACGTCTTTCCTGCCCAAGTCATGGAATCCCCCCTCAGTCCGCCTTATCACCTGACGTTCCTCCCTGCTTAGAGACTGCGGCAGACTCCTTTGTTGCCTCCGAACTATTTTCCTTTTTTGGAGAAGGAACCTTAGTGTTTGACGATTTAGACGCGTAATCGGTTACATACCAACCTGTTCCTTTAAGGTGAAAGGCACTCTGCGAAATCAGCTTCTTGAGCGATCCATTGCACTTCTCACAGGTGGTGAGCGGTGCATCCGAAAACCTTTGCCAAGCCTCAGTATGGGTTCCGCAGGATTCACATTCATATTCGTAAATAGGCATTTCAGTCAACCTCCATAATAATTTATCAATCAGGTATTCCAAGCTCAACGGCCCTGTGCCCGGAATAGGAATCCAGGACATAGCCCAAGCTGGGTAAAGGCACATCCCCCAGTGCCCTGTAGGTCAATTCGTGAACCAGCCTCTCCTCCCTCTCCCTCTCCGCAGGATGGGCGTCAAACCGCTGCATAAAGCTGCAAAACCTCACGATATGTATAAGCTCATGGGTAAAGACATAGAGGAGCAAGGGGAGGAGAGCAATCTTTCCATCTCTTTGAGCCGCCCGCAGTATCATGTGATCCTGTAGGCAGATAAGATAATAGTCCTTAAGTTTTCTCTTCACTTCATCCCCGGCTGCCGAGCCTTTCTTCAGAAAGGCAAGTACCTCTTTTGCCGGTTCTTCAGGATCAAGGTGCCCCAGTGTTTTCACTTCGTAGCTATGCCTTTTCCACTGCGCGGTGGAGAACTTAAAGAAATTGGCAGTAATATCCTCTGCGATTTCGAGGGCGTCGCTAACTGTGAGAAAATCTTTTTCAGTAAAGGAAAGCAGCGGCATATAGGCAATTCCCGTCACAGGTGGATAAATTGCATGGCAATATTAAGTCCATCCCTGCAAATGTCAAGGCGGGGAATTAGATTGGTGGCGGTGACTGCCATCACATTTATATGCTAACCATTTATGCTAGCTGGATATTTAGCATAATAACAATATTTATACCGTCACTAAATACCGTCAAATTCTTTAGGCTTTATATCTAGCAATTATTATTGGCCTTTTTAGGTAAGTGAAATCACCTTAAAAAAACCACTTACCGAGTCTTATATTCTCTTACTTAACTTACCAATAGACTAATTTAGCTTTTTAGCACAAAACATATTTGTATCGCAAGAAGAATTGCTTTCTCTGAGAGCACTGGCCAACAGCTCGGCCTGCCAGTTTGGTTTGCAGGTCTAATTTGCCGATACGTTGTCCTAATCGGACGACGGCGAAACTTGGGTTCGGCCAGGCATAAGCAAGAAAACAAAAAAACCCCCAACCTGCTTCTGCCAGAGGCATTCGCGGGCCAGGGGTTTGGTTTAAGCTTTTTGTTGGTTTACTTGAACCCTGCTCCAAAGGATAAGTCCTAAATCCGGGGTTTTTTGCTCCAGAGCCAGGATAAGATGATCCATCTGCACAACCAGAATATGTACGCAGTCCAGTTTGGACATTTCAAAAAGCGTGTCGAAGATGGCCTTTCCCTGGCAGACATAATGGAGGAGGCTGAAAAGGTTCGCATCTATAACAGCAACCTTGGCCTTGTATGGTCCATTGACGCGGCAGAGGGCCTTTTTGCAGTACTCTACCCTGACCCCTCCGGCGATAACAGGATAGTGATCTACGCTTTCGATGATTTCAAGAACATCGTTGATCTGGGCTACGCCCTTACCATCCACAAGGTTCAGGGCAATCAGTTCGATTATACTTTCATTCCCATGATCAACAGCTTTTATATTATGCTAAACAGCAAGCTGATCTATACGGCGCTCACCAGGGCAAGAAAACGGGCGGTCGTGATGGGACAGCCAATGGCCTTCAAGAAGGCGTGCCAGTCGCTTGATGAGACTGTCAGGCAGACGTTTCTCGGATTGGTTTGAGGGTTTCTAACCGAGCGCTACACCAGGACGGCAATTCTCCTACGCTCCATTTCCGCCAGGGAGCTTGATCGTCCTTAAATGGATCACCGAGAACTTCAAATATCCCCACAGTATTTTTGTCACTGGGTCAAGTGCAGGAAGTTACGGAGCCCTTATGGGATTTCCCTATATCCAGGAAGCCTACCCAAAATCATTTGCCAGCATGCTGGGTGATGCCGGATTCGGGGTTGTAACTGATACCTTTCAGAACTTCCAGATTTACAACTGGGGCTTTGAGGAGAATTTACCCCTCTGGATTCCCGGCTTTGAAAGGCCCTTTTCGAAATATTCCATTGCAGAGATGTACAAGATGATTGCCCAGTATTATCCCCATCGAAAAATCGGGCAGTTCACAACCGCATGGGATGAGACACAGGCATTTTTCTACAATGTTATGATCAATACCCTCGATCCAACGAAATGGAATAATTTTCTACCTGTCTGGTGCGACTGGCACCAGCAGATGTTGGGCTATGCTTACCTTGCTGCGGAAGCACCCAATTACAGGTATTATGTTGCTGCCGGGCAATATCATACTATCATGGCTGGTAATCATTTCTACGAGGAAGCTTCAGCAGGTGGTGTTCCCTTTATTGCTTGGCTAAAGGCAATGGTAGGGAACCAGGGATGGACCAAAGGCCATGGAGCGATGCCATGGAGAAACCTTGAGTGTTCAGATTGTGGAGATCCTTTGCTCTGTCCATGAGGTCGCAACGCAGGCATCGGCTTCACATCATAAGGCATAAGAATGCTAAAGAGAGAATAGGGCTTTCTCTTGACAAGACCAAAGGCGGGGTCGAAGTCGGCTTCGCCCTTTTCATTGATGATCCCCCATTCTTTCCACAACCCATCCCTTAACGAATGATCAAAGGTCCTTCCAGCAACGGGAACATAGAATACCACCCCCTGTAGCATTAACGCTTTTTATATCTGCAGATTTGAATACAACTGCCTTACCGACCGGACTATCCAATAGCTTGGGTTAGATCCAAGATCGGGGGGTTATTCACAGCCCATCTGTACTTAGAATGGCGTAATATCGTAAATGCCCCAAACCATTGACCGCCGTTTTCAGGGTCTAAAAAGAACCTTCCCGGAGCTGAAATACCCCTTAAAACCCCTCGCCGATGCCCTATTTTCCGAGTCTTGTCGGAATGGTTGATAGAATATACAGAAATCAAGAATTCCGTTGACAAAACCCTCCCGTACACAGGGAAAGTCTGCCAGCTTTCTTCCGCTATCGGCTAGCTTCCTGAATCATGTTGCTGGAAATCGGCGTCAACGGCATAATGAATTATTGCTTATCGAAAAAGGATAAGTGACAGGGAGGCGATGATTAACGGGGTTCTTACTCTACAACACATCGTTCCTGTCATAGACAACTATGAAGTTGATGTCTCCTAATGTTAACAGTGAGTTCAATCCTGTCTTGCCATTCTGAGGCGAAATTTCTCTTTATTTTATGATTAGCACTAGAAATATTTTGACAATGGCGTTTTCTGTGTTCTAATTCTTTTTTTAGAACTCTTGGTTTTTCTTATACATCTATTTCTTTCGTATTGGAATAAGGCATCCGATAATATCAAAAATGATGCTTTATATAATTTTAAATAATATTTATGAGTTATAATTAAGATATGAACTTAAAAGATCTTTTAAACAAGGCTGAGTGCATCGTAAAATGGGATCAACTAGAAGATTTTTATAACGAATTATATGATGATGGAAACACAGACTGGATATTCAGGGGGCAATCCTGTTCTGACTTTCCTTCCTCATGCCTAGTATAGCGTTTCAATAATATATTTACATTAGAAAGCATGAGCGAAATTGAATTTCTTCCAGCGATGCACTACGGGTGACTCATTGATTTCTTTGATTCCCAAGAGAATTCTTTCTTTAAGTTCCTGTTTCGAGTTAACACGAATGTGCTTCAAGAAGGTTCTTGCCATTTTGCCGAAGAGCGTTTCCACCAGATTTAACCATGAGCCGTGTTTAGGGGTATGAACATAAAGGAATCGTCCGGGTCTGCTGGCAAGGTAGCTCATGGTTTCCTTGGATATATGGGCAGAATGGTTATCCAGGATGATACGGATGGCTGATTCGGCAGG
>MNYJ01000068.1 GCA_001874005.1 Desulfobacteraceae bacterium CG2_30_51_40
TAATCGTGTAATAGGGGGACATCTGGGTATTAAGGTGCGGCGACACTGAGCCATAGACATCAGGGCCCAGAACCTCGGCAACCTCGGCAGGAGATTTGAAGTCCCTTTCCTTTCTAAATTCCTCGATACCCTGGGCAAGTTCATCGGTCATCACTGGAAGTGCCCTGAGCATTGCTCTGGGAGCAGCGTTTATGTTTACCCCTTTTGAACCGGCCATGCGCCTCATCCTTCCAGCCCAGCCGGGAGGACCAAAGGGCATCCTCCTTGGAACCAAGCCGGCACCGGCTCTGCCCTGTGAGGGAATCACGGTGAAGATATCCTTCAGACCGGTAAGATAAATCTCCTTGCTTATTCCTCTTACCAGGAGGAGTTCCTCAGGTGAATCAAAATCCGCGTTCTTGCATCGGTAAGGCTTGTCAAGTCCCTTATAATAATCGTTCTCCGCACCATTGGCCCTGTGAAGATCATCTTCATCTTTCCAGTCAAGGATAGAATCAACTATCACGGCGACCTGGTCTTCGTCCAGACCCTGGGAGTCAAATACCATCCTCAGGGTATCCTCATCCGCGCTGTTAAGGTCTATCTTCCCGCTTTCATTGCCGATGCGCAGCACAAAACTGCCGTCACCGAAACCCATGGGAGCCAAGTCCATATTTATCCTCAGGGGGTTCTCCTTTTTTTCCCCTTCCCCCTGCTCATCCTCGGGAAATATCTCCTTGCGCACAAGCTCCGCTATGGCCATGTTGGCTCCGGCGAGTCCTATGTAGTATCCCTTCACCTCTTCCACATAGTTTCGTGTTATATTGAGTTCGGTCCTCATGGCATGACAGAACTCTCCGACAATGACCGCAAGCAGGGTCAAAACCCATAGGACAAGAAAGAGGGCGAATCCCCCCTCACCTGAACCTGCTCTTTGTGCCTCCGAGCCTGCCGCTGGAACTTTTATTTTCAATATTTGATTTTGCAGTGTCTGCCCTCTCAGGCTTTTCAGAGCTTCCGGCCTTCTCCTCTGAGGTTGCGGCCTCGGCCCTGGCTATAGTGACAAGAGGAGCCTGATCTTCCTTCGCTGTAATCTCGACCTTGAAGGCGGCAGGGAAACCCTTTTCCGTATCAGGGTCCCAACTGTCCTGCCATTCTTCGTCTCCTTCTTCTCCTCTTTTCAAATAATTAAAAGATACATCGGAGATACCGGATAGGATGGTAAGCCTGTCGTCCATCCCGAATTTGTCAGGATCATCCTCAGGATCAATAAACACAAGGTTTTTCTCTATTATTTCAATCTGTTTTCCGTTTGATTCAGTGTCATCTCCCACAATGTAACGCACAAACACCACCCCAAATTCGTTTGACGTAAGAAGAGCAACATTGGATATAAAGCGAAGAGATGTTTTATCCCCCTTAACAGACAAAAACCGGTTTTTTCCCTCCTCCTTCTGCTCACGAAAGGCTATCGAGGCAAGCTGTCTTTTCATCATGTCGAGCACCACACGGTTACGCAGACGCTCATCCAGATCTTGCTCGCCCTTTTCCCAGGCCCTCACCCCCACCCTCATGGCTCCGAATATGATCACCAGCATTACAGCGGTTATTGTAAGGGATATGATCACCTCAAGGAGCGTAAAGCCGGCCGGTTTTCCTGCAGCGATTCTCATTGGGCGTCATCCGTTTTTGGACTTTTCAGTTATCTTCATTGTGTTCAGGTCAAAGCTCTTTTTCTTCTCATCAGGCCCCCAGAGTATCTGAAGTTTAACCCTGTATATATCAAAGGGAGTCTTTTCGGCCTCCTCTTCAGGAGGTTCAAGCCTGGATATGGTCGCCTTCCAGGTGAAGGTATCGCTGATATCCCCTTCAAGGCTTCCCTCAGTAAGGGCCCCGCCGCTCAGTATCTCCTCCATCTTCTCTCTGCCGTATATGGCTGCCCTTGTATAGTCGTCTGAAAGCCTTGCCGACCTGAGGCCTCCTGAGAAAAGCTCCATCACCACCGCCAGCGCGATACCCAGAACCGACAGGGCCACCAGGGTCTCGATCAGAGTAAAGCCCCTGTTATCCAAGGCCGCTCTCATGGTCAGCTTCTTTCTCCCTCCAAGAGACTTGGGATTCCTGTAAACACATCCACTCTCACCCTGTATGATCTCCCCCGCCGGTTTTCAAGAACAGCTTCCCCGCCGCTGCTTCCGCCTGAAGGGGAAAATATAAATGAGACCGTCTCCTTTATGTTCACATCCTCGGAGAGACCGTACTCTTTTGCTGCTGCTGCATCTTCCCCCTCTTTTTTATCGCCTGTCATCATGAGGATTTTTCGGCCTTCCTTGTCCACGACGACTGTTACCTTTACCTTGCGAGAAGCGGCATAGTCCCTGGCATGTCTGATGGCGGCAACCAGATGCTTGGCATCCGCCCTGAGCCTTATGTTTTCAAGGCCCCCTCCTGCTCCGAATGCCACCACAGCCCCTGCCACTCCGATGATAACGAGCACAACCATGAGTTCAAGCAGGGTAAAGCCCGCACGAGATGACAAAGGGAGTCTATTTGCGCCATTTACCGTGAAAATACACCCCCCACCCCAACCCTCCCCCGCGCGGGTGGAGGGAAATCCTCTACCTCGCAGAGTGTAGAGCCGGAGGAGGATTTTCATTAGCGGGGGCGACAAAATATTTCTGTCATGAGCGTTTGGCATGCACGAAGGCGATCCCGGCATCAGGAACCCACATCCTTCCAGCTCACTACATCGGCATCCTCTCCTTCTCCGCCCTGCCTTCCATCCGCGCCGTATGATATAATGTCAAAATCTCCGTGTTCACCAGGAGAGCGATAGACATAGGGTTTACCCCATGGGTCCATGGGCACGTCTTTTGGAAGATATGGGCCGTCCCACTTTTCGACATCAGAAGGCTTTGTTCTAAGTACCTCCAGGCCCTGGTCGGTTGTGGGGTACTTACCGACATCCAGCCTGTAGGTATCAAGGGCAGTCTCAAGAAGGGATATCTGGGCCTTTGCCGCCTTTAATTTGCTTGACCCCACCTTCCCGAACATCCTGGGCCCGACCAGTGCGGCCAGAAGTCCCAGGATTACCATGACAATAAGCAACTCTATCAGGGTAAAGCCTTCACGCCTTTTCTTCTTTTCCATCATTATCACTCCTTGTTAGGTTACATGGCTCCTGAGGGGCGCCCGGCTAAAATTGCATGTCATTTATGCTGAATATGGCCATAAGCATGGAGATAACG
>MNYJ01000008.1 GCA_001874005.1 Desulfobacteraceae bacterium CG2_30_51_40
CTTTATTTTTGAGGGCCGCTATAGTTCTCCGCAAGACTTCAACTTCGTTTCTGGAAGAGGCGATCGGGTCGCCTTCTTTATGGAACCAAACCACAGAGGCTATGAAAGGAGAAAGACTATGTTTTGTTATCAGTGTGAACAGACGGCTAAGGGAGAGGGTTGCACCAAGTTGGGTGTTTGCGGAAAGGAGCCGGAGGTAGCGGCACTGCAGGATTTGTTGATCTATGCCCTCAAGGGGCTTTCGGTTGTTGCGGTTGAGGCACGAAAGGTCGGCATAACGGACAGGGATGTGAATGTCTTTACCTGTGAGGCGACCTTTTCAACCCTGACCAATGTGGACTTCGACGCCGAGCGATTCTCTCCCATGCTTGAAAAATGCGTGAAATTGAGAGAAGGGTTAAAGGAGAAGATCAAGGCAAAGGGAGGCAGGTCTCAGTTCAGTGAGGAGGCTGCCAACTTCGTGCCTGCGAAGACCATTGAAGATATGGTAAAGCAGGGAGAAAAGGTGGGTATCAAGCAGGACCCCGAGTCCAACCCCGACATCCACGCCCTCAAATGGACTCTGGTGATAGGCCTTAAGGGTGTTGCGGCCTATGCAGATCACGCGCAGATCCTTGGAAAGGAAGACGACAGCGTATATGCCTTTGTCCAGGAGGGGCTTGCCTCCACCTTGAGAACGGATCTTGGGCTAAACGACTGGGTGGGACTTGTTCTTAAATGCGGAGAGGCTAATCTGAAGGCCATGGAAATCCTGGATGCGGCCAACACAGAGGCCTACGGTCATCCGGTGCCAACCAAGGTGCCTCTGGGTGCAAAGAAAGGGAAGGCCATCCTTGTCTCAGGTCATGACCTGAAGGACCTTGAAATGATTCTTAAGCAAACCGAAGGCAAAGGCATCTATGTCTATACTCACGGTGAGATGCTTCCCTGCCATGGGTATCCGGGACTCAAGAAATACGACCATCTATACGGTCATTACGGCACGGCATGGCAGAATCAGGCAAAGGAATTCGCGGAGTTTCCAGGTGCAATTCTTATGACCACCAACTGCATCCAGAGACCCAGGGATTCTTACAAGGACAATATCTTCACCACTGGTCTTGTGGGGTGGCCGGGGGTAAGGCACATCGCGGACAAGGACTTCAGCCCGGTCATAGAGAAGGCCCTTTCCCTGCCGGGTTTCCAGGCGGATGCAAACGGCCGTTCTGTAATGGTCGGCTTCGCGAGAAACGCGGTCATGGGAGTGGCCGGCAAAATGATCGAGGCGGTCAAGGCAGGGGCCATCAAGCACTTTTTCCTGGTGGCAGGCTGCGACGGCGCAAAGCCGGGCAGGAACTACTACACGGAATTCGTTGAAAAGGTTCCTAAGGACAGTGTGGTACTAACCCTTGCATGCGGCAAGTTCAGGTTTTTCGACAAAGACCTGGGGGACATTGGAGGCATCCCGAGGCTTCTCGACATAGGCCAGTGCAACGACGCCTATTCGGCCATCCAGATCGCTCTCGCCCTTTCAAAGGCATTCGGCGTAGGGGTAAACGATCTTCCTCTTTCCATGATACTTTCATGGTACGAGCAGAAGGCGGTGGCGATACTCTTGACGCTATTCTACCTGGGAATAAAGAACATCAGGCTGGGGCCGAGCCTGCCTGCCTTTATCACACCCAACGTGCTCAAGGTGCTGGTGGATAACTTCAACATCATGCCTATAAGCACGCCTGATGCCGACCTGAAGGCGATTCTGGGATAGCAGCTATATTGTCGTTTAAGGTTCGGGGTCTCCTGGTTTTTTCTGCTCAAGAGGCCCCGGAAGAAAAGGGTTGTGGAGTCGGTGTAATGAGGGCCTGCCCAAGGCCGGCCCTCTGAAAGAGAGGTTGCGATATGAAATGCCCGGGACAGGACAGCCGTTACTGGAGGGCTGATGCCATATTGGAAGTCAAGTGTCCCAAGTGCGGAAGCGAGGTGGAGTTCTTCAAGGATGAGGCGACCCGCAAGTGCAAGGCCTGCGGACACAGGTTCCTTAATCCCGGCCTTGACTTCGGCTGCGCCTCTTACTGCCAGTATGCGGAGCAGTGCATCGGGAATCTTCCTCCGGAGCTTATAAGCCAGAAGGAAAATCTCTTGAAGGACAGGGTTGCGATAGAGGTGAAGAAGTTTTTTGGGAGGGATTTCAAAAGGATCGGACATGCCACCAGGGTTGCCAGATATGCCGAGCAGATAGGCAGGGATGAGCAGGGAAACCTTGCCGTGATCATCCCTGCAGCCTACCTCCATGACATCGGGATAAAGGAGGCGGAGGCACGTGATCCTGGAAAGGTACCTGAGACCCATTCGGAGCTGGGTGTCCCTGCCGCAAGGGAGATACTATCCAAACTCAAGGCAAGGGAGGAACTTATTGACGAGATATGCGCGATAGTGGGGAGCCATCACAGGGCGCCTCCGGGATTCAGCAGGGAGTTTGCCTGCGTCTATGACGCTGATCTCGTCGCAAACCTGGAGGATGACAGGAAGGATAATCCGCCCGATAAGCTTAAGGTGATGGTGGATGAGCGTTTTCTGACCGATGCCGGGAAAAGGCTTGCGCTTAAGGTGCTGGGCCTTAAGGGAGATGAGTGAAATGAAGGTTAAAAGGAAGATCATCGAGATAGATTCGGAACTCTGCGACGGATGCGGCCAGTGTGTTCCTGCCTGCGCGGAGGGAGCGATAGAGATTGTGGACGGGAAGGCCAGGGTAGCCTCGGAGAGATATTGTGACGGTCTGGGCGCCTGTCTGGGGGAGTGCCCCAACGGAGCCCTTCGTGTTATTGAAAGGGAGGCGGAGGATTTTGATGCCGAGGCGGTCGAGGAATACCTTAAGACCAAAGAGGCGTCGTCTCAAGAAAGCGGTCATGGATTTCCCATGAGCTGCCCTTCGGCAAAGATAGAGACATTTGTGCCCCATGCCATGCTCAAAGACAAGGACGCAAAAGTCGCTTCTCAGTCATGCCTCAGCCACTGGCCGGTTCAAATAAACCTTGTGCCGCCCACTGCACCCTTTCTCAAGGGGGCGAAGCTCCTTGTCGCTGCGGACTGTACCCCTTTTGCCTATCCCGACTTCCACAGGGATTTCATGGACGGAAGGGTCGTGATGGTGGGATGCCCCAAGTTCGATGACGCTCCGGGTTATGTGAAGAAATTTAAAGAGATATTCTCCAAGGCCGGCATAAAGGACATAACCGCAGTGGTCATGGAGGTCCCATGCTGCTCGGCACTTCCCATGATAATCAAGAAGGCGCTTGCGGAGTCGGGGAGAAAGATACCCGTGGAAGAGGTGGTAATAGGAACCAGAGGAGAGATACTGCGAAGGAGGAGCCTGTGAAAAAGATCAACATATTCGAGGAAAACGATTTCAACGACCTGCACATGAAAAGGCTTCTTGTGCATGATTCGCCCTACTTCAAGATCCTCAACTTCAACTTCAAAGAGGGCCAGGAACTTCCCATCCATTCACACGATCTGGAGGGGCAGGTGAGCATAGCGGTCATTGAAGGGGAAGGGGAGTTTATGGCAAAGGACTCATCCATGCCCGCCAAGGCGGGGGATGTGCTTATCTCCGATATAAGCGAACCGCACGGGATCCGCGCCCGCACAAAGATGAGGGTCCTTGTCACCATAGCCCCTCCCATCTGATTGATTTGGAGCACCCTCCTTGGGGCCGGTGTCCTTTCCCATGCCGGGGTTTGCGTCCTTATGCGACTATTGAGACCTGCTCCAAGCCCTGATCGAAGGCCCCCTGATGGCCCCTGACAAGCGTTGATGATTATGGTCTGCCTGTACTGACCGGATAAATCGTTTTCCGGCCTGTACAGGCTGTTTTTTTTCTCCTTGACTTACAGTAAAACATACAGTATTATCCCGTCCCACTAATGGAGGTTTCTTATGAAGCTTACCCGGAAGCAGAAGGCCGTTATGGAATACCTAGGCAGTTACAGGGATAAGTGGGGGACGGCTCCAAGCTTTGATGAGATATGCTCTCATTTCGGCTTCCGCTCCTACAATACCGTTACCACCTATCTCAGGATCCTTGAGAGAAAGGGCTATGTCCGCCTTCCCGCCCGCAAAAACCTGAAAAGGGCACTTGAGATACTGTGTCCCTTTGAGACGGGTCGTAGCGAGATACCGCTTCTGGGCGCCGTTGCGGCAGGCCGTCCCATCGAGGCGGTTGAGGACAAAATGGGTATAGAGGTGCCCGCCTCCATGCTGGGGCGCGGCGAGCACTTTGTCTTAAGGGTAAAGGGCGATTCCATGGTGGATGACGGAATACTGGACGGAGACCTGGTGGTGGTAAGAAAACAGGATGTGGCTGAAAACGGAGACACGGTGGTGGCCCTCATAGGAAACGAGGCGACCGTCAAACGCTACTATGTCAGGGAGAACCACGTGGAACTTAAGCCCGCCCACAAGGGCATGGTCTCCATAATGGCCGCGGGCGAGGGGTTAAAGATACAGGGAAGGGTAGTTGGGATTATGCGCTACTATCCCTGAGGAGAGAACTCGCAGGTCATGGAGCGCCATATCCTTCATCTGCATATACCGGCCTTTCCGGTAGCCGTTGCAAGGGTCGTAATGCCTGGTCTGAGGGGAAGGCCCGTGGCGGTCGCCCCGCCCGGCTCGGATCGGGGGCTTGTCATGGCGGCTTCCGCCGAAGCCAGGAGGGAGGGTGTATGGAAGGGTATGCCCCTCCAGGCAGCCCTGAGGCGATGTCCTTTCTTAAGGGTAATCGCCCCCGATCCGGAGCTTGGTCGCAGGGCATCCGGTCGCATCCTTGAGTTTGCGGGCCGCTACAGTCCGCTCTTTGAGCCCGCAAGACCCGGCCATATATATCTGGATGTAACCGGAACGGAGAGGCTCTGGGGAAGGGCGAAGGACGCGGCCTTGAGCCTTGGCCGCGATGTGGCGGCACTTTCCCTTCCTTCATCTGTGGGGGTTTCAGCAAACAAGATGGTCTCAAGCATCGCATCGCGTCTCGACGTCAGAGACGGGATCATGGATGTGGCCGCCGGAGGCGAGGCATCCTTTATGGCGCCCCTGAGGACGGATGTGATCCCGGCAATAGGAGATAAAAGGAGGCGGATACTCCTTGAGGAACTTAATATAAGGTGTGTGGGGGAGCTTGCGGCCCTGGACATGGGAAGCCTCGGCATGGTCTTCGGCCGGCAGGCCCCCTTGATCCGTCAGAGGGCCATGGGGATTGATCCTACGCCCGTCTATGCCGCCTCCGAGAAACCTCTTGTAAGCGAGGAGATGGTCTTTGGGCGTGATGAGAACGATGACGACCTGCTACTGGGGGCGCTTGCGGGTCTTGTGGAAAGATGCGCCTTCAGGCTCAGACAACTCAAATCAAGGCCCCGCAAGGCAGGTCTTCTCTTAAGGTATTCGGACAGAGTGGAGTCGAGACGAAAGCTCTCCCTGGGATGCGGGGACGATCTCCACGGCCAGTTAAAGGGGCTTTTCTTTTCCGCGTGCAGCCGGAGGGTGCGGGTGCGCTTCATGCGGGTGTGGTTCTGGGGCCTTGTCTCGGACATGGTACAGCTCTCACTTTTTGATGATAAGCCTTCTTCGGATGCGAGGCGCCTTGCCGCCACCAAGGCTGTGGACAGCATCAGGGAAAGATACGGCGAAGCGCTGATCGGCTATGGAAACCAGAGGATTCATACATCTCAACGTCCACTCCCACTACTCCAGGGGCTGGGGGACGGCCGGAATTGATGAGCTTGCAGGGGCCGCATCCCGGATGGGCATAAAAACACTTGCCCTTACCGATACAAACAGCCTTCACGGGGCTGTTTTTTTTCTTGAGGCTGCGGCGGATGCGGGCATCTCACCCATACTGGGAAGCGAACTCAAGGCAGGGGGAAGAAGGGCCATTGCCCTTGTAAAGGACCTTGAAGGCTACGGAAACCTCTGCCGGCTCGTATCGGATTGCTGCTGCCGGGAGGATCTTGATCTTGCATACGCCCTGAGGGATAAGCGAAGGGGCCTTGTAGTGATATCGGATGATCCTCATGTCATAAAGGCCCTTTCCCGCGAGGGCCGCGAAGACCTCTACCTGGAGCTTTCTCCCGGTTTCAACATGTCGGGGGCCTATGCCCTTTCCAGAAAAACCGGGGTTGCGCCTGTTGCGACAAACAGGGTCTATATGGCAACAAGGGAGGACTTTTCTCTTCATCGCATCCTGAGGGCGGTTTCCTTGAATACCAAGCTTTCGCGCCTGAAGGTGGGGGATACCTGCACGGAGCAGAACTTTCTGGCTCCCGCCACCCTTATGGAGGATCGGTTCCCGCACGCGCCCCAAGCCCTTGAAAACACCATCCTGATAGCCGACATGTGTCTCAAGGACTGGGACCTTGGAAGGATAGTATTTCCTCGCTTTTCCGGCATGGACGACGAAACCGCCTTTAAATCCCTTCTTAAGGCCGTAAATGAGGGCTGCATAGGGCGCTACGGCACCATCACCCCCGAGGTAAGGGCAAGGATTGACCATGAGATGGCAATCATCGGGGAAAAGGGCTTCGCCCACTATTTTCTTGTGGTGGCGGATATCACTAAGAGGGCCGGAATGTCTTGTGGAAGGGGAAGCGCAGCGGCCTCCATCGCCGCTTACGCCCTGGGGATTACCCAGGTGGATCCAATAAGGCACAATCTTTTCTTTGAGAGGTTCCTTAATCCCGGAAGGATGGACCCGCCGGACATTGATGTGGATTTTGCCTGGGATGAGCGGGATACGATACTTGATTACGTCTTTGCCGCCTATGGAACGAGGAGGGCGGCCATGGTGGCCAACCACAACACCTTCGGGGCCAGATCCGCGGTGCGGGAGATCGCCAAGGTATTCGGCCTTTCGGAAGAGGAAATCCGCCGTGTTACAGGTAAGATGAGCTACGGCTGGCGTATGAGCGAGATGGGGGAAGGGATATTTGATCATCCCAGAATGAGGGCTTCCGATTTCAACGGGCCATGGAGGGAGATCATCAGGGCCGCAGCCAGGCTTGAGGCTCATTTCCGAAACCTCTCCACCCACTGCGGCGGAGTGGTTGTGGTTCCGGACGACATAAGACGCTACTGCCCCGTGGAGATATCCGCAAAGGGCCTCCAGGTGCTCCAGTGGGACAAGGATTCGGTTGAAGACGGGGGCCTTGTCAAGATTGACCTTCTGGGAAACAGAAGCCTCGCCGTTATAAGGGACGCTATATCCATGATCTCTGAAAACTACGGCCGCCTGATAGACTACGGCTCCTTTAACCCCATTGACGATCCTGCCACTGTCAGCGTCTTTTACCGCGGAGACACCATGGGGGTATTCTACTTTGAAAGCCCTGCCACGCGCCAGGTGCTTACCAAGGTAGGCTCCGGATTCACCTTTGAAGAGTATCTCAAGAAGGATCACTTCCTTCTGAACGTGATAGTCACCTCCATCATAAGACCGGCATCCAACCGTAGCATAAACGAGTGGATCACAAGGCTCCACGGAGGGCAGTGGAGCCCTCCGCATCCGCTCCTTGAGCCTGTCCTCAAAGAGACTCTGGGGGTGATGGTCTTTCAGGAGCAGCTAAGCCGGGCAGCCATACACCTTGCGGGATTTGACGCATCCGAGGCCGATGCCCTGAGAAAGGTTGTGAGTAAGAAGCACAGGGAAAAGAAGCTCAGGGACTTTCATGCTCGATTCGCGGCAGGCGCCTCCGCAAAAGGTGTGGATCCAAAGGTCGTGGAGGAAGTCTGGACCATGATGATGGGATTTGACGGATACAGCTTCTGTAAGCCCCACTCTGCAAGCTATACCATGGTTTCCTATAAATCCGCATACCTGAGGGCACACTATCCGGCCGAGTTCATGGCGGCTGTCATCTCAAACGGAGGCGGATACTATTCCACCCTGGGCTATATCTCCGAGGCAAGGAGGATGGGCTTAAAGGTCTTTTTACCGGATATAAACCTGAGCACCATCCCTTACAGGGGAAGGCAAAAGGAGATAAGGGCCGGATTCATGCAGATCATGGACATCTCAAGGGAGGCGCTGGAGGCCGTTATCCATGAAAGGGAAAAAAACGGACCATTCCTTTCGTTTCGGGATTTTTTAATAAGGATTTATCCGGGGGGTGCGGCAATATCCGTGGTAGGTCCTGAAGATGTAAGGATTCTTATCAAGACCGGCTGTTTTGATTCTCTGGAAGGAAAGGATGCAAGGCCTGCCCTTATCTGGGAGGCGTTGGCGTTTTTTTCGGCAAGAGATGACCGTGGCCCTGATCTATTTTCAGGGGTGAGGGATTCGATGACCCATGGAGGGGGTTTTTCGAGGCCTCCCGTGAAGAAAGACGCTCACGGCTACGGGGATGGAACTGCCTCAAAGCATTTTGCGAGGGAGTTGGAGGAGGCGGTCATGTTCCCAGGTTTCTATGTGGGGGAAGCCGGGGACCGACCAGGTCCGGAACGTGAATTGAGCAAGTATCCCAAACAGATAAGCTACCCAAAAGAAACAGTCCGGGACGTCGAAAAACGGCCCCGGAGAGGTCCCACGATAGGTTGCAGGGATTGCGGAGCCTCGGGACGGAGGCCCAACCCGCCGCCCTATCCTCCGGCGGTCATGCTCAGGCACGAATGCGAGACCCTGGGCATCCCCATCTCCTTCCATCCCCTTGACCGTTATGCGGAGAGGATCAGCAGTATCCCCCATGTTCGTGCAAAAGACCTTAAAGCCTTCAAGGGTCGCTTTGTTGCGACGGTGGGCTGGCAGATAACGGGTAAGACCGTCCACAGCAGGGACGGGGAGCCCATGAAGTTCGTCTCCTTTGAGGATAAGACCGGTATCTATGAAACGGTCCTTTTCCCTGCCGTCCATAAACGTTTCTGCCATCTCCTGGACGCCTCCAGAGCATACCTCCTTAAGGGCCGCGTAGAAGAAGACCGAGGCGCTGTAACCCTGAACATAAGCTGCCTTTCCTGGCTCGACGGCTAAAGAGATTTACCGTGCCCCCCACCCTGACCCTCCCCTACCGATACCGACCCTTAAGAGATTTGCTTGTTAGGAGATATGTGGTAAGCTGCATGTAATGCATCGCCGTCACCGGCAAACCGGTAGCTTGCAGTGCATCAGTGCGGCTTTTAACAAAGCCGTCAAACGTATCCGTGCTGCTGAAGCCTAACCTGCCGCGGATTTTTGAGTTCAGACCGTCAAACTTAGAATAAATGGATATTGCTCAATATGACACAGATACGCAATTTTTGCATAATAGCCCATATTGATCACGGGAAATCCACGCTTGCGGATCGCTTCATCCAGAAGGCGGGCCTTGCGGATGAGAGAACCTTCCGGGATCAGATACTGGATAACATGGATATAGAAAGGGAACGGGGAATCACCATAAAGAGCCAGTCCGTCAATCTTCCTTACAGGAGTTCAAAAGGCGAGGAATTTGAACTGAATCTGATTGATACTCCGGGCCATGTGGATTTTTCCTACGAGGTATCGAGGGCGCTTGCGTCATGCGAGGGGGCCCTCCTCCTGGTGGACGCGACCCAGGGCGTTGAGGCCCAGACACTGGCAAACCTCTATGCCGCCATGGAACATAATCTCACCATCATACCGGTTATAAACAAGATAGATCTTGCCTCAGCCGATATAGATCGGACAAGGGAGCAGATAGAGATAGATCTGGGACTTGATTCATCTTCGGCCCTTCTTTGCTCGGCCAAGGAGGGCACAGGCGTTGATGCGGTTATGGATGCCATAACCGAAATGATCCCGCCGCCCTCCGGTAGCCCCGATGAGCCCTTGAAGGCCCTTATTTTTGATGCCCACTACGACAATTTCAGGGGCACAATCGTCACATGCAGGGTTTTTGCCGGAAAGCTCAAGGCAGGAGATATCATAAAGCTTATGGCGCTTGGAACCACCCACAAGGTAGAGGAGGTGGGAGTCTTCCGTCTTAAAAGAGATGCCAGAGCCGTCCTTTCAGCAGGCGAGGTGGGCTACATAATAGCGGGGATAAAGACGGTTAAGGATACCCGTATCGGGGATACCGTGACCCTTGCCTCCAATCCCGCCCCAGAGCCGCTACCCGGCTTCATGGAGGTAAAGCCGGTTGTCTTTTCATCCATATACCCCGTATCCTCTGATGATTACAGGTCCCTTGCGGATGCAATGGAAAAATATCAGTTAAATGATGCTGCTCTAACCTTCCAGAAGGATTCCTCAGCCGCTCTCGGGTTGGGCTTTCGCTGCGGTTTTCTCGGGCTTCTGCACCTTGAGATTTTTCAGGAGAGACTGGAGAGGGAATTCGATCAATCCATCATAATGACCGTTCCCACCGTCATGTACAAGATAGTGCTCAATAGCGGAGAGACTCTCCATGTGGACAATCCCCTCTATTATCCTGATCCCGTCAACATAAAGGAAAGCCTTGAGCCTTTCATCAGGACAAGGATTCTGATCCCGGATAAGTACATGGGCGCCGTGATGGAGCTTTGCCTCTCCCGAAGAGGTGTCAACTCCAGGTTCAGTTACCCCACTCCCGGCCGTATAGAGATCCAATTCGAAATGCCGCTCTCAGAGGTGATCTATGATTTCTACGACAGACTGAAGAGCACCACACAGGGTTACGGCTCCTTTGATTACGACATACTTGATTATCGGAAAAGCGATCTTGTGAAGCTTGACATCCTTGTAAACGGGGAGAAGGTGGACGCATTGAGCCAGATAGTCCACAAGGACAGGGCGAGAGAAAGGGCCGTTCATGTCTGTGACAGATTGAAAGACGAGATACCGCGGCATCTTTTCAAGGTACCCATCCAGGGGGCATTGGGGGGCACCATCATAGCGCGCTCGACCATCTCTCCCTTTAGAAAAGACGTTACCGCGAAGTGCTACGGTGGCGACATCACGAGGAAGAGAAAGCTCCTCGAGAAGCAAAAGAAAGGCAAGAAAAAGATGAAGATGATAGGCTCAGTCTCCATCCCCCAGAGCGCCTTTGTGGCCGTATTCAAGACAGATGAAAAGGAGAAATGATCCGTCCTGGGGGCTCTATTTGCATGTCCCCTTCTGCCGCGGCAAATGCCCGTACTGCGCCTTTTATTCCATTTCATCCTGCTCCCTTATACCGCGTTGGCTTGCTGCCCTGAAAAGGGAGATTAAGATGTCTTCTCGTTTTCTGCCGGAGACATGCCCGGCCTTTGATTCAATCCATCTTGGGGGTGGCACTCCATCCCTGCTTGCAGGAGAGTATCTAGCTGAAATCCTTGACTGCCTCAGGTCTTGCTTTAGAATAGGCGATAACTGCGAAACGGCCATTGAGGCAGATCCCCTTGATATAACAGATGAGAAGGCGGCTTTTCTCAAGGCGGCAGGCTTTACACGGGTGGTGGTGGGAGCCCAGTCCTTCGATGAAAGGGTTATTTCCTTTCTGGGTAGAAGGCACAGGGCAAAGGACTCAATCGCCGCGGTGAATGTCTTGAGAGATGCCGGTATTGAAAACATAGGGCTTGACCTCATATACGGCGCCGAAGGCCTTCCGGTTTCCGCCTGGATATCTGATCTGGATGAGGCGGTAAGCCTATCGCCTGAGCACATCTCGTGCTACTGCCTGACAGTGGAGGATGGGACCGTATTTGGCCGCCTGGCCTCTAAGGGGAGGCTTAAGGTTTCTAGCGCTGAGGCTGAAAGGGAGTTATTCCTTGCAGGTTCCCGATTCCTCAGAGATAAGGGTTATATCCACTACGAGGTGTCGAACTTTGCCTCAGCCGAAAGACACATGTCCGGGCACAATCTCAAGTATTGGCGGAGGGAGCCGTACCTTGGTCTTGGACCCTCGGCCCATTCCTTCGATGGTGGGCGCAGATGGTGGAACAAAAGGACTGTAAGGGGATACTGCGAGTCGCTGGAGGCGGGAGATCTCCCCTTGCAGGGAATGGAGCACCTTACCGAGGAGCAAAGTGCCTTGGAGATGATAGCAATGGGCCTGAGGATACGTGTGGGCTTTAAGCTTGATGAGGTAATCCTTCCCTGGATAGATCAGCAAGGAGTTGACGCAATGCTGGCGCAGGGGCTCATATCGTGTGCAGGAAGAATAATAGCCCCTACCGTGGAAGGATATCTTTTCGCAGACCGCCTTCCCCTGGAGATCACGAAATGATAAGTAAGAAGCAAGCGGCCTATATGGGGTTTCTACCCTGGCTCCGTTGAGTTGCAAAGGACAATGTGGGAATAAGAGGAGTTCAAACTATGAGCGAAAAACCAATTAGCGAAAAAAACCTGGCCTATGCCTTTGCGGCGGAGTCAAAGGCCTCTGCCAGAAACCTTGCCTTCGCCCTAAAGGCCGAAAGCGAAGGCTACAAACAGATAGCCAGGCTGTTCCGGGCGGTATCCGATGCGGAATCGGTACATGCACAGAGGTACCTGAGGCTCATGCGCGGCAAGATCGGGAGCACGGAAGAAAACCTTGAAACGGCCTTCCATAACGAGATAAGGGCAAATGTGGAGGAATATCCCAGGTTGATCAAAGATGCCCTTGAGGAAGGATTTGATGGGGCTGAAAAGGCCTTTTCCCAGTCAAGGGACGTGGAATCAAGGCACGCTGATCTCTACAAGAAGGCCATGGGCCACATGCTGGAGGAACGGGAGGCCGATTATTATGTCTGCCAGGTCTGCGGTTATGTGAGCGAAGGGGAAGCTCCTGATAATTGCCCCATCTGCGGAGCGGTCAAGGGTAAATTCAAGAAGATTCAGTAAGTAGAGGTTATCTAGTGCCCATCCGGAAATGAGATAGTTTCTTCGAGTTCAAGGCGGGCGATAATTTTAACCACAGGAATACATTGACGTATTTCGAGGATTAAAATTTGAGCCCAACGCCGAAATCGGTGAAAATAGCCATTTACGGATGGACACTATCTATGCGGCTCAAATCCGGGGGGAAGTGTGCCTGATCCGTCAAATGCGTGGTCTTCACCGGCCTGCTTCGCATTGAAGACCAGTCCCAGCCTCCGGGCCTCCCTCCTGTAAGAGCCCTTTGAAAGGCGAAGTTCCCCGGTGGCCTCTACTACAATGGCCGCCTCCCCTGTTACGAGGCATTTGTTTTCGCAGTAGCCGCAGCCGTTGCATCTTTTTTCGTCAACGAAGGGGACGGTTACCGGATGATCTTCTAAAAACCTTGAGCTTATTGCGTTGTATGGGCATATCTCATCGCAGATGAGGCATTTTCTGGCTTGCTCCCAGGCTATGCATCGGCTCTTTATGATCCTGGCGGTTCCTATCTTTGCAAATAGCTTTTCATTAAAGCTGAGAGGTCTTATTGCGCCTGTGGGACACACCCTGCCGCAAAGGTTGCAGGCCTGCTCGCATCCCCCGAGCCTGGGGGTAACAGCAGGTGAAAGGAGCCCAGATACGCCAGCCTCAAACCATAAAGGCTGAAGGGTATTGGTGGGACAGGCTTTCGCGCAGAGGGCGCAGCGGACGCATCTTGCCTGGAAATCCGTTTCCGGCAGCGCTCCCGGGGGTCTTATGAGGTTTGAGGGCTTAAGAGGTCTTGGCTCCTCTTCCCCGTGTATGTGTCTCAGGCCCGTGAGGGTTATTGCGGCGGTTGCCATCCCGGCCGCCCCTGCCTTGATGACCTTTCTCCTGGTGATATCTATCGGAGCCCTTGCCCGAACGCCTCTTGCGATTCTAAAAGAGACGGCCTTTTCGGGGCAGATATTTTCGCATTTAAGGCATGTTATGCACTCCATTTGGGCGACGCCCTTAAAGTCTTTTGATATGGCGCCTGTCGGGCAATTTCTCACACATCTTCCACAGCCGGTGCAGGCATCCGAAACCCTCCTTCTGAAAAGGGGTCTCGGGGAAAAGAGCGCGATCAACGCTCCTGCTGGGCAAAGGTTTCTGCACCAGAATCGGGGAGCTATAAGCCCCAGGGCAAGGATCGCAAGGAAAAAGGATGCGGTAAAAAAGTTAGTGTTGAAACGCGGTGCCTGAACACTTGCCAGGGCTATATGATCAAGACCTGCGGCTGCAAAAAGGGGCCTGAGCACTTCAAGGACGCTGCCCTCAAGGAACAAGAAAACAGGGTGTATCACCAGGCCGAAAAACCTTACGGAAAGGGAAAGGGGAGAGAAAAACGCTATCCAGGAGATTCCAAAAACTGCCGATCCGGCCAGCCCGGCAAGGATAAGATACTTATAATGCCTAAATGCGCGTGTCTTCTCAAAGCTGTTTTCCCTCTTTTTTGAAAGGATGCTATCTGAAAAATCTATGCAGGCACCCAGAGGACAGATGTAACCGCAGAAGATCCTTCCCAGGAAAAGCGCGACAATCAACACAAGCCCTGCCACTGCCGCCTTAGGGATAAAGGCCCGGGCCGCGGCCATGGAGCCAAGAGAAAGCAGTGGGTCAAGCCGCAGGAGGGCATCGGATTCCAGAAACTCCGGCGCCTGATAGGAGGCCAGGAGTATCAGTGCAAGGAAAAGGGCGAAAAAGAGAATCTGGATGAGGCGCTGAAGGCGCATCAGACCTGCACTTCCTTGACCTTTAAGGATGAGGTGTCCATGCTGCCTAGCCCCCTTTCATGGGCAAGCCTTATGTGTTTTACCTGGGAACCCTTGAACTTCTTCCCGTACCAGGTCCCCATCTCAACGGCCATGGCGTCTGCGGCTACGAAATCCTGCGAGGCTATAATCCTGTCCATGGTAATTACCTTGCCTGGCCCTCCGGGGCCTCCGTCAGAGAGGATGCGGGTTGCGTCAATTATGGTAAGCCCCGGCCTCAAGACCGTGCAAAGATCCACTATGGCCGTATCCAGATCCATATCCATGTGCATGGTTCTGCGGTTATAGATAAGGCCCATCATGCCTTTCATGGAGAGGCTCACTCCGGTTGCGCTGTGGGACTTTGCAACAGGGGCGGCTATCAGGAGGTCCGCCTCCAGAACCTGTCTCATTATCATGGTAGTTGTGAGGGCCCTGGCGCCTTTAATCTCCACTTCCCTGAATGCGCTTTTGTCCTTTACCCCGAAGGCCTCTGTCCCTTCGTACGCGCTGCAGGCATGCTTGATGCCGCTCCTTTCAAGGCACATCTCTATGTTTCTCAATGGGTTGTCAAGCACCAGGACGGATGCTGCACCGGCATTGACGCAAAGGGAAGCTATCTCTGCGACCACATCCGGGTGGGTGGTGGTTGCCCAATCGGGCGGATTGGCAAAGCTCATGTTGGGCTTTACAACCACCTTTGCACCGGGCTTTACGAATCGGCCCATGCCACCCAAGGCCTCGATTGCGGCTCTAACCGCTTCGCGCGCATTGCCTCTGGCTACGACGAGGTCCGAAACCTTTTCGCCGGCAGGCGTGGCGGATGCCGCGGGAGACGTGAGTCCCGTTATAGCTGGTATGGCGCCGATGCAGGTACCCAGTGCGGCGCATCGGGCCGACTTGATCAGGAACTGCCTTCTGTCCATATCTGTCTTTTCCATAACTATTATCCTCTCTAACTGGCATGCCCCGGCAGGGCACAACGAAGGATGAAAATCACCCCCACCCCTCCATCCCCCGTCGAGGATTTCCCTCCCCCCGCGCGGGGGAGGGTCGGGGTGGGGGGTGTATTTTCACGGTAAATTATGCCTCCGGGAGACCTATGCAACCCCCACTGCGTCTTTCAAGGGAGCTTGAAGCGCTCCCTCAATCTTGCAGAAAGCTCTCGTATCATCAAAAATGCCTTCTCCACGGTCTTTTCCCTGTCCGGATTGACCAGGCAGCATGTGGCAGGGGATAAGAGGCTCCTTGCAAGAAGAAAATCCCTGTCAATTCCCCTTTTTCCCAATGTGTCCCAAATATCCAGGAGTCTTGCTTCAAGGGTCGCGATATTTTCCTTTTCAAAAGGTTCGAAGTTTGTTGGCGCTATGCCCCACACAAGGGTAGCCCCTCGGTCAAGAAATCTCTTTATGGACGGGGCGTAACCGGTAAAGCGCTCGCCGTTGGTATATACGTCCAGTGAAAGAATATCGAGATCAAGGCTCAGCAGGAAATCCCAGTCTGGATTCCCGCAGAGATGCACTCCTCTGGGCCTGTCGGTCATTGCAAAGAACCCCTCCATGTCATTGTGGGCCGCCACATTGTTATATCCCGCCATGGCGCTGAAGAGAAACTGAAGGCCCGGCTCATCTACAAACATGAAGGCGTTGGGGTTTTTCTTGAGGAGGCGCGCAAGCTGCACGTTTATGCGTTTTGCCATGAACTCAAGCATGAAGGACCTGATCGTATCGTCAAAAAGGATGGGCCTGTCATCCTGATCCTGGACATTGAGACCGAAGCTGATCGGGCCTTCAAGCTGGCCTCTTATGGCCGGCCTTGTGCCTAGATCCATCTCAAGGAATTCGTGATAGACTACCGAATAGGTAGGCGATATATCGAAATAGGAGGGATTGTCCATCTGGGACATGGCGTCCTCAAGCTCAAGTGCGAATTTTTCCATGGAAAAACGAAGGGTCCTCTTCTCCATATCCAGGACTATCCCCGGGAAGTGTTCGGAGGCCTGTACATACATGTCTTCGTAGTAACTGTAGTGAGGAAGCTGCGGCCAGAAGGGTATATCCAGGCTGAGGGCCGTCTCAAGCGCCCTTTTCACATCCGTGTGGGGCATCACCGCCATAGCTGTAGTCAGAAGGTTACCGGGTATCGGCATATATATCTCCTCTCTTACGCCCCAGGCCAGCCCCTCTTACGAAAATATGAGGTGACAGCTACGTAGAGGGTGCCATTTCTGGAGATGGTTTTGTGCAGACCAGGAATCAGCTTCTGTAGGTGCGCCTTCAGGCGCAGGGCGCACGGTTCCCATGCGGCTGAAGCCGCACCTACCCCGGATTTTTGAGCTGATACCAACTTCCGGTCTCTTTGCCTTTTTTAAAGTTCAAGAGTACTTATGTCGGCAGAGTGCTGGAGAAAACCCCGGCATAAAAGCCGGGCAGGCTGAAATAAGCGCTTCGCTACTGCCTTAACATCACCGCTAAAGGCTCTCTTATACCGTGCGTCAGAGAAAAATTGATCAGTCTTTCAATCATCGGCCGATTGATCTCAAGGCCCTTTTTTAGAAGAAGCTGCCCCTTGAGCGTATATAAATCTTCGTCAAGGAGCATCCTGTCAGTCAGTTCGGATAACTTCACCTCCATGTGCACAGGCTTGGATACTGTGCCTCCGACAGTAATCAATGTTTCTAATGCAGTTAGCGCATCAGGGTCATAGGCCCTCTGATTTGCCCGCATTTCTTTGAGCGCTGCAACCGGATCATCGAAGTCATTCAGGAAGGTATCGTAATCCAGAGCCACACGCAGTATCCTTGATCCGATCGGTATCTCCTTTCCCGTTGGATCTCCCTCAGGATAGCCTCCTCCGTCAAAGTCCTTGTTCTGGTAGGTGATTATGCGTGCCACCCCCTCCATCCTCGGTATGTTCATGATGAGTCTTGCCGCCGTAAGGGGATGCTCCCTTGCCATTCGTTCCTCTATCTCATCGAGGGGTTCATTCCTGTTTATCTTCAAAAGCAGGGTTTCAGGCAGCACTATGCATCCGATCTGGGACAGCATTGCGGCTGTAACTACCTCCCAGGGCTTTTCAATCTTCATCTCCACGGCCAATGAGGAGGCGGTTTCCTTTACCCTGGCTGAGCGCCCCATGACCTCGTTGCTCACCAGCCCCAGCATCTCAGAGAGCACCTGAACAACTCCCTTCAGGGTCTTTTCCAGTATCTCGTTTTCTGCCGTGATTAGGGCGTATTGTTCTATCCCTGCCTCCAGACTCTTGATAAGTAGATTAATGTTGCAGGGCTTGGTCAGGAATCGGAAGATGTTTCCTTCGTTTACCGCCTCGGAAGCGGCGGTGACATCCGCGTGACCCGTCAGCATCATGCGCACCGTGGTCGGGGCTATATCTTTTACCCGAGCCAGGAATTCCACTCCGCTCATGACCGGCATCCTGAGATCGGACACAACCACGGCAAACGGGCCTTCTTTTCTTATTATTTCAAGTGCGTCTTTCGCGTTTTGAGCCGTATGAACGATGAAACGATTGTAGAGATGCCTGCGGAAGGCATCCAGGATATTGGGTTCGTCGTCCACGAAAAGAATCTTTTCCTTGCTCATTTTTTTCCCTCAAGAAGGCATTCTTCTGCGGCCTCGCGCCATTTTCCATACCTGCCGGCCAGACCGCAGGTGGCGATATAGTCTTCATCAAGCACGGTGCCGCCAGTCCCTATCCCACTGTTGGAAAGCTCTTCTACAATGGCATTGGCGGCGTGAACCGCGGTGAGGGGAGAAAACCCGATGGTCGGTTTGGCCCCCGGACTGTGAGAGAAAAAGATGGCCTCCACGACATTGTCGGGCATTCCCCAAAGACCCATCACATATCCGCCTATCTGGGCATGGTCAGCGCCGAAGGCCTCGGCTTCCATCTCCCACGATCGCTTCTCTTGCCCCGGCCCCTTGGCCAGGAGACCTTCATAGTCTTGAGTGAACACCTCAGCCAGAATGAGCTTTCCAAGATCATGGAGAAGACCTGCCATGAAGGAGTCATCAACTACTTCCTTGGGCTGCTTTTCATAAGATGCGATACGCCTTGCAACGGATGCGACAGCAAGGCTGTGGGACCACAATCCGTCGAGGCGGCACCTTTTCAGTTTGGTTTTGTCAAACTGGGAAAAGACCCCATGGCCGAGGGCCAGGGCCTTTACCGATGCGATGCCAAGATAGACCACCGCGTCCCTGGGATTTGCAATTTTTCTAAAGAGGCCGAAAAACGGGGAGTTTATCAATTGCAGTACCTTGGTACTCATGGCGATATCGCTTGAGATGATATTGCCCAACTTCTCAATAGAGGGGTCTTCTTTCTTTAGTTCCGCCATCAGGTCAGCGTAGAGAGAGGGAAGGCTTGGCAGAGAGCCTATCCTGGAAATGGCCTGCTTGATCCTAGGGTCCTTGAGGCCGTCTCTTAGAGTGCATGCCCTAACAACAACCGCCTTCAACTTTTCAGGATCGCAGGGCTTTACCAGGTACTGATGGGCAACGTCGGAGGCCTTGAAAAAGGCTTCTTTTTCAGACTGCCCCGAAAGCACTATCCTGACAGTGTCCGAGAAGCGTCTTTTTACCTCGCTAAGAAAGTCCCTGCCGTCCATCCCAGGCATCCTGCAGTCGCTTACGACTACATCGGCAGGCTCTCTTGAAAGCATCTCAAGCGCTTCCTCCGCGCTTGTCGTAAAGAGCATTTTCCACTGGTCGCGCATGCCGTAGAGCAGGCGTTTAAGTCCCTGAAGAATCTTTTCTTCGTCGTCAACGAAGAGGATTCGCCTCTGCATCAGCCACGGTCTCCTTTGAGGGAGGATTTACAGGTATCCTGATCCTGAAGACGGTGCCCTTGCCGGTTTCGGATTCAAACCAGATGCGGCCGCCATGCTTTTCAGTGATTACGGAATGGGCGATCGCCAGGCCCTGTCCTGTGCCCTTGCCTACCTCTTTGGTAGTAAAGAAGGGATCGAATATCTTAGACCTTATGTTCTCAGGCACCCCGCCGCCGGTATCAGCTATGGCTATCTCAGCCCAGTCTCCGTCTTTCCTGGTCGTGATCCGGATAAGACCCTTTTCGTTTCCCGTTACCTTTGGGGCAATAGCGTGAGCCGCATTCACAACCAGATTCAGGATCACTTGGTTGAATTCGCCGGGGAAACCATGCACCGCCTTCAGTTCGGGATCAAATTCGCAGGTAAGCTCAGCTACATATTTCCATTCGTTGCGGCATACCGTCACGGCGCTTTCAATAGCCTCCTTGATGTCAAAGGCGCTTCTTTCCATGAAGCCTGGATGTGAGAGCATCTTCATTGAAGCCACTATCTTGGCGACCCTTTCGACCCCCTCAAGCCCCTGCCTTATCGCGGGAGGGACCTCTTGTGCCAGAAAGGACAAATCCACCTCGGCCTCGCAATCTCTGACCTTCTCAAGGCTCCGTAAAATGCCGTCAGGAAGATCTGCCGAGTCTCCGGACCTCAAAGCCTCACTCAAATCCTCATGGGCATGGACAAGTTTGACAAGGTCGGAGAAGGCGCTTTCAAGGAAGTGAAGGTTGTCTCCCACATACTGGATCGGGGTATTTATCTCATGGGCTATGCCTGCCGCAAGCTGCCCGATGGACTCAAGCTTCAATGCCTGCATGAGCTGGCCTTCCATGGCCTTTCGATCTGTTATGTCCGCTCCGAGGATTATCACCGGACCTGATCCGGTTGATCCGCCTGTCGATGGATTGAGTGTAAGACCCAGAAGGCCTTCCTTGCCATTCGGTCTAACAAAAGGGATATCATCAACGCGCACTACCGCGTGTGTTTCTCTGCACCTTGAAATACCCTCCATTACCCGTTTCTTATCCCATCTGATGCCGCATTGTTTTATCCGGCAGCCTATCAACTCCTTCCTGGAAAAACCCAGGGTTTCCTCTGCCGCTTCATTTATCCTGGTTATGCGGTCGTCGTGAGATATGCAGATAATAATAGATGAGATGGAGGCTACTAGCTGCTCAAGCTCGGAGTGCATACTCTGAAGAAGATCTTCGGCCATTTTCTGTTCATTTATGTCAACAAGGCTCCCCAGTACTGCCCTTTTTCCCTTAAATTCTATCGGTACAACACTCTGAAGTATCCAGTGTATCTCACCGCTTCCTGTCAAGGCCCTGAAGGCGGTGGATGTGCACCTTCTCCCCTTGAGCATCTCAATGGCATTGAGACGCACCATTTCACGGTCATCAGGATGAACCAGATCAAGCGGATTTTTTTCTCTGAGTTCATCCATGCCCATTCCCACATATTCCGCGAACATCGGGTTTACGAATATAAAGCGCCTCTCCTGCTGTATGAAGATACCCACCCGCGAATGCTCAGTTACCATCCGGAAAAGATCCTGGGCCTCCATCTGCGCTGAAACATCCCTCACTACAGCAAGGATCGCCGGATGATCCAGCCATGACGTGGCTTGGAGACTTGCCTTTGCCCAGAAGTATCCTCCGTCTGAGCGCACGAATCGGAAATGGCCTTCTCTTTCAAAGTCCAGGCCCTCAGTCCCCTTGCCTTCAGGCAGAGGGATCGAGTCATTTTGATGCATCAAAACTGAAAAGGGCTTTCCCTCAAGTAATTCTCCCCCGCCTCTCCATTCAAGGATCTTCTTGTTTGCCAGTTTGATGGTTTCATCCTGAAGCACGATAAGACCTTCAGGAAAATTATCTATGAGGCTTCTATATGTTATCTGGGATTCCCTTAGTTTGCGGGTGCGCGCGTCGTAGCCGGCTTCAAGTCTTTGGAAACTTTCATCAAGAAGGCGTTTTGTCTTCTCCCTGTGGATGGAGACGCTTCTCTTGAACAGGGCTTCCCTTGCAGCCCTCAGAATCTCTTCGGCTCCGGCCGGTTTTAGTATGTAATCAAATACTCCTCCCTCCAAAAATGCCTTCTCAAGAAGTTCCCGGTCGGCAAGACCGGTCATAATTATGACCGCCGGCGCCTCCTGCATCAGCTTAAGGGATTTCAGGGCCTCGATTCCGTCCATTTTCGGCATGTGGATATCCAGAAAAACGAGGTCTGCCTTTTGAATTTGAAGTTTTTCCAGGGCCTCCTTCCCATTTGAAGCGGTATCCAGAAGGTAGCCCTCGGGTTTGAGAATGGTGCTCATGAGCTT
Source organism: Desulfobacteraceae bacterium CG2_30_51_40 (assembly GCA_001874005.1). GTDB lineage: Bacteria > Desulfobacterota > DSM-4660 > Desulfatiglandales > Desulfatiglandaceae > CG2-30-51-40. The sequence goes on from MNYJ01000008.1 coordinate 21,708, forward strand.
CAGGATGGAAGGCTCGTCGTCAACCAGCAGGATTCGTTCGTTTGCCATTTAATCCTCCAGGGGGGTGAAAAAAGGCTTCTTTACAATCCTTTCCTACTCCTGTATGCAATTTATCCGAGTATAACGGCCCGGAAGGTATGGTGTCAATAAAATGGCCCGGGGCTAAAGGAGATCATAAAGGGAAATGGAATCAAAGGAAAGGGCTGTTCTTGACAGGATCTTTGAACCGGCTGGGGTGGCGATCTTCGGCGGTGTGCATGAACCCGGAAAATTCGGCCACATGATGCTTCAAAGCCTGATACAATACGGTTACAAAGGGAAAATCTATCCTGTTTCGCCCGCAGGCGGTGAGGTCTTCGGCCTCAACGTGCTGAAAAGCTTAAGTCATGTGGATGGTCCGGTTGATCTGGGATGCATCTGTGTCCCCGCAAAGGAGGTGCCCGGTGCTTTGAGGGATTGCCTTGAAAGGGGTGTTTCAGGGGCGGAGATCCTCTCATCGGGATTTTCCGAGACGGGGGACGCCGGGGCGATCGCCCTTCAGGATGAGGTGGCGCGAATCTCAAGACTTGGCATAAGAATTGTGGGCCCCAACTGCTTCGGCATCCACTGTCCAAGGGGTGGTCTTACCCTGTTACCGGGCTTTGATTTTGCGAAGACTCCGGGTCCGGTCGCGCTTATATCTCAGAGCGGCGGAGTGGCTACTGACTTCTGCCATGAGGCAAGGACCGCGGGGCTTTCCTTGAGCAAGGTCGTTTCCTACGGTAACGGCTGTGACCTGGAGGCTGTATCGCTTCTGGACTATCTCTCGGGAGATTCCGAAACCAGATACGTGGCGGCCTACCTGGAGGGGGTGAGGGACGGCAGGAGGCTGAAGGAGGTGCTCAGGAAACTGGCATCCAGAAAACCTGTTGTGATCTGGAAGGGAGGTCTTACCCCTACAGGGGCGAAAGCCGTTATGAGCCATACGGGTTCTATGGCAGGTGAAAGAGCGGTATGGTCCGGCCTTTTCGCCCAGACGGGGGCATTGCAGGTGGAGGGTCTTGAGGAGCTTTTGGATGTCATGACCGCCATGGTTCACCTCAAGGCAGGGGGGAGCAGGATCGCTCTACTGGGTGGAGGGGGGGCCATAGGGGTATTCTGCTCGGATCTTGCTTACAGATACGGGTTGGAACTCCCGGTTTTCTCAGATAATACAGTGGCATCGCTGAGAAAATGGTTTCCAACCCCGGGAAACAGCCTCAGAAATCCCGTTGACACGGGCACTCCGGTCATACCTGCCGAGATCATAGCAGGCATTGTCGAGAAGATACTGATGAAGGAGACTGTGGATGTCCTTGTGGTGGTATTTCTGATTCATCCGCTCGCGGTGGTGAGGCCTGCTTTTATGAAGATGGATAGTCTTCCCTCGCCTTGCCTCCATGATATGGTTTCTCCTCTTCTTGACAGGGCCGATGATCTGAGAAAGACAAGCGGCAAGGACCTGGTGGTGGTAATGGAGAACAGAGCCGTTCTTCCTTCCGATCTTGATGTGGAGAAGGATTACAGGGAACTCAAAGGTCTCTTTCTGGCGCACGGGGTGCCGGTCTTTCCGTCCGTTGCAAGGGCCATGAGGGCCATAGGAAAGGCGAGGGTGAGTGCCCACTGTGCAAGATTTAACTGCTCGTGAAAGAAACGGTAGGACAGGAGACTCGGTATCAGGGGCTGAAGGCGGGACCCCTGAATTCAGTCAAGGGAATATGTATGGTATTTAGCGCTTATGTCCGCAGTTGAATCCGCTATTGATGACTTCGGTCAAAGGAATATAAGGATAGGGCTTTTTCTTATAGCGGCCCTTGCCGCCGCTGTCCGTTGCTATATCTGGTATATGAGCCCGGTGGTCAATCCCGACGGAGTGCTCTATATCCACCAGGCGCGAAACTTCTTTGAGGGAAGATGGGGGGAGCTTACAAGCTGCGGCCTGAGCTTTTTCTCCATCTATCCGGTTCTGACAGCCATGCTGTATCCGGCCTTGCAGGACTGGGTTATTTCAGCAAGGATCATTTCCATCCTTTTCGGAACCCTGACGGTCTTTCCCGTCTATCTTGCGGCAAGAAAAGTGACCAGGAGAAAAACTGCGCTTCTTGCAGCGGTGATTTTTGCCGTGCTCCCGGGGGCTGCAGGCGCTGCCGGCCAGGTGGTGAGAGACCTTGTTTGCTGGTTTTTTATCGCATGGGGGCTGGTCTTTTTTCTCCATCAGGATGAAAGGGAGCGCTTCAGAGTCTGTCTTTTTTTAAGTTGCAGTGCATTTCTTCTTGCCTCATGGGCAAGGGTTGAATCCCTTGTATTTGTTGCAGCCTCTATCCTGTACCTGGTCTTTTTCGGGGGAAATAAAAGGGTGATGAGAACCATATTTTTCTTATTGCCCGTAGCAGGTGCCGTCGTTTTAGGGATCATAATGCTTGAAACGGCTGGAATTGATGTGGCGCAGGCCTTCAGGCTAAGGGAGGTGGCTGAAAAGATGTCTGCTCCCTTTCTGTCTTATGCATCCCTGCGAAAAGACCTCAGGGCACTTTCAACAGGGATGGAGGGAGCGCCTCTGGAAGGCTTTATTTCCTTCGCCAGACACAGCGTCTGGTTTATCGGCCTGTTCAGCCTTTTTAACTCTATCCTGAGGGCACTGCTATATTTCTATGGGATATTGCTTGCCGCAGGTCTCTGGAAGTTGGTGGCATCACCGCTCAGAGTGAAGGGCCATCTCTACAGCATAGTCCTTTCCTTCTGCTCGTTTATCCTTCTATATTTCCATCTGATTCACGTCTGGGTGATGGATACGAGATTTGTAATGATATTTGTCATTGCCGCTTTTCCGCTCATAGCCTCAGGCATAGATGCTTTTGATGAGGCCCTTTTCAGGAAGACGGCCCTTTCTGCAAAAAGGAGCTATATTTTTTTGCTTGCAGGCATAATGTTACTGGGTATATGGAACGATTACGGGTTCAGCGAGAGAGATAAAATGGTATTCAGGCAGATAGGGGAGAAAATCTCAGAGGACTCTCCTTCCGGGCGCCGAAATATAGTGGCCGCTTCCCAGGTCTCCATGAGATGGATCAGCTTCTATGCGAATGCAAAGGCTGTAGACCCGCCCTGCCCCCAGCCCGGCTGGGACCTGAAGACGATAGCGGAGGCAGGCTATGCCTCCTTTGTCGGTAACCTTAAGAGCCTTGGCGCGTCATATCTTGTGTGGGATGAACTGCATTGGCCGCGGAACGGATTCGACCTTCTGAAAGAGATGTATCCAAACGATTTTAAAGAGATGGGCAGATGGACTCACCCTTCAACCGGGGAAATGATCCTTTTTAAGTGCATGTTTAACATGCAGTAAATGTATTATCTCCAAACGTTCATGTCCGGGTGGCATTTGGCCGCCCCCTGGATTGAAAAACATGGCCCGTCATTCCGGGTTTGACCCGGAATCCAGGTCTATGGCGCAAAGATGTATTCCGCATTTAACTCCGGCATTCCGGGATGAGGGGAGGCAGGGTATATTTTCACGGTAAACGCTCATGACAAAAATATTTTGTCGCCCCCGCTAATGAAAATCCTCCTCCGGCTCTTCACTCTACGAGGTCGACGATTTCCCTCCCCCCGCGCGGGGGAGGGTCGGGGTGGGGGGTGTATTTTCACGGTAAACTTATCTAGTGTACATCCGGGAATGGCTATTTTCACCGATTTCGGTGTTGGGCTCAAATTTTAATCCTCGAAATACGTCAATGTATTCCTGTGGTTAAAATTATCGCCCGCCTTGAACTAGACGAAACTATCTCATCTCCGGATGGGCATTATCTATTCGATCTTTTTTGGGGGAACCTACGTTAGAATGCTTTCTGTTGCCGTCATAACAAAAAATGAGGCCGCCAATATCGAGGACTGTCTAAGAAGCGTTTCCTGGGCCTCTGAGGCGGTCGTCCTGGATCAATTCAGTAACGACGGGACTGCCGATAAGGCAGCGGCCCTTGGTGCCGCGGTTTTCCAGGAAGATTGGAAGGGCTTTGCGGGCCAGAAGATGAGCGCGATTGAAAAGACTCACGGTGACTGGATATTGAGCCTTGATGCAGACGAAAGGGTAACCCCTGAACTTCAAATGGAGATTGAGGCTGTTATAAGGGAAAAGGATGCCTTAAACGGCTATTTTATCCCCAGGCGCAACTACTTTGCAGGGACATGGATCAGATACGGTGGATGGTATCCAGACTATTGTCTGCGTCTCTTTAGAAAGGGCCTCGGCCGTTTCGAGGAACGGGTGGTGCATGAAAAACTCACGGTACAAGGGCGGCCAGGATACCTCAAGAATCCCCTTGAGCATTATACCTACAGATCAGTCGGAGATTTTCTATTAAGGATGGAAAGATACAGCAGGCTTGCGGCTGCGCAAATCTCCGACAAAAAACGTTTCTTTCCCTTTTCAGGCCTGCTTTTCAGGCCGCCTTTCACATTCTTGAGTATGTATGTCCTTCGGGGCGGCTTTCTTGACGGGAGAAAAGGGTTTTTTCTTGCCGTGAGCTATTCCTATTACACCTTTCTTAAGTATTATCGCCTCCTTGAAAAGGACCTTGACGCCCCCGATTAGCCTGGCTCCCCTAGTCCCCATTGCCTGTAAAGTCCCCTTATTCGGGTGATCATCGCCTCCAGATCGTGGTTTTCCTTTACCCAGAGATTCTGCCTTATTCTCTCCGATTCAGGTATCTTTATATGATCCTTTGTTTCTTCAATGGCGGCGGTTGCGGCCTTTATGTCTCCGTATTCAACAAAGCTAACCTCTTCATATCCAGCCAGTGTCTCAACAACGGAGGCGGTTGCGCAGGCAACAATTGGGATGCCTGTGCTTCTTGCCTGAAGCACTGACTGAGGGATTCCCTCATTGGCATAGGAGGTGAATAAAAAGATATCAAGGGCGCAGAAATATCTTTCTATCTGCTCCTGGTGCCCTGCAAAGATAAGACGGTCGCTCAGACACATGTCGTCAGCCTTTTTTTCAAGTCTTTCCCTTTGGGGGCCGTCTCCCACGAGAATGAATTTGTAAGGGCTTCCGAGCCTGGCGGCCGTCTCTATAAAGAAATCAAGCCCCTTCCAGCTTCTAAGGACGCAGATATTTCCTACCAGGATATCATCATCGGACATGCCGTGTTCCAGCCTTGTCTGCCTTCTGAGCGCCTGCGAGAACCTAAAACGGCCTGAATCAATGCCTGTAGGAACAGAAAATATCTTCTCCGGGTCCAGGCCTCTTTCTGCAAGGTTATCTTTTATTGCCTGGCTTGTAGTGAGGATGAAGTGAGGGAAGACTCTATAACTGAAGGCGGACCCGATTGGGGTGCTCACATGCCTTGTCCTTATTATGAGGGGGACACGCAGGAGGCGGGACACAAAGCCTGCCATCCAGCTATCGTCGGAGGAGTGGGTATTTACAAGATCGGGCTTGAGATGGTCGATAATGGAAAAGAGCCTCATCCAGGATCGGATGTGGGCTTTGTTCTTGAATCTCACCGGATAAACCGGGAATCCCTCGGCGCCGGCCCTTGCGTAAATGCGGCTGGGTTCTGGGGCGATGAGCGCCGTCTTGAAGCCTGCCAGTCTCATTGCCCTGAGTTCGGCCATGATTCGGATTTCCTGGCCTCCCCAGCCTATGGAACTTTCCGTGTGGACTATCAGGGGGCTTTTTCTATTGCTGCTATCTGCCATGTCCGGCCTTTCTTTCAATCACCATCTCTATGATAGCCTCAAGCCGTGTGACATAGCCTTCAAATTCGTTTCCAAGCATTGCTTTGCGTGCCGAATGGCCCATGCCTTTTCTCATTTCTTTATTTTCTGAAAGAAGATGGATTTTATCAAACCATATTTCTTCTATCTCCCTCTCATTTCCTGTGACAGGGAGTGTAAAACCGGATTTTTCGTTTTCCACCAGTTCATCGGCTCCACAAACATTGCTTACAACGACTGGAAGTCCCGTACTCATGGACTCAAAAACTACGTTTGCGCAGGAGTCGAAAAAGGTGGGATGTACCAGACAGTCGCAGGCCCTGTAGCAGAGCGGCATATCATATATTTCTCCGGCATAAATGCAATTGCCGGGCATTCTGGCTGGTCTGTGCTTACCCGCCACCACCAGCCTTGCCCTTTTAGAGAGCTTTGCGAGCCTTTCAAATACTTCTTTTAAGAGCTTGAAATTTTTTAGAACCAGGTTGTGAGCCACAAAAAGAAAAGCGATATTGGAGCGCTCAAGTCCCCATGATGCCCTCAGTGCATCCGGCTCAGTTGTTCTGAGGGCAGGACTGAAAAGAGACGTATCAACTCCGTTATGAAGCACAAAGACATTTTCTGTCGGGGCTCCGGCGCCTGTTATCTGAGATGCGGAAAAACGTGAGTTTGCCACAAAAAAGGCACCTCTGCGCATTATCATTTCAGACTGCCTGCGGATGATTTTCCTGTTTTTTATTGAGCTGTTCCTAAACCTTTTGTACAAGCGAAGCGGACCACGGTAGGCGTTAAGCGAGTGCTCAAGAAAAAAACGGTGTACTCCTCCTCCTATTCTGTGAAGATCAGCCGGATGGTTGAAGCCCCAGTCAATTGAAAGATCCGGCCTGATTCTCTTTGCCGTTTCATCAATCAGAGACAGGGGCCTGTAAACTTCAATTCCCGGAATGGATTCTCCCCTCCCGGTTACGACGTGTATCTGATGGCCCCGCTCTGCCAGCTTGGAGCAGAGGCGAAAGGCGAAGTTTTCCGCGCCGCCCCTGGCAAGCTCAAATATCGGAACGGTCAAGAGTATCTTCAATGGTCCGGCCTTTCATGCGAGCAATCCTGATAAAAAGTCTCTCGTATTGATCGGTGGTCTTATCCCAGGTATGCCTCTCCGCCGTAGTCCGGGCGCTCTTGCCAACTGCCTCCCGCAGACCAGGATCACGGAGGGCAAAAAGTATATTTTCCAACTCTTCCCGGTCGTTAAAAACAAAGCCGTTTATTGAGTCTTCTATAAGCATGGATGCCCCTGCCCTCCTGCTTACTATTACAGGTATGGCACAGGCCATGGCCTCGAGGACACTCATTCCGAAGGCATCAGATTTACTAGGGAGCGCAACTATATCGGAGGCAGCCAGATAAGGTCTCACGTCCTCGCAGAGTCCGATAAAGTGAACCCGATCGGTTAACTGCGACCTGATCAACATTTTCCTGTATTGACTGAGGTGGTCTCCCTTCCCGACCACGATGAGCCTCAGAGGAGGGGATAGGACGGAGATGAGATCATCCAGCCCCTTGCGTCTGAATTCCGAGCCTATGAAGGCTATGGCTATGTCTGTTTCAGGAATGCCTATTTTCTCCCTCATCAGCCTTCGATAATCCGAATCCGCAGGATGGAAATAATCGGCATCCACCCCTGGAGTAATCACCGTAGTAGATGCCTCAACCCCATAATACTTTGATATATCATCCTTTATAAGCTCTGAGACGGCAACAAATGCAGGGGCCTTCATTTGTTTTTTTTCCAGCCATAGATAGAGCAGACTTCTCAGGCTGAGATAGAGACGAGTGATCTTTCTGAAAGGCGAGAGGCCGCCCTGCGATCCCTTGTAAGAAAAGCAGTGGATGGTTAATATATCCTGCCTGAATCCCCTCTCATTTGAATGGATTACGTCATAAGCCTTTCCTGAAAGGGCCTTTGCGACCTCTAAGGCAAAGGCAAGGGAATTGAGCACACTGGAAAACCGCCATCTGTCCGGTATGATGTGCAGGTTTAATCCGGAGCAGAGATTCTCATCCGCGCTCCGGCAGTAGAGGTCAATCTCATGCCCTCTTTCCGCCAGGCGTCTTGACAGCTCCACGGTATGCCTTTCAGCCCCTCCGGTCGCAATAAACCTCTTTATTATGACAGCTAATCTAAGCATCAAAAGCAACTGCTCAGGTTGTCAGGTTCACGGTTAGTTGGCTTTCGTTCTTCATATTTCTTGAGATATTTGATGAATCCACGAATGTTAGCCAGGGCTTCTTTGTTAAACGGTACACTTTCCAAGTCAATTCACGTGCCGGTTGTCAGGCCTCAAAATCCTAAAACCGTCAAATTTTCATCGTTCTCTAACCTTGAACCGTGAACCCTTGAACTTTGAACCTTAGCAGTTACCATCAAAAGATATAAATAGTGTCCATCCGGAAATGGCTATTTTCACCGATTTCGGCGTTGGGCTCAAATTTTAATCCTCGAAATACGTCAATGTATTCCTGTGGTTAAAATTATCACCCGCCTTGAACTCGAAGACACTATCTCATTTCCGGATGGACACTAAATAATGAAAGTGTAATAACGGATTTTATTATTTTTAACCATAATGGGTTGAATC
>MNYJ01000072.1 GCA_001874005.1 Desulfobacteraceae bacterium CG2_30_51_40
CATTGCTCCCTTAGGCAGACCATGGAAACAGGTGATCCTGTTGTAAACAAAGGCATATTCATACTGACATCCTCGGGCCGAAGGATTCCGGTCAGCATCTCAACGGCCCTCCTCAAGGACCGGGAGGGAAGCATCATGGGAGGAGTGGAGACCTTCAGGGATTTGAGCATCGTTGAGGAACTCAAAAGACAGTTGGAATCGCGCCATTCCTTCCACGACATAATAAGCAGAAACGCCGAGATGATGCGCCTTTTCGGGATAATGGAGCAGGTTGCTGAAAGTGAGGCAACGGTGCTCCTCGTCGGCGAAAGCGGAACCGGCAAGGAACTCTTTGCCAGGGCCATTCACTCTTTGAGCCCCAGGCACGAAGGCCCCATGGTAACAGTGAATTGCGGAGCGCTTCCCGACACGCTCCTGGAATCGGAGCTTTTCGGATACAAGGCCGGCGCTTTCACGGACGCCAAGAAAGACAAGCCGGGACGCATGGCCCTTGCCGAGGGCGGGACCATTTTCCTCGACGAGATAGGCGATGTATCACCGGCCCTGCAGGTAAGGCTCTTGAGGATGATACAGGAAAAGACCTACGAGCCGCTGGGGGCTATCTCTCCCTTAAAGGCTGATGTTAGGATTGTCGCGGCAACCAACAGGCCCCTTGAGGAACTTGTGGCTGAGGGAAGTTTCCGGAAGGATCTCTATTATAGAATAAACGTGGTTCGCATTGTGCTTCCTCCCCTGCGGGAAAGAAGAGAAGATGTTCCTCTGCTTGCCGAGCATTTTTTGAGGAGATTTTCCGGACTTAACGGGAAATCCATCCATAGGATATCAGACGGTGTGATGGCGGTGCTCATGGCCTATGATTTCCCGGGCAATGTCCGTGAACTTGAAAACATCATTCAGTATGCCGTGGTGCTTTGCCGTGGTGAAACCCTTGAGATGGAGCATCTGCCGGACTATCTGAGATCACGGGAAGGCCGAGATGCTTTATCACCCGACCGTTCCCGCAAGGCATCCTTGGGAGAGCTTGAAAAGAATTTCCTGGTATCCTGCCTTGAGCGTAACAGATGGAGCAGGTCAAGAGCTGCGGCCGAGCTGGCCATTCACCCTTCGACTCTCTGGAGGAGGATGAAGAGGCTTAAGATTACCTCCCCGCAATAAAAATGCCTGATTTCATCTCTCATGTTTGACTTACTCGCAAAAAGTTTTTTAGACGCGTCACCCCTTACTCCTAACCCTCGACGGGGGAGGCAGGGATGGGGGTGATTTTCATGCTTCGTTGTGCCCCGTATGCCTGTCAGACGAAATGTTGTTGCGAAAATGCATTGCATAGTTTAAAAATGCATTGCAATAATGCACTAAAACCCTGCTTCTCATGCCCCCGAAATTACAGCCGCCAAAATTATTTTATATTGTAATCCCCGGATCATGCATTAGATTGCCCCCTGTGCACTAAGATACTGAGGCACGATAAATGCTATTTCAAGCCTTCCAAGGAATAGATAAAGACGAATTTAATGGAGGAAGGCATTATGAAGATAGCTGTCAGCGCGGCAGGTAACAGCCTCAATGCGCAGATTGATCCCAGATTCGGACGCTGCGCGTTTTTCTTGCTGGTGGATACGGACAATATGACCTTTGAGTCATTTGATAATCAGAGCATTGCCCAGGGTGGAGGGGCCGGGATTCAGGCGGCCCAATTTATTGCATCAAAAGGCGCTAAGGCTTTGATAACAGGTAATTGCGGGCCAAACGCAGTGAAGACCTTAAACGCGGCTGGCATTGACGTGATAATGGGTCAGGACGGCACGGTGAGCGAGGCGATTGATCGCTATAAGAAAGGCGAACTTAAAGCCTCCAAGGAGCCCAATGTCTCAGACCATCACGGCACCCAGGGAAAGTGGGGAGGTGGAAGCCGTCGCGGGGGCGGCAGGGCCTGAAGGCTTAAAGGGCAGGCATCAGGCAGACGAGGCATCATGAAGATAGCCGTTCCGGTATGGGAGGGAAAGGTTTCTCCTGTCTTCGACACTGCGACGAGACTTCTTGTCGTTCAAATGGAAGGCCGGAGGGAGAAAGAGCGGTTTACTACTCCGCTGCATGAGGAAGAGCCTTCAAGGCGTTGTCTGTATCTCAAAAACATCGGTGTTGATACGCTTATATGCGGGGCCATATCGCGGCCCTTTTTTGAAATGCTTTCGGCATTCGGCATGGAGGTGATTGCCTGGATCACAGGCCCGCAGGAGAAAGTGATCGATGCCTGGATGAACGGCTGCCTTCTAAGGGAAGAATTCCTTATGCCGGGATGCTCACATGATTCCCTTTATGGGGAAGGATGAATATTATGGCTTTCTAGAAAGTCCATATACTTCGTCGCGCTGAGCTTGGACGGCCACCCTGAGGGCTGGTTTCCATTTGTGCGCGCCTTGTATCCGGGGCTTTTTTGCCGTTTAAATGTGAATTTTTAGCTGGATAATCAAATATTATTGGAGGTTTTTTTATGAGTCTTTCAAAAAGCTGCGGGGCAACACCTCGCGATCTGGAACATCAGGAACAGGACGATAAGATCAAGGATGCGCTGGGGCACATATCCCACAAGATTCTTGTTATGAGCGGCAAAGGCGGCGTGGGCAAGAGCAGCGTCGCAGCCTACCTTGCCGTGAGCCTTGCCGACAGGGGATACAGGGTGGGACTTATGGATGTGGATCTGCACGGACCGAGCATACCTAGACTTCTTGGACTTGACGGGACACTAAGACCTGGCTCTGTCCCCGGAACCGCCAAGCCCATCAAATATCTTCCCAATATGGACGTCATATCCATCGAGTCCCTGATGGGGCAGGACAAGGATGTGGCCACCATCTGGAGAGGGCCCATCAAGATAGGCGTGATAAGGCAATTTATCTCGGATATTGATTGGGGCGATCTTGATTACCTTGTTATTGACTCCCCTCCGGGCACAGGTGATGAGCCCCTTACGGTTGCCCAGACCATCCCGGATTCAGAGGCCCTTGTGGTTACAACTCCTCAGGAAATCTCACTGGCCGATGTCAGAAAATCCATCAATTTTTGCCGGCATGTCAATATGAAGATACTGGGAATTGTCGAGAACATGAGCGGCCTTATCTGCCCTCATTGCGGCAAGAGCATTGATCTTTTCAAGACCAAGGGCGGTATGCTGACGGCAAAGAAAGAGGGCATTCTCTTCCTTGGCAGCCTTCCCATTGATCCCTCTGTTGTGGAGAAGGGTGACATGGGAGGGATCGGGCGGATTGACAGAGAATCGCCTTTTGGAAAGGCCTTCAGCAGTATGGTTGATGTCGTTGTTAAGGCTCTAGGATCTGATGTCGCCAAGAAGGAAGAAAAACCTGAAAAGATTGTCTCGCCTTCGGGCGGCGGGAATTCGGCAAAGATAATCGCGGTTCCTATCGAGGCTGGAAGGCTTTGTTCGCATTTCGGGCACTGCCAGGAGTTTGCCTTCGTGCGCACCAAGGATGGTAAAGTGATAGGTTCATCAAGACTTACCCCTCCGCCGCATGAGCCGGGAGTGATTCCAAAGTGGCTTGCCGAGCAGGGAGCCAATGTGGTGCTTGCCGGAGGAATCGGCGCCAGGGCCAAGGAGATGCTTGTGGAAAAAGGCATTGAAGTGGTTATCGGTGTCAAAGAGGGAGAGCCGGAAGAAATGGCCAGGAGTTACTTGAAGGGCAGTCTTGTAACCGGAGAGAATGCCTGTGACCACTAGATAATGTCCACCCGTAAATGAGATAGTTTCGTCGAGTTCAAGGCGGGCGATAATTTTAACCAAAGGAATACATTGACGTATTTCGAGGATTAAAATTTGAGCCCAACGCCGAAATCGGTGAAAAATAGCCATTTACGGATGGGCACTAGATAACTGTCAAAGACAGGAGGTGTTGAGATGGCTGGAAATGCGGGTCAGGGAAGAGGCCAGGGTTCAGGAAGAGGACAAGGCGCCGGAAGGGGGCAGGATACCTCCGGAAGGGGAAGAGGCATGGGTGGAGGACGTGGTATGGGCCCTGGCGGAGATTGTGTTTGCCCTGCGTGCAATGAGAAGGTTCCGCATACCAGGGGTGTTCCGTGCTTTGAGATGAAGTGCCCCAAGTGCGGTGCCGCACTGACCAGGGGGTAAGAAAAGGGGGTATTACCGTTTCATGAGTTCTGAGCTGGATGATTTTGTTGAATCCCTCCAGGAGAAGATTATTGAGGAGACACGGCGGTCCTATGGGGAAAAGGTCATCGAAAGATGGATGAATCCCCGTTTCATGGAAAGGATTGCCGGCGCCGACGGATACTCGATGATTAGAGGCGTGTGCGGCGACAGCATGGAGTTTTTCCTCGTATTTGAAAGTGAGAGAGTAAGTAAAGCCGCCTTTATGACGGACGGATGCGGATCTACGACCGCCTGTGGTTCCGTAGCAGCGGAGATGGCCTTCGGAAAGGGCCCGGAAGAACTCCTTGATATAACCGCGGATGCCATTGAATCCTGCCTGGATGGGCTGCCGGAAGCTGAGAAGCATTGCGCTCTCCTTGCTGCTACCTCTCTTCAGGAGGCATTGCATGATTATATGCTGCGCCAGAGAAAGGAAGCGGAGGCATAATCGAAAGATGATCATAAGTATTGCAAGCGGGAAGGGTGGCACGGGAAAGACAACTGTCGCAACGAATCTGGCACTTTCAATTGAAGGCGATGTGCAGTTGCTTGACTGTGATGTGGAAGAGCCTAACGCGCATCTTTTCATTAAGCCCGCCTTTGAAGAGAAGATAACAGTCTATACCCCGGTTCCTGTGGTAGATGAGACCAAGTGCAACCGCTGCGGTGCCTGCGCTGAGATATGCCAGTTTAAGGCAATAGTAGTCATAGCAGAGACGGTTCTAACCTTTGAGCAGCTCTGCCATAGCTGCGGCGGCTGCATGGCGGTATGCCCGGAAAAGGCCATAACGGAAACAGGGCGGGAACTGGGTATAATTGAGAAGGGCAGTGCTTACGGCATTGAGCTTGTGCATGGAAAACTCCGGATCGGCGAGGCAATGGCGCCGCCCTTGATAA
>MNYJ01000077.1 GCA_001874005.1 Desulfobacteraceae bacterium CG2_30_51_40
TCTCCGTCAAAAAATCTCGGAGGCAGGAGGATTTTGGTCTCGCCTATGCTGGTCAAAAACTGCTATTTCCGGATGGACACTAACTAGATAGTGTCCATCCGGAAATGAGATATTTTTGTCGAGTTCAAGGCGGGCGATAATTTTAACCACAGGAATACATTGACGTATTTCGAGGATTAAAATTTGAGCCCAACGCCGAAATCGGTGAAAATAGCCATTTCCGGATGGGCACTAGATAGAAAAATTTTAAGAACGCTCACACGTTCAGAGAGTAGTTCAGCTCTGAGCGCTTGTAAGTCTTTGTATATTTCATTGTTAATTTCTTCGTTAGGAACATTGTTAAACGGTAGTTTTTTCCTGGTTCATCCAGATTGAAGATGGCGATACTTGCCTATGATCTTTTCGTTGAGATAACTTCTGTTATAATACTTAGCCGGTCGCAAAAAAACCTTCCATCCTTCAATATCGCCAGACTGGTAATCTGCGATTAGCAGTGATCGCCTAAGGCTTTCAAGTGCTCCAGGAATAGAGCGCTTTGATATCCCGGAATATTCGGCCAGAATATCTTCCTCAGCTTCACATACGTCCCAGCTCCTGATCTCATATATTTCGTCAAAATGGATGGGATTGCATTCTGAGTCTGCTTCTTCCTCTTCACAGTAGACCTCAAAAGTATTAATATCGAAATAGCCGAAGTTGCGCAGAACTGGGTAAAGAGCCTGAGCAGACGGCGTTAGATGCAGCCAATGCCCCCCTTCCAACACTGCCTTGTAAAAAGGAAACCCCCTGCCGCGTTCTCTCGGAGGTCTTGATATTTTAAATTTCTTTGATCGCCTGCCCCTCCTAGTCACATAGTCTACTGCCTTAAAGCCCGGGAAACCATCCAACCCTATAATACCCTGCCGTACAATTTTTTCGGTTCGACCAGAAAGGACTGCAATTTTCTGCTCACCAGGAAATGCCTCCCCGGCCTCGTTCTGATGGCATCCAATAACTGGATAAATTGTTTTAGAGGCTTGGGGCAAGGCTGCCCAATTCACATTTTCGATCAGTTTTTTGTCGAACCAAAAGTGTCCTTTTTGATCAAGCTCATCTTTGAAGTGGCACATATGCCTCCCAGTGACTTCCCAGGGCAGGTGGCTTCTCTGGGAGGTAAAGGCCATTTTTTTCACAGGGTCCCACCCCTGCGCCTGCCCAGGAAATCATTTTTAAAATATAAGGGGTTACAAAGTGCGCATCTGAGCAGTGCTTCGGGCCTTTTTCCCTTCGCTTATCCATGCATCGAGATCTTTCCTCAAATAAAAGATTCGGCCTCGTTTTACGTAAAGCGGGCCTGTTCCATTATTCCGCTTGATCGCCAAGGTCTTCTCTTCCAAGCCAAGGTAAAGTGCCGCGTTTTTAGTATCCAGTCTGCCATCTGGAAACATCTTGACGCCCACTGTGATAATTGCCTGTGCCTCTCTTTCTTGCATCTCCTAGCCTCCGGAAAAAATTTTATATGTGAGTACTTACAATACATCTACTTAGATATATAACTGTAAAAAAAATGTATTGTCAAAAATTACGTGTAATGTTAAAATCAAAAAGAATTTGAGAAACTTTTATTTATTAGGAGGGTCGTGTATGGCACCAAAGAAAAAGGGGGGAGGCAAGCTCTCACGCTCTGAAGTCGTGACAATAAGGCTGGACCTGAAATTGAGATTTGCCGCTGAGCTTGTTGCTCGAAAGCAACGTCGCACACTTTCAAGTTTCATTGAGTGGGCGATTGAAAGGACTGTTCGCGAGGAAGTTGTAGGACCTAGTTTCTCTGAAAATGCTGGCGATACTGCGTATGTGGCCATGGCCAACATCTGGGATGTCGAAGAACCAGACCGTTTTATCAAGTTCGCTGAACAATATCCAGAGCTTTTGAATTTTGATGAGGAAAGGCTATTTAAGCTAATCAAAAATACGCCCTACTTTGAAAGGAATTCGAAAAAGAAAAGTGATGCCAATACGTCTGGCGCCCTACGATATTCAGATAGGTTTTGGTTAAAACGCATTCGTGATAATTGGGAACTATTAAACAAAATAATTGCAGGTGAAGAAAGCAAAGAAGCCTTATCAGAGCTACCGGAACATATTGAAATCCCGTTCTAGAGCCTAATTTCGGCATTGAGAAAAATGCCTATGAAGATCAGCTCCACAAGAATGGCTGTCAGGGGGGGGGAGGGGTAAAGCATGACCGATAAGTTTATTCAGCTCACTCGTAGGAATGTACGCAACTTGCGACCTGGTTCCAAACTCCGTGAGCACGGCATAGAATTTGAGCGGCTTCCCGATGGAGACCGCAAATACACCCTCAATATCATGGCCGATGGCGTCAGGGTTCACCGCATACTGGGAAAAGGATCCGAAGGCGTGACCAGAAAACAGGCAGAAGACTTTATCGAACAGACAAGAACAGATGCCCGAAAAGGCAGGCTTAACCTCCCCGAAGGCCGGAAGGTTATCTTAGGTTTTAGGGATGCTGCAAGAAAGTACTTGGCTAAGCTGGAGAAGGAGGGCGGCAAAGACCTCAATAGGAAGAAGGAACGAATTGAACTGCATCTAGCGCCTTTTATAAAAGACAAGCCGCTGTCAAGCATAACTTCATTTGACATTGAACGTTATAAGAAGGCCAGGAAAGAAGCTAATGCCGCAAATGGAACCGTCAACCGGGAATTAGCAGCTTTGTCACATCTATTTTCCAAGGCTGTAGAATGGAAATGGATCAACCACCCACCGGCCAAAATCAATCGTCTAAAGGAGGGCAGCGGCAGGATCGCTTATCTGACAGGGCCTCAGATATCGAGGTTCTTGGAGAAGGCAGCAGAGCACCAGAGTTCTTTCATCTACCCATTTGTTAAGATCGCTCTGGAAACATCCATGAGGAGATCGGAGATACTCTCAATACGTATTCAAGATATCGATCTGCAAAGGCGGATTATTTTTATTCCGAAAGCTAAGGCCGGGGCACGAGAACAGCCTATTACAAGAAACCTGAGCGAGTATCTTGCCGAATATCTCAAAACGACTGAGCCAGGCCAAAAGTGGCTGTTTCCGTCGAACCGGAGTGAATGCGGTCATATAAAATGGCCGGAACATGCCTTTCGAGATGTCGTAAAGGCCGCTGGCCTAGATCCGAAAGAAGTAGTCAGGCATACCCTGCGGCATACGGCCATAACCCATCTTGTCCAGGCTGGCATTGATTTGCCGACAGTACAACGAATATCAGGCCACAAGACACTTCAAATGGTGGCACGCTACAGTCATCAGAATGGAGAACATATTCAAGCGGCAATGGATCAGCTTGAAAAAAGGTACAAGGCGATTGTGTGATCCCTAGAAAAAATAATTCATTTTTCTGGCACAATTACACAGGAATTACACAGGCAAGAAAAAATAAAGAACACTCAGCACTCAGCACTCAGCCATTTGTAATAACTACTTGTTTTTATTGGTGCCCGGGACGGGAATCGAACCCGTACAGAGACTATGCTCCGAGGGATTTTAAGTCCCTTGCGTCTACCAGTTCCGCCACCCAGGCTCTCAGTGAGGTTGGAATGCCTCCGCGGCCCTGATGTTTCAGGCCGGCCGTGCGGGCATCTTACCAAAAACCGCTTACCACAGCATTTAGACCATTATAGCCAAGCGCCTTTAAGTTTTTCAACCGATATCTGATCTATCCTGTACAGGGATATTTTTCTGATTTCTAGGAGGTGTGTATGATACAAGACTCGTACGCGAGCTTCAAAGCCATTTTTTCCTTCTGAAAATCCAGATCATCCCTCCACCGATAACCAACATCACACCCCATAAAGCCGGGTAGGCCCAGGGCCACTTAAGTTCCGGCATAAAGTCAAAGTTCATTCCATAAATGCCGGCAATAAAGGTAAGCGGTATGAAGATGGTCGCCATTATTGTCAATACCTTCATGATCTCGTTCATACGGTTGCTTACGCTGGTCAGATAGATGTCGAGATATCCCGAGAGCACATCCCTTAATGACTCCACGGTATCAATAACCTGTATGGAATGGTCATATACGTCTCTAAAGTAAGGAACAGTGGAGGTCTTTATAACGTCGGACTCGCCTCGCTCAAGACCCAGCAGGATTTCTCTCAAGGGCCACACTGCCTTCCTAAGTACGATCATCACCCTTTTGAGATTGTGTATTGTCGCAACCAACCGTGAAGAGGGTTTCGAAAACAGTTCATCCTCTATGCCTTCTATCTGATCCTCGATGGCTTCCAAAGCGATGAAATAGTTATCAACGATAACATCCATAAGGGCATAGGTAAGATAGTCCGGGCCGCTCCCCCTAATTCTTCCCCTCCCGGCTCTAAGCCTCTGTCGGACCGGATCAAACACATCTCCCGGCCTTTCCTGAAATGTCACGACATAACCGGGTCCCATTATTAGACTAACCTGTTCGCTGTCCAGCCTTGCTTCGACCCTATCATAACTAAGCATCTTCAACACGATGTAGATATAACCCTCGTAAATCTCAACCTTGGGCCTCTGACGGGTATTAACGATATCCTCCAGAACCAGCGGATGGATGGAAAGCCTTTCTCCCAAGGCGGCCACTGTGGCAATGTCATGTATCCCGCAAAAATTGATCCAGCTCACAGTATCGCCCTCTATACAGGATTCCAGGTTGAAAGGCTTAACGAGTTCTACCTCATGGAGGCTATCGGGATTGAATTTAATGACTGTCAGTTGTGCCTCTTCTTCAGAGGCAATCCCTACATGGATAAGGCTTCCGGGCGGAAGCCCGCTCTTTAAACCCCCGCCGGTTATTGATCTCACTGGGCCACCTTTCCGAGAAAGGAGTTTCTCACGTGCTCAGGAAATCTCCTGAGATTCTTCATCAGGGAGGGAAGGATATCCTGGGCAGCGAAATCAGCAGCACTCTTTGGTTTAAACCCAAGCAGGACAAGGCAGTCTGAAAAGAAGGCACCGACCGGCTTTTTCTTTAGGATTATAATCTCATGACACGTATGCCCCACATATAGCGCGGCAATATCAAATCTGTGTTCAGGCTTCAGTCCGCCCGGAGGAATGAAAACGGCCTTGCCCTGGTCTTCTATAACCGCGTAGATGCTTTCCGGCAAACCCCATGTCCTCAAAAGAGATGCACCTATCTGATCACTGTCCAGAAGATCAAAGAGAGGGGCGATATTCTTATACTTGAGTTTCAATAGAAGGGTAACTATCCTCCCTATGTCATGGAGCAGGGCTGTTGTGGCAATGCTGGGAGGGTTGACCTTACCGCTCATCGCGGCTATTTCCTGTGAGATCACGCTGACCAGCGTTGAGTGCTTTTGTATCTCCAAAGACTCCGGCTCTTTAGGCATAACGCTTGCCAGGCCCTGGCTAAGAACAAGCTGATAGATATTATTGAAGCCCAGCAGAAGGACAGCCCTGTAAACATCCGTTATTTTTTCGGCAAATCCGTAGTAACTTGAGTTAATGGTTTTAAGAACCATGCTTGCAAGAGACGGATCGCTTTGAATGGTGTTTACTATATCCTTGGTATCGGCGCTTCTGTCATGGAGCTTGGAAACCAGGTCAAATGCAAAGGTGGGCAGCTTTGGTATATTCTTTATTAAATCCTGTATGATGCCGGAGGCAGTAGCATTTTTAAATTTTAGATCAATATCCGATAGATATTGTGAAAAGGCTTTTACAGTCTTACTTAAGATATTATTTTGATATAAAAGTTTTGATTTAATCAGAGATAAGCTTAACTCTATTTTATTATTTATTATCTGTTTTATTTTATCTGGAAAGTATGCTGATTTATCGTCAGTTATTTCCAGAAGTGTAAGATCACGGTCTGCCGTTAATTCATAAGAAGCAGCTCTATCCCCAAGTAAAGGGGAGACATGCAGGATACTGCCCTCCTTGAACTCGATACGGGCCGATGATTCCTCAGTCCTGAAAGACAAAAACGCCTATCCCTTTACTATAAGGAAAATGAAATCGTTTGCATCTGAACTTAGGGCTATCAACTGCCCATTCTGTAATCTCTTTGAGGGACATATGTTAAAGAGGAATGTCAGATCGCCTTCTGAGAGGTCATCTCTATTGAGAGATATGGATTTCCTGTTGGCCGGTGCTTCTTTATTAGTCTTGAAGTTAACATCCACCTTGAGGTTGTCTCCCCGGGAATGAAAGATCGTTTAAAGACCGGCCGCCGTCAAGAGGGAGGAGGTCTTTGTTCATAGTCGAATAAGTAAACTACATCTCGATACCTTCAATTGTCAAGTTTACGCTCGCCCGGCATATAGACTTCCATCAGCTTCCTTTGAAAGATCATAAGCATCCGTTCCCGGATTCATCTTCATTTAAGAGGGGCTACCGGCGTATAAGGTTCTCCTGCAAGCGCTTTGAGTCTTTTCCTTAAATATGACATTGAAGGCTCCATAAGCTTTTTTCGTTCTTCAGGATCAAGCAGTCGGCCCGCCCCATTCACAGGCGGTGAAGGCATAGTAAGGGAAGTGTCCAATCCTTCACCGTCGTAGATTCCTTGCCCGGCGGCAATCCTGTTTTCATGGCAGGAGTCGCAGTTCCTCCCAAATGGAGATACGGTATGCGGTGTGTAGGGAAGAAAGGCCCATCCCGCAGAGCTTCCGTCTCCCCTTGTCGGGACAACTCCGTCCAGGATCACATATCCGTTTCCGCCAACAAAGCTTAAGATATATTGATACATCGGTCTTAATACGGCATATTTCCCATCTCTATCAACGCCAATGGGCATGGGCTCCCATCGCCTGAATCTCCATCCTGATGACCACAGTCCGGCTCTTATCTCACCGGAAACCCAGTCCCTGGATACCGGATATATCATCAAGGGGTTTTCACTATTCTCCTCAATAATCCTTTGGGCGGCCGGTTCACCCTGAATGGAAATATCTCTCCACTTGTAAGCATCCACGATGTCCTCTCTTATAACGCTGAGACCGTAGTCCTGGAAAGACCACTGGGCATGGCAAGCGCTGCATCTCACCCTTTGATGGGAATCCACCGAGTGCGCGGCGCTCATCCTTGAAAAAGCGGATGCCCGAAGCCTTTGCCCGGCTTTTGTGACAAAGTCCTCGGTGCTCTCACCGGAGCTTTCCTCTGCCGGCCTGTGGCAGGATGTGCAGCTTTTCTTTGCAGCGTCTGCCATCACGTCTTCCTTTCCGTGGCAATCCGTGCACCATAGGCCTCTATCATAGTGGACATCCTTTGAAAGTTGATGATACTGGAGACCGTAGATCAGGGGACTCTTTGTGCCTTCAGCCGATGGAACCCGGTAACTCTTATGATAGTCTTTTTCAAAAAGCCCGACATAGTCTGTCCCGACATGATTATGATTGTGGCAGTGAAGACATTGGATGACCGGGATTTTTGAAGTAAACCTGTGCGTAATAGGATATCCGGTTTTGTCCTTCTTTACGGCCAGGTCATCTCCGGCATAGAGGCCATCATTGGCGTAAAGGACATGGCAAGAGGCGCATCCGGTTGCCCTGTAGAGCCCTGCCGCCTGCTCCCCCATGGTATTAATATGGCATCTCAGACAGCGCCGCCTCAGAAAGTCATCCACAAGTCGCTCTGGAGAGTAAGGCTGTGCCGCTGATCCTGATGGATCAGGAAGCATTTTTAGAGTACCGGACAGCCCGTATTCGTAGGGATATACGGCCTTCTGCGCCCCCCACAAGAATCTCGTCTGATTTATGATGCCCGCGACCGTGGCATGAATGGACCTTTCGAGCGCATCTATCTCCCTTCTATGACACGGGAGACAAAAATCCCTTACCAGAGAAGGATCAGAGGGATTTCTGACTATTTTGTCATGAGACGAGATAGCCCCTCCCCTCAACTCCGCCCTGATATGGCAACTCGTGCAGGGGAAATCATGCATAACACCTATTTTTTCTATCCCTGCATGACAGTCCAGACATAGGCCGTAATCCTTCCTTTCATCCGAAAAGGCATCTCCGCATGCAAGAAAAAGAATAATCAGCCCTGCGCTCAGAGAAGCCATCACTGAAGGCATGGCAGGTCGCCTCCTTCACGGAATCTTCTTACCGAGGCGGAGAAGTCCTTGTAAATAGGATCTCTGTAGGACTTATGGCATCCCAGGCATGGATTGACGTCAAGGATGCGATTAAGCTCCGTGTCATTAAAAGGTCTAGTACCGTCCCTCGCGTTTCCGTGAAGGGCTTTACCGTCAAGGGTCACGAAGCTGTCGAACAGGAAATCCGGTCTTGTTTCCTCTGTGTTAAAGGAGAAAGAAGATCTGAAACTCCATTCATCTTCCTTTCGCGTGAGGATTCCCTCTCCAAGGCCGATTGTCTTAGGATCTCCATGGCAGTCCTTGCACTGCCTGGATTTTGCCGAGGTTGTATGGGGATCGAACGCGCTCAGAGTAAGAAGGCTGAAGGATTCGCTCTTGAAGAAGACCTGGCAGGGTGCTACGGGATAGACCTTTGCAGATGCTCTCATACCGAGTGAAGGTCTTGAAAAGCGCATCAGAGACCTTGCCTCGCTCCATCTGCCGCGGGTCTTCTCTCCTGTCAGCCAGTCCGTCTGTTTTGCCGATTCGTCATAGCTTACGTGGCATCCGTAGCATTGGGGAATCCATAGACTGTGGCAGGACTGGCAGGAAAGCCTTTCGTGGCCTTCCATGACGTGGTGGGGTTTTTCCGCCGAACCCCTGGGCACTTCCACCGGAAGCCCGTCCGACTTCCTGAAGAAAATCAATTTACCTCCCTTTTCCTGAAGGTTGTAAACAGGGGTACCTTTAACTGTAAAGGCAATTTTTCCTCCGGCTGGGTCGGGTATCCTCCGGTTAAGCCTGAGGAGTCTCCTACCGAGGTTCTCATCCTCTTCAAGCCGGCTTAGCATAGGCATGTGGCACGATTCACATGTTATGTCCACCTGCGCCGATATGGAGTTATATTCCTTTCCATCTCCCATCAAGCCGACGGAAGTATGGCAGTCAACACATTCCATGGAGGCCTTTGAAAAATGTACATCCGAGGGAAGATCAAGATAGAACCTGTTACCTGAGAGTTTCCTGCTGCTCAGTTCGGCTCCCTCGTAGGGCGTCCCGTAACCCTCTGATTCCCATCGTCCTGAGTAGGAAAGGCCGATGCGGGCCGAGCGATTGTGGCACTTTATACAGTTTTCAGACGGGATTCTTGTTGTTATCTCAGGGTGCCTGAACGTGTTAAACCCGTCTTTGGATGAAATCTCCTGCTGGGTAACATGACAATCACTGCAACCCCCTCCCCTTAGCCCTGCCTCTCCATCATAATCCTTTCTTGGTTTCCACAGATGGCAGCCGGCGCACATCTTTCTGTAATGATCAAGAGCCAGGTTCGATGGTGGTTTGTCGGAAAGAAGGTCCGCTACCCTTGCCGCCGGTGTCCCGTAGGAAATCGAAGCCCTGGAAGGCCAGTTCGCCTGAATGGTCTCAAGGATGCTCCGGTTGGTTGCCATCAAACCCTTCTTGACCCTAGAAATGATCTGCGGATGACAGGCCTCAGTCCCGCAAGTGTGTTCAACCACCCTCAGGTCTCCGGGATTTTGGGCCATCCCGTAATGTGCCCTTTCTTTGTCGTATGAATAAGGATTGCCGAGGTGGCATCTGAAACATCCGAAGGCCTGTATGGGATGTGAGGGGTCTGGATCTGTTACACTGGAATGGCAGGAAAGGCATCCCTCCCGCACCAGGGCGGCAGGCCTTTTCAGCCCGGCCTCCTTAAAAATAATGACGGCACCTAAAAGTGCCAGGACAAGGCCGGTAATGAGCCTTTTCATTTTCAGCAATTAAGTATCTGCAGGATATCCTCCAGCTCTCTTCGAATATCCGGAAAAATACCATCTGCCTGAGAGGAGCGGACTCCCTGTCTGAGCCTTTTTATTGCTCCCTTTACGGTCATCTTTTCCTCGTAAAGGAGTCTCTTTATCTCAAGCAGCGTCTCTATGTCTTTTTTCTGATATGTCCTCTGGTTTGACCCCGGCCTGTAAGGCTTTACCTGGGGAAACTCCATTTCCCAATATCTGAGCACATGAGGCTCAACCCCGATGATACGGCTGACTTCTCCTATCCGGAAAAACCTTTTTTCATCAGGGATGTGAACCATCTCCCTACGCCTCCCTTAATCTTCCCCCTGTTTCCATGACAATGCGCCTTATAGTGGCATCATATATCAAATTCACCTTGCCACCTTCAAGTGTCGTTTCCCGGGAGCGATAGCAGATCCTGTAGGCAAGGGCTTTTTCGCCTGGAGCCATCTGCTTGCCCTCATACAGATCGAACAGCGCGACCGATTCTACCATATCTCCGCCTTCCTCTCTTATTATATCAGCAATTTTCTCGCTATAAACCCCTTTGTCAACAATTATTGATATATCTCTTAGTACCGCGGGAAATCTTGGCGGGGGATTGAATCCGGCGCCCTTTTCCACCACTCCCGCGAGGGCCCCAAGGTCCATGTCAATAAGGTATAAGGGAAGTCCCTCAATATCGTATGCTTTAGCCAATGAATTCGAGACCTTTCCTATCCTGCCGACAGTAAGCTTATTGACCGTAAACCCGGCCGATACCTGAGGGTCATAGGCGGGGTCACAGGCATTGCCGGTAAAACTAATTTGATGAACTCCAAGACCTCGCAACAGGGTTTCAACCGTACCCTTTACGTCAAAGAAATCGGCCTCTCTTTCCTCACTGAACCATGTCTTCTTCTGATAACTGCCTGCAAGAGCGGCGCAGAAATGATAACGCTCAAAGGGAAGAGGTTCATCTCCTGCGGCAATGAAAACCTTGCCTATTTCAAAGAGCCTCAGGTCCTTTTCACCATGGAAATAATTGCTCTGCACAGTCCCAAGAAGGCCCGCAACAAGGGATGTCCGCATGACAGACTGTTCCACGCTCAACGGATTCTTTATCCTTACAAAGGCCCTCAGTTCAGATGAATCATCGGCCTTTACCAGTTCAGAATACTGAGGTGAGGTAAAACTGTAAGTGATTATCTCGCTATATCCCATCGCAACCATCATAGCGCTTATTCTTTCCTTTAGCGTCATGACCGGCTCGAGTGCAGTCTCCCCCGAACTTATGGCAGGCGTAGAAACCGGGATATTTCCATAGCCGTAAATCCTGGCAATCTCTTCTGTAAGGTCAACCTCTCTTGTTATATCAACCCTGAAAGAGGGCGGGACGACGGAAAGCTCATCTCCCTCCGTTTTTTCCACCTTCATCTCCAGACGGTTAAGTATGTCGGCCATCTCATCGGAACTCAGCTCTGTTCCCAGATACCGATTGGTCTTAGGCACCCTCAGCTTCAGTTCCAGCGGAATGTAAGGCCCGGGATAGTTATCAATGATACCTGCGGCTATCTTTCCGCCTGCCAGTTCCCGGATAAGACCGAGGGCTCTTTTTAGAGCCTGAGCAACATTTTCCAGATCAATGCCTCTTTCGAAACGGTACGATGCCTCAGTTGAAACGCCCAGGGCCTTTGCTCCTCTGCGGATGGTTACAGGGTCAAAGTAGGCGCTTTCAAGAAGAATATTTTTCGTGTCCGGAGATATCTCCGAGTTCAGGCCTCCCATGACTCCCGCAAGGGCCACTGACCTGAGGCCGTCACATATCATAAGGTTTCCGCTGCTCAGCTGGTGCGTTTTACCGTCAAGTGTTGTGAAGCTTTCTCCATCCTCGGCCCGTCTTACCTGTATCCTGTTTTCTCCAAGCCGATCATAGTCAAAGGCATGGAGAGGCTGACCGGTCTCAAGCATGACGTAGTTGGTCACGTCCACCACGGAATTGATGCTTCTTATCCCCGATAGGTGAAGACGATATCGCATCCAGAAAGGTGAAGGCTCAGGCCTGACTCCACTAACAACACCGGCTGCGTAACGCCTGCATCCGGAAGGATCGTGGATTATAACGCTTGTAAGCTCACCTATAGGCGCTCCTTCTTCTGCATAACTGTGTTCCGGCATCATCAGCTTCCTGCCGGTAAGGGCCGCTATTTCTCTAGCTATGCCGATTACTGAGGCGCAGTCTGATCGGTTGGGGGTAAGGCAGATATCAAGAACCCAATCCTCCAGGGACAGGGCAGAGGCTATCGCAGTCCCCTCTTTGATTCCCGAAGGCAGTATCATGAGGCCCGAATGATCATCACTCAGGGCCATCTCGTCTTCGGCAAGCAACATACCGACTGATTTCTCTCCCCTTATCACGACCTCCTTGACCTCCATACCGTTTGGCAGTTTTGCCCCGGGAATCGCTATAGGGGCAATCTGCCCTGCCTGCATGTTTGGTGCGCCGCAGACCACTCTGTATTCACGATCGCCCGCCGAAACCTT
This sequence comes from Desulfobacteraceae bacterium CG2_30_51_40, assembly GCA_001874005.1. Taxonomy (GTDB): domain Bacteria; phylum Desulfobacterota; class DSM-4660; order Desulfatiglandales; family Desulfatiglandaceae; genus CG2-30-51-40. The sequence goes on from MNYJ01000077.1 coordinate 12,388, forward strand.
GCATATCTTAAGCCTTTGTGCGTTCGGATGCGGGAAAACCTCCAGTATGCGGCCGGCAATGACCCCACCGAGACAGTGGCCTACCCTCTCGACAGACTCCACCTCAAGACCTGCCATAGTGAGCATATCGGAGAGTTCATCCGCCTCTACCTCCAACTTGACATATTCCTTTATCCAGTTAAGGCTTACTTTCATAAATATCTCCAGGGAATTTTATATAAAAATAGGTAACTGCTTAGGTTGCTAGGTTCACGGTTATTTGGCTTTTTCATATTTCTTGAGATAGTGTCCATCCGGAAATGGCTATTTTCACCTATTTCGGCGTTGGGCTCAAATTTTAATCCTCGAAATACGTCAATGTATTCCTGTGGTTAAAATTATCGCCCGCCTTGAACTCGACGAAACTATCTCATTTCCGGATGGACACGAGATAGTTGATGAATCTACGAATGTTGATCCTTGCTTCTTTGTTAAACGGTACACCTATCGAATCAATACACATGCCGGTTGCCATGCCTAAATATCCTAAAACCGCCCAATATTCATCGCTCGCTAACCTTGAACCGTGCTCCCATGAACTTTGAACCTGAGTAGTTACGACCATTATTAAGTTGGTTTTTTTAATCGCCTTCGTTTTGGGTCTGTCACAATAAGGTACTGGGAATATCATCTTGTCGGAGAAAGTCGAGATAATAGATCCGTCCGCAATAGGGCTTTTCGGAAAGTGGCTGGATCCGGACGAATAAAAAGTTTGCAGACTGGTTGCTGGGCTAGAATTGTCCCAGGAAGCGGATGTCGTTTCTGTAAAACATCTGGATATCCTCTATGCCGTATAGGAGCATGGCTATCCTCTCCACGCCCATACCAAAGGCAAATCCCGAATAGACCTCCGGATCATAGCCCACAAAACCATAAACAGCCGGATCAACCATCCCGGAGCCCAATATCTCAAGCCAACCTGTATGAGAGCAGGTCCTGCATCCCCTGCCCTTGCACATGACGCATCTTATGTCCACTTCGGCACTGGGTTCAGTAAATGGAAAGAAACTGGGCCTGAACCTCAGTTCTATATCCGGGCCGAACATCTGATGAACAAAACTAGTGAGTGTCCCCTTCAGGTCTCCTAAGCTCACATCCCTATCAACCAGGAGACCCTCAACCTGATTAAACATCGGCGTATGGGTCACGTCCGAATCGCGTCTGTAAACCTTGCCGGGGGCTATAACGCTTACGGGTGGAGGCTGGGATTCCATTACCCTGACCTGCATCGGCGAGGTATGGGTCCTGAGCACAATGCCTTCGGATACATAGAAGGTATCCTGCATGTCCCTTGCCGGATGGTCTTTGGGAATATTCAAGGCCTCAAAATTGTAGTAGTCGAGTTCAACCTCAGGGCCGGTGACCACCTTAAACCCCATGCGGGAGAAAATCCCGCAGATCTCTCCGGTGATCCTTGTTATCGGATGCAGGGTGCCCAGTACCTGCTCCCTCCCTGGCAGGGTAATATCCAAAGATACTCCTTGCCTTGACTTAAGGGCACTGAGCAGATTTTTTTTGTCGCTGAAACTTCGAGTGATGTTTTCTTTGGCCTTGTTAACAAGCTGCCCGAGCTCCGGCCTTTGCTCAGCAGGCACCTCGGCGATAGACCTCAGCAACGAGGTTAGCGAGCCCTTTTTCCCCAGATAAGAAACCCTCAATTGCTCAAGCGATGCCTCATCGACGAGGGACTCAATTTCAGCAAGGGCTTTCCCCTCAAGCTCGATTATCTTCTGCTTCATGTCAGGCCCGAAAGCACTCCTTAAGTCTATTTGGCCATGGCGGCAAGCTGTGTAAATGCGATCTTATCTCTAACCGCCAAATCAGCAAGCATCTTTCTGTCAACGGTTACGCCGGATTTTATAAGTCCTCCGACAAATTGACTGTAAGTAAGACCGTTTTCCCTGGCAGCCGCATTTATCCTTACGATCCACAGCCTCCTGAAATCCCTCTTCTTGTTCCTTCTATCGCGATACTCGTATTGCCAGGCCCTGTCCACAAAGTCGCGGGCAGTTGTGAACTGGCTGCTGTGACCTGATCTAAAACCCTTTGCAGCCTTGAGGATTTTATTCCTCCTGCTCCTGGCCTTAAAACCTCTCTTTACCCTGGGCATAACAAAACCTCACTGAATCCTATGATCTATACAAAAACCCGCTCTAAAGATAGGGCAGTAGTCTAGCCACCTGTCTCACATTGGTGGAATCCACAATCTTTGACTTTCTAAGATTGCGCTTCCGCTTGGTAGTCTTCGTGGTGAGGATATGGCTCGCAAAAGCCTTGTTCCTAGAATATTTACCTGTGCCTGTAGCGCTGAACCTCTTTGCCGCAGCTTTATTACTTTTAATTTTGGGCATTTAGAATCCCCCCTCTATAAAAAAATATTATAGCCTAGCCTTTCCCCCCGCAAGCATGGCAAGGGGCTGTCGGCATGGGCATATCGCAAGCAGGATCTTATTTAGGGACGATAACCATGCTCATTCGATTTCTCGCCTCCTGGAGAGGCTCCTGTTCAACCCCTCCCTGGTCGGAGACTTCTTCCGCTATGCTTTTTAGAAGTTCGCGGCCTACGTTGAGATAGGCCATCTCTCGACCCCTGAAGGTGACCGTTACCTTGACCCTGTTCTTGTTTTCGAGAAACTTTCTGAGGGCCTTTACCTTGAACCCAAGATCGTGCTCCTCGGTGTGGGGCCTCACCTTGATCTCCTTCAACTGAAAGGCCTTTGTCTTTTTTCTCGCCTCCTGGCTCTTCTTGCTTGTCTGATACTTGAATTTGCCGTAATCCATCACGCGGCAAACCGGAGGATCGGCATTGGGAGCCACTTCAACAAGGTCCAATCCTTCTTCCCTAGCTATTCTAAGGGCCTCCAGGATGGGAATTATACCGAGCTGATTTCCCTCTGAGGAAATAACTCTAACAGTCCTTGAGACTATACGCTCATTCACTCTAACTTCATCAGGTTTCTTTGCTATGACTACTACCTCCTCTGTTTGCAGTCATCACTTATGCGGGCGATGACCTCCTCAACTGTGGTGAAGGGAAGATTTTCCCCGCTCCTAAGTCTTGGAGCCACACCCTGCTCCTCAGACTCCTTATCCCCCACTATAAGCATATAAGGGATTTTCTTTAGCTGCGCCTCTCTCACCTTGAAACCCAGCTTTTCATTTCGGAAATCGCTCTCAACCCTTATATCGGCCTCCAAAAGGGCCTTATATGCCTTTTCAGCCCACTCAACGTTCCTGTCCGTAACCGTCAGAAGCACTGCCTGCACCGGAGAAAGCCATACCGGAAAAGCACCCGCATAATGCTCAATCAAGACACCGATAAATCGCTCGACTGCGCCCAGAATAACGCGGTGGATCATTACAGGCCTCTTGCGCTCCCCGTCCTTGTCAACGAAATGGAGATCGAAACGCTCCGGCAAGGTAAAATCGCACTGAATAGTAGCACACTGCCATTTTCTGCTCAAGGCGTCCTTCAGCTTTACGTCAATCTTGGGGCCGTAAAAGGCTCCGTCACCTTCGTTGACGTCATAGGATAGTGCGCTTTCCTTAAGCGCGTTTTCGAGAGCCCCTGTCGCAAGCTCCCAATCAGAATCGCTTCCTATGGACTTCTCCGGCCTTGTGCTCAACTCAAGTTCGTAGTCGAAACGAAATATCCCCATGACGTCGCGGACAAAGTCAAGGACACCTATTATCTCGGCGTTGAGTTGTTCGGGCGTGCATAATATATGAGCGTCATCCTGGGTGAACTCCCTCACTCTCAAGAGTCCGTTTAGAACGCCTGAGCGCTCATGCCTGTGAACGGTGCCAAGTTCAAAGTACCTCTTCGGAAGATCCCTGTAGCTTCTAATTTTCGAGCGATAGATAAGCATGTGGGCCAGGCAATTCATAGGCTTTATACCATAGGACTGCTCATCTATCACAGTAAAATACATGTTCTCACGATAATTATCAAAGTGCCCTGATGCCTTCCAGAGTTCCGTCTTGAGTATTTCCGGACCCTTTACAAGCTGGTAGCCTCTCTTAAGGTGCTCGCGTATCTCAAAATCCTCAATGATGTGCCTCAGCATGCATCCATTTGGATGCCAGATCACCAAGCCGGCACCTACTTCCTCGTGGGTGCTGAAAAGCTCCAACTGGGCTCCAAGTTTGACATGGTTTCTCTTCCGGGCCTCTTCAATGCGGTGGAGATACTCTTTGAGATCTTTCTTATCGGCGAATGCAACCCCATATATCCTGCTTAACATGCCCCTACGTTCATCGCCTCTCCAGTAAGCGCCTGCCACTCTTGTAAGCCTGAAGGCCTTTATCATGCCTGTAGAGGGAATATGGGGGCCACGACAAAGATCTGTGAAGTTACCCTGCGTGTAAAGAGATACCTTTTCAGCGTCAATCTCGCTGATTATCTCCGCTTTGTATTTTTCACCAGCTTTTTCAAAAAAAGCCAGGGCCTCAAGCCTCGGCATCTCGGTGCGTTGAAAGGGAAGATTTGCCTTTATAATCTCTTTCATCTTCTCTTCGATGGCGGCCAGGTCATCCTCTCTGAAGGACCTTTCATAATCAAAATCATAGTAGAAACCGTCCTCAATGGCCGGCCCTATGGTCACCTTCACCCCTGGGAAAAGCTCCCTTACGGCCATGGCCATTACATGGGAGGTGCTGTGCCTCATTATCACAAGGCCTTCGGGAGAATTTAGATAGACAGGTTTGATCTCCGCGACCGGATCAACCGGTGCGCCGATATCAATAAGATTATCTCCGATCTTTACGGCGACTATCCTTTCCATGGCCTTAGTCCCCTTTTCACTGAGGACTGCCTTAGCAGAGACAGCCGATGCCTGGAGCGAATCTGAATTCTCCTTATCGAAATCCATATACTTACCCGGAATTCCTTAATGAATAAGGGGCTATGACCAGCGCCACAACCCCTTTTAGTCAACTGGTAGGCACGAAGAGATTTGAACTCTTGACCCCTACCGTGTCAGGGTAGTGCTCTCCCCCTGAGCTACGTGCCTGCATAATCCAGCAATAGTAACAAGATGTGATAAGCCTGTCAAGCCGTATCTTTGAATGTTTAAATTATTGGAAAGGCCCTCCACCGATCGGCTCTGACGCGCCACAGAAAGATAATACCTCATTACTTGGAGTTTCCCTGCGACATGGCGCGGAGCCAGTATTGCATATAGTGAAGACCGGAGGATATCGTAAATATACATGTAACCCAATAGAGATATTGATTAATCTTGACTAATGACAAAAACAGCGTAGCAGAAAGGCTTAGAAAAACCGTCACAAGCTGAAAACATGTAGTCAACTTGCTCACCACCGAGGGCTTAATAGTGGCTTCTCCATGGTACAGCAAAAGCAGGAGAACACCCAGAAGAATCAGAATGTCTCTGCTGATCACTACCACGGTAAGCCACGCGGGGATAAAACCCCTCGCCGCCAGTGTTACAAAGGCGGCGACAAGAAGTATCTTGTCAGCCAAAGGATCGAGATATGAACCAAGCCGGCTCTTCTGGTTGAAGACCCTGGCTATGAAACCGTCGGCCCCGTCACTAATACCTGCAATTACGAAAACAACAAGTGCCGCAACCGGTCTTTCGTCGATTATGTAGATAACAAACAGAGGGGTAAGAATAATCCGCAGGCAGGTAAGAAGATTTGGTATGGTGATGGTAAGCATGCCGGTAAGATATATCGCCTCTATGAGTCTTTAAAATAGCCCTGATGTTAAGGCTCTATCACGCGGAAGACAACTTCATTTTTATCCCCGCGCAAGAAATCAACTTTGCAGGGTAATTGGCTATTGTTAAGTATCGCGCTTTTCAATCTTTCTGAATCACCCTGGAATTCAATTAAGAAGGATACCGACTTCCTGCTTAGCTTCAGTAGGGCAGCCGCTTTTACGCCCTGAACATCCTTGCTGAGGAAAGAAGAAAGCTTTTGAAGCTGGCCGGCACTGGAGACAGACTCAAATACCGCGCTTAAGGCATTTATCCCTCCGCCTTCCTTCGTAAGCCCGGCCTCCGTGGCTGCAACGACCCTCTCAGCCACATTCCTTGCTGCATCAGAGACCTCCATTAAAGAATCACCGGAGAATATCTCTTTTGAAATCATAACGGATGAGGAGACGTCATATATTCCTATTTCGATGGAACTTACTCTGCCCCCCGACATCCCGGCCTTTCCGTGCACGGCTACGTCTGCACCGAGGAGGTTCCCCCATCCAAGGATTCCATCATCGCTTAATTGCTCGTTCTTCATGTTTTCAGAAACCGTACCCCATGAAAAACCACCCAGTCTGTTCACCCCCTCAAAGCCCATAGCCTGAAGCGATACATAGATGGCCACCTCCAGAGCCGTCATAGAAGATCCAAATTGTTCCCTGCTCCACCAATAAAGAGGATCTCCCCTCGCCTGATCAGTTTCAGAAATTAGGAGTATGACCTTTCTAATTGTCTCAGAAACTGTTGAGACCCCCGCCTTCTTAAGCCTATCCTCTAGTATCATATCGTTGACCTTCATTGAAATCATAACCGATAAGGTATCCTTACCCCGATCCTCGGCCAGAACTTTATAGCTGCTGGTCAAATCCCAGGCCAGAGGAAATATCTGGGATACAAAAACATTGAAATTATCGGTGACGGTCTTCTTCCCCAGCTTTTTTAAGACGTGGATCTCAAGTGCCTTGGCCAGAGCTTCCCTGACAGCGGTTTCCTTTGCGACGGCAGCCCCGCCCTTCAGAATACTAGCGCTTCCTACCGTGATAATGGCCTCTTCCTGTTGCCTCGGGCCTTCGGCTTGGACACTTGAGACTGCCAGAAAGACAAGCGATATAACAATCACAAGATTAATTCTAATCAAAAACAGGATATTTCTCCCTTATTTTCTTAAGAACTAGAAGTATATCAGCCCCGCCGATCCCGGCTGAAGCATCGCCGGACAATTCCCTGTCCAGAAAATCCTCCCCGAATGCAGGATCTACGCGCCTTGACCCGGAGATTCGCGCTATGAGATCACTGATTAGAGAAATGAAATCAGCCCTTGTGACCTTTCCGTCCGGCTCAAAATTGCCCTCAGAGTTCTCACTCAGGCCTGATAACTCCATCTTAGCCAGGGCATCAATCTCATCGCTGAACCGGTGCCCGATGGTGTCCTTTAGAGTCCTTTTATTAGATGGCTTTAAGATATGCCCTCTTGAACGTAAAAGCGCGTCCGGCAATCCCATCTCCCTCACAAGGATCATACACAATTCAGCGCGAGTTAAGAAAGCTTTGAGCGCAAGTTCTATAACCATTTGGTCTTTAGGATCCGCCCGTCTGATCTTGTGAAGAAGGCTAAGCTCCTTTTTTGCGTCCTTGGCGAGCCTGCCCCTCATATCTACTATCCTTTGGAAGGCCTCTCTTGATCTATTGAAATCATGTGCCTCTTTGAAGCACAGACCAAGTTCGAAATATGCCTCGGGCAGGCCTGTAACGGAGATAACGGCATCGCTGAAATGGGAGAGGACTGAATCGGTGCAGCCGGTCTCATTTCTTAAGACCTTCATGAAGCCCGCATGGGCCATGGCCTTGTCTTCATTAGTGTCTGCTGACAAAAGTGCTTTTCCCAGATATTTTAATGCCTCAGTGTTCCTTCCTCTGATGAAGATAAGTAGCGCCTTACCCCTTAAGGCCGCCGAGCATTCCTCGTCGGCACGAAGGGCCAGGTCGAATTCCCTGTCGGCATCATCCATGTAACCCTTATTCAGGAGCCTGAATCCGCTTTGCACATGGTGCCTGGCTGTGCCTATTATGTTCTCAAATCCGCCTGACTGATATCCGCCGCAGCCCAGCAGAAAAACACATAGCATTGTAATTTTTATTACATTTTTCATTATCTTATTTAATCAAGTACGAATATGACCCTGCAACTATGCATCAAGGCCACATTAGCTGCCTTACCCCTTATCTTTTCAGCATCGGCGTTGGATATCCTTATGCTGCCTGGCGGATTTGTCTCGGCCGCTCCGATCGCCTTGATAACAAGAGGATTAGGTCCTGCCCGCCAGTTATTCCCGGCCTTTGTGATATCCTTGAACCAGACACCCATTCCAAAGTTTACAGCGTTCTCCCTGCTGGCGTAAGTCGGCCCGTAAACCTCAACTCCGTCTTCATCAAAGACTCTGGGAACGAGCAGGGGCGATTTCTTTAATCCCCTGCAGTCAAAAAGGATTCCTGTGTCAGCACCATTCTTCTTCTGATTACGGGGTTCTTGCGCTATTGACGGTATTACCCTAATGTCCCGGGGCAAAACCCTTTCACTAAATGCCCCGTACAATTTGAGGCTTAGTGTGGCAACGACAGAGCCGTTATCCCCATAAAATATATCGACCAATTGCGCTTTCTTACAAAGGGCTGTCAAATCTTGTCTTAAAGATTCATGTATCATCATATAGTCTCTTACGGACTGCCCTGAAGTCAAGGGAAGCTGTCCAATGACAGAGAGAAGTGACATCCGCGCTTCCTTTAACGCTGAACTCCTCGCAAGGGACCTTGCCTGTGCGGGACTATCGGAAGTGTCAGGGGGAAACCCTACGCCTTTGGCTTCAATCATACCGTTTGACCAGTCAACAGATCCCATCTTGTAAGTGATGGTATAATTGCCCGCCTCGGCGTATGAAGGGCAACGGAGAAAACATATAGCTAAAAGCAAGAGACCTTTAGCAGCGCTTGAAATATTTAAGTTTCTCCTCATCACTGCCCCGTTAGAAAACCTTCTATCATGGTAAGAACCCGTGAAGCGTCCCCGGAGGCGACCCAGCGGGTTGAGGGATCGGATCTAAACCAAGTCATCTGCCTCTTGGCATACCTCCTGGTGTCTCTCTTCATCTGTTCGACGGCATCGCTAAGGGGCATTCCTTCCAGAAGATGAGCCTTCATGTGCCTGTATCCAAGAGCCTTCATAGGCTTCAATTGAGGAGAATAACCGGAGCGGAGAAGCCCTTCAGTCTCTTCCTTGAGACCGCTACGTATCATCTGATCCGTTCTTTTCTCTATCCTCTCATAGAGGTCTTCTCTGTCACGCTCAAGACACAACATCAGGCCCCGAACGTCCCTGTCCCCGAAAGCATGCTGCCTTGCCAATTCAGATGGCCGTCTTCCGGTCAATGCAATGAGTTCGAGTGCCCTTACAATACGCACCCTGTCGTTTGGGTGTATATCGCCTGCAGCATCCGGATCAAGCATTGTCAGCCTCTGGTGGAGCACCTTTGGCCCTACATCTTGTATCTCACTGCGCAGTTTCTCCCTCAAGGAACTATCCGCAGGAGGCGCGCTGAAGAGGCCCCCAAGGAGTCCCTTGATGTAAAGACCCGTGCCGCCCACTACCAGGCATACCTTCCCTCTTCTACGGATGTCCCTGATTATCGGAAGGGCCTCAGACCTGTATCTGGCTGCGTTAAACGCCTCATCCGGATTTACGATATCCAAGAGGTGGTGAGTAATTCCTCTTTTCTCATCCGCAGTGGGCTTTGCGGTTCCGATGTCCATGCCTCTGTAAACCTGCATCGAATCCGCGTTTAGTATCTCTGCGTCCAATTTCTCGGCAAGCATTACACTGAAGGCCGTTTTTCCGCACCCCGTAGGGCCACCTATGACAACGACTTTGGGAACTTCGTAGCTCATTTCTCTTTAATCAGGGTCAAAGTACCCGTTTAAACATCCTTTCAAGTTCCGTAAAGCTGAGCAATCTATAGATGGGACGGCCGTGGGGGCAGTTTGCCGGAAGCCCCGCTTCCTTTAATTGAAAAAGCAGATGTTCCATCTCTTCCTTGCGCATTTCATGATTCGCCCTTATAGCGGCGTGGCAAGCTACAGTATTGATAAAATCGTCCGGGACCACAGTCTTTGAAAGAGAATCTTCTCCCATTTTCCTTATCAGTTCTATTACGCACGCATCAGCCTCTCCCCCTGCAAGAGAAGCCGGGCATGTCTTTATCAGAAATGTATTTCCACCGAAGTGCTCGAGTTCAAAACCGAGGCGCGTCATCTCATCCATTTTCCTTTGAACTACTTCGACCTCCCTGAAAGAAAGCTCAATCTGCCTGGGAATCAGGAAGGCCTGGCATGGAATTTTGCCTGATGATAGATGGCCTTTCAATAATTCAAACAGCACCCTTTCGTGAGCGGCATGTTGATCCATCAAGATCAGACCCTCTTCTCCTTCACACAGGATGTATGTTTTTCCTAGCTGACCAATAACCCGCGGGGCGGCGGCTTTTTCAGTAGGTTTCTCTGAGGAACCGGGAGGACTTGTTGAAAGAAGCCCCGGCAGATATTCTGCAACGGGTTCCTTTACGGCGCTTTCTTCATATCCGAACTTAATCCCATCCGGTGCTTGAAAATCACCTTCCGCAGAAAAGGGAAAGCACCTTTTGCCTAGAGCCTTTCTTATTCCACCGGCAATAAAGGAAAACATGGCCTGCTGATCTCTGAAACGTACCTCCTGCTTTGTAGGATGTACATTGACATCCACCGTTTCCGGCGGTGCCTCAAGAAACAGCAGGCAATAGGGATAATGCCCCTTCATGAGTCTTCCGCTGTAGCCCTCGAGAATCGCCCTGGTCATAACCCTGTCCCGCAAGTATCTTCCGTTGAGATAGGTATAAACGCCATCTGAGCGCTGTCTTGCCATCTCACCCGGGCATAGGTACACGGACATAGCGAACTCCCCCACCCTTACATCCAGAGTCTCGGCAGATTCGGCAACATCCTTTCCCATAAGGGCGGCTATTCTTGTAATCATATCATCTGAGGCAGGAAGGAGAAGTGCGTCCCGTGTCTCGTTTCTGAGGACCAACCTTACCGCTCCGTGCGGAAGTGCTATCCTTCCTGCCATATCAAGAATATGGGCGGCCTCGGTCTTGTCCGCCTTGAGAAATTTCTTTCTTGCGGGGACATTAAAAAAAAGATCGTTAACCTCAACTATCGTACCGGCAGGGCATCCAGTTTCACCTATTTCCGCAAGGACTCCTCCCTCAAGGGCTATGACGCATCCTCCAAGAAGGTCGTGAGGACGCGATCTAATTTTGAGCCTTGATACGGAGGCTATGCTTGCAAGGGCTTCACCGCGGAACCCTAGGGTCTTTACACCGAATAGGTCCGAAATGGATTCGATCTTGCTGGTGGCATGTCTTTGCGCGCAAAGGGCAAGGTCATCACGGCTCATTCCCACGCCGTTATCAATTACCTTTATTCTGCCCTTGCCGCCCTGGCTGACGGATATCTCTATGTTGGTGGCGCCGGAATCAATACTGTTTTCAAGAAGTTCCTTGACAACGGAAGAAGGCCTTTCAACCACCTCGCCCGCAGCTATCTGCGAGGCCAGTGCCTCCGGAAGGATCTTTATCACATTCATTGATACCACTTATAGCTATATCTTTTGATCCTATTAAAAAGAAGTGCTCTTTTTGACCACACATCTGATGCGTGAGCAATAAGCCCCTCACTCCTGGGACCCATGGGATCAATCATAGTGCATGGCGCAGAGAAGGGCCTTTTGAGGAAATCCTTTACCATCTCGCAGGAAAGAGCCACTGAGGCAGAGATGGCATTACTGGTATTAATATCCATTTTCCCCCCTCCGAGCATGTCACGCGTAGTGAAAAAATAACCCGAAAAACGCATTCCACCCTTAAAAAGTCCTTTTCTCGCCTTCATCCGGCCACCGCCCTCGAATGAGACGGTTCTAATAAGGTGGTCACATTCGGACAGATCCTGGGAGAGCAATGCCCTGGCAAACCTAAGATACCCGGCTCCGACCGTATAGTCGGCCAGAATTTCGGCATATACATGACCTCGCAGAGTTCTCTCTTTCTGTCTCGCAATGATTTCAGGGACAAATATATTGTGAGCAACCACATCAGCGGCAAGGTGACTCAGAAAACCGTAGGCAAATGATCTTTCCCTATCATCCCCGGCCCCTCTAAGGAATGCGAATCCACCGTCCCAGTTGTGGGGGTGTCTGGATGCGCTCCGTACTCCCTTTCCCACAAAGAAATCAGCCGCCAGACATCCGTATATGAACTCCCTGGGAAATGCGCGGATAGCCTCGGCAATATAGGGAAGAATAGATTGGAGATCGGAAAGCACCCCAAGGGCGGTCACAGTATGTATCCCCGGCCCCCAGGCCCACGCGCTCCTGTTAAAGAGCGCAACGCCCAACATTGCGGCCGCAGCCGTCAATATGCCTATTTTAAGTCTCACTTATGTCGCCACCAAAAAAAATAATCCGATATCGGCCAAACGTGTAAAGATTCAATTTGAATGTATCTTCTCAATAAATCGTGGCGACTGCTTTCGCCGCGATATTTCCGGATTCCAGCTTTCGCTGGAATGACGAATAGTGGGCTTGTTCCGCCTTTCCGGCGAAGCATGTCCCGGACCCCTATCCGGGATCCAGTGGTTTTAGCCCCAATTATTGAGCTGAAACATTTGAATAATCCAACATGGAAGGAATAGCTTCTTACCATCCCTTTTCTGTAAGTATATTTTTTACTTTTTCAATGGTCTGTTTCTCTGCGATCAGCATCCTTCTGGACTTTGCGTCATGGATCTTTTCTGTAAGGAGGTCGAGGTCGGCCGGCTTTTCAAGAAAATCAAGCGCTCCCAGCTTCATCGCCTCCACGCTATCCTTTATTTTTCCTTGTCCTGTAAGCATGATAACCTGGAGTTCAGGATGTTTCTTTCTGACAGCCTTAAGAAACTCTATGCCGTCCATCTCAGGCATTCTGAGATCAAGGACGATGGCATCAAAAGACTCATCTTCCACCTTGCGTAGGGCTTCGGTAGCGGATCCGGCCGTAGAAACAGTCATGTCCCTTAAACGCATCCTGTCCGCAAGGGCCTCCGTAAACTCCTTCTCATCATCAACAAGAAGAACCTTTTCACTCATGCCAATACTCCTTTCTCAAATCCGAGAGGCGGCCATAACTGCCCGTATCCAAGTGGTTATCCGGATGTCTTACTGAGCAGAAAGAATGTCTCTCCCTTCTCGGGATCAATGTCTATCTCACCGCCGATGACCTCCGCAAGGGCCAGTTCCCTTTCGCCGGGAAATGCCTTTCCCAAGCTCCCTGGTTCAAATCGAGAGCGCCTGAGACCCAGTCTTACCTTGCCGTCCGATTCTTCAGCAAACAGGGTCAGTTTCTTTT
>MNYJ01000162.1 GCA_001874005.1 Desulfobacteraceae bacterium CG2_30_51_40
GTTACGCCATTCGTGCAGGTCGGAACTTACCCGACAAGGAATTTCGCTACCTTAGGACCGTTATAGTTACGGCCGCCGTTTACTGGGGCTTCGGTTCAATGCTTTTCCGCCTAAACGGATGACAAATCCCCTTAACCTTCCAGCACCGGGCAGGCGTCAGACCCTATACATCGTCTTGCGACTTAGCAGAGTCCTATGTTTTTAGTAAACAGTCGCCACCCCCATTTATCTGCAACCTCCCTCGGCTCCAAAAGTAAATTTCTTCACCTGACGGAGGTACACCTTCTCCCGAAGTTACGGTGTTAATTTGCCGAGTTCCTTAACCAGAGTTCTCTCGAGCGCCTTAGGATATTCACCCTGCCTACCTGTGTCGGTTTACAGTACGATCACCAAATCACCTCGCTAGAGGCTTTTCTCGGCAGCATGGGATCAGTCAGTTTATGTCCTTTAGGGACTCCTCATCACCTCTCGGCGTTAAGAGAGAGCGGATTTGCCTACTCTCTCCGCCTACGGGCTTGAATCCGGATATCCATCACCGGAATGACCTACCCTCCTGCGTCCCCCCATTGCTCAAACGGCAACTTGGTGGTACAGGAATATTAACCTGTTTTCCATTACCTACGCCTTTCGGCCTCGGCTTAGGGATCGACTAACCCTGAGAAGATTACCTTTACTCAGGAAACCTTAGGCTTACGGCGAGCGGGTTTCTCACCCGCTTTATCGTTACTCATGTCAGCATACTCTCTTCCATACGGTCCACCGATCCTCACGGTTCGGCTTCAACCCTGAATGGAATGCTCCCCTACCACCACGCCATAAGCGTGGTCCGCAGCTTCGGCGATGTGCTTGAGCCCCGTTGAATTTTCGGCGCAGAATCACTTGACCAGTGAGCTATTACGCTTTCTTTAAAGGATGGCTGCTTCTAAGCCAACCTCCTGGCTGTCTCGGCGCTTCCACTTCCTTCTCCACTTAGCACATGCTTAGGGACCTTAGCCGGCGGTCTGGGCTGTTTCCCTTTCGACCGCGAAACTTATCTCCCGCGGTCTGACTCCCACAATACGAGTTGACGGTATTCGAAGTTTGGTTAGGTTTGGTAATCTGGTAGGACCCCTAGCCCATCCAGTGCTCTACCCCCGTCACTTATTATGTGAGGCTATACCTAAATATATTTCGGGGAGAACCAGCTATCTCCAGGTTTGATTAGCCTTTCACTCCTATCCACAGATCATCCGGGAAGTTTTCAACCTTCTGCGGTTCGGGCCTCCAGTCGATGTTACTCGACCTTTACCCTGTCCATGGATAGATCACCTGGCTTCGGGTCTACTCCACGCTACTGAATCGCCCTATTAAGACTCGCTTTCGCTACGGCTACACCTGTCGGCTTAACCTTGCAACGTAGAGTAACTCGCTGACCCATTATACAAAAGGTACGCAGTCGAACTTGAAATTCCGAAGAATTTCAAACGTTCTTCCACTGCTTGTAGACAAACGGTTTCAGGTACTATTTCACTCCCCTCCCGGGGTTCTTTTCACCTTTCCCTCGCGGTACTAGTTCGCTATCGGTCGCTGGCGTCTATTTAGCCTTGGGAGATGGTCCTCCCGGATTCCCGCAGGGTTTCACGTGTCCCGCGGTACTTGGGTACCTCGTCCGGCAAGCTCTCCGAATTTCGCCTAAAGGACTATCACCCTCTATGGCAGGCCTTTCCAGACCCTTCGGCTATTCTTTGAGTTTTTGACTTGCCGAGAGACCTGCTAATCTCTCCAACGAAGCCCCACAACCCCGGGTATACAACGCATGCAGGCTTTAACATATACCCGGTTTAGGCTGTTCCCCGTTCGCTCGCCACTACTAGGAGAATCGCTATTGCTTTCTTTTCCTGAGGGTACTTAGATGTTTCAGTTCCCCTCGTCTTCCTCTACACCCTATGTATTCAGATGCAGATATCCTGGAATTACCCAGAATGGGTTTCCCCATTCAGAGATCTCCGGCTCAATGCCTGTTTAGCGGCTCGCCGAAGCTTATCGCAGCTAACCACGTCTTTCGTCGTCATCCAGCGCCAAGGCATCCACCGTTTGCCCTTAGTAACTTGGCCATAATGCCTTCATTCAAATGCAGAGCAACCTTTTCAGGCGCCTCTGAAATGCAATACCCTGTATTTAGTTTTCAAAGAACCACATGAGGGTCCTTCACCACGATAGAAGCAATGATCCTTCAAAAATGGTGGAGGTGAACGGAATCGAACCGATGGCCTCCTGCGTGCAAGGCAGGCGCTCTCCCATCTGAGCTACACCCCCAACTGGTGGGCCTAGTTGGAATTGAACCAACGACCTCACGCTTATCAGGCGTGCGCTCTAACCGAAACTGAGCTATAGGCCCTTCGATCTCGGAATCCGAAATACCAACATATACACCTTCCGAACGGACTCCAGAATCCGAATTTACCTTGCTCCCTCAAGACTAAATAGTGACGCGATGCAGGATTGACCTAGGATTATCAGCTTAATGCCGAAATCTCCTTAGAAAGGAGGTGATCCAGCCGCTGGTTCCCCAACGGCTACCTTGTTACGACTTCACCCCAATTACCAACCGTACCTTAGGTACCTGCCCCCCTTGCGGGTCAGCCCAGTAACTTCTGGTACAATCGACTTTCGTGGTGTGACGGGCGGTGTGTACAAGGCCCGGGAACGTATTCACCGTGGCATGCTGATCCACGATTACTAGCGATTCCAACTTCATGGAGTCGAGTTGCAGACTCCAATCCGAACTGAGAGCTGCTTTTTGGGATTGGCTCCTCCTCGCGGGATAGCAACCCTTTGTACAGCCCATTGTAGCACGTGTGTGGCCCTGGGTATAAAGGCCATGAGGACTTGACGTCATCCCCACCTTCCTCCCCGTTAACCGAGGCGGTCTCTTTAGAGTAGCCTAACTTAATACTGGCAACTAAAGACAAGGGTTGCGCTCGTTGCGGGACTTAACCCAACATCTCACGACACGAGCTGACGACAGCCATGCAGCACCTGTCACCCTGTCCTGGCAGAACCAGGAAGATCCCGTTTCCGGGACTGTCAGGGGATGTCAAACCCAGGTAAGGTTCTTCGCGTTGCGTCGAATTAAACCACATGCTCCACCGCTTGTGCGGGCCCCCGTCAATTCCTTTGAGTTTTAGCCTTGCGACCGTACTCCCCAGGCGGAGAACTTAATGCGTTAGCTTCGGCACAGCAGGGGTCAATACCCGCTACACCTAGTTCTCATAGTTTAAGGCGTGGACTACCAGGGTATCTAATCCTGTTTGCTACCCACGCTTTCGCGTCTCAGCGTCAGTATTGGTCCAGAGAGTCGCCTTCGCCACGGGTGTTCCTCCCAATATCTACGAATTTCACCTCTACACTGGGAATTCCACTCTCCTCTCCCATACTCAAGAAAGGCAGTATCGAATGCACTTCCCAAGTTAAGCCCGGGGTTTTCACATCCGACTTGCCAAACCGCCTACACGCCCTTTACGCCCAATAATTCCGAACAACGCTTGCACCCTCCGTATTACCGCGGCTGCTGGCACGGAGTTAGCCGGTGCTTCCTTTTGCGGTACCATCAGATCTCACGGCTATTTACCGTGAGACGTTTGTCCCACTTGACAGAGCTTTACGACCCGAAGGCCTTCGTCACTCACGCGGCGTTGCTGCGTCAGGGTTTCCCCCATTGCGCAATATTCCTCACTGCTGCCTCCCGTAGGAGTCTGGACCGTGTTCCAGTTCCAGTGTGGCTGATCATCCTCTCAGACCAGCTAACCATCGTAGCCTTGGTGGGCCGTTACCTCACCAACTAGCTAATGGTACGCGGGCCCATCCTTAAACGGCAACTTTCATGAATAGGTCACCTTTGATCCAAAGAACCGGGGTTCAATGGATGTTATCCGGTATTAGCAACGCTTTCGCAGAAGTTATTCCAGATTTAAGGGCAGGTTGCCCACGTGTTACTCACCCGTGCGCCACTGTACTCAGGGGGTTGCCCCCCTTTTCTCGTTCGACTTGCATGTGTTAAGCACGCCGCCAGCGTTCGTTCTGAGCCAGGATCAAACTCTCCACTTAAAGTTTGAGGGTCATTGACCCTTTTTTTTTCTCAGAGACCTGCACGACATCACTATTTAGTTTTCAAAGAACAAAGTATTTTTAATCTTAACTATTCTTTCTGGCTTTGTCAAGGATTTTTTATTTATTCCCTCGCCGCCGGAAGAAACCACTTTATAAATCCATTCCCCTGTTGCTGTCAACAAAAAAAAGAATAAAACCTAAAGAAAACTTAACTTATTTTTTGGGCGAAAAATTGAGATATTATTTCAACTACATAAGCAAGCTGTTCAGTGGTCAGCTCCGGGAAAATGGGTATCGCAAGGCTGGTTTCCGCCGCCTCCATCGCCACAGGAAAGTCATTTTTACCGTATCCCAGGTATAAGAAACACTCCTGTGTGTGAAGCGGAACCGGATAATAGATCTCACAGCCTATCCCGCTGGAAGCGAGGTAATCCCTCAGGGCGT
This sequence comes from Desulfobacteraceae bacterium CG2_30_51_40, assembly GCA_001874005.1. GTDB lineage: Bacteria > Desulfobacterota > DSM-4660 > Desulfatiglandales > Desulfatiglandaceae > CG2-30-51-40. Next base: position 4,534 of record MNYJ01000162.1, read on the forward strand.
CTCTCGCCCCTGCGGCACGGATAACAAACTGATTATATATATGGCGGACACCTCGTTTTACCTTTGGGAGTTCTATTGGATTTGGCCCGGCATTTCTAAGCATCTTGTTGTAATATTGTGCATTTTTTTCCCTTTTGCTTGTCCACTCATCCAGATGGCGAAGTTTTATCAGGAGGACGGCGGCCTGAAGGGCATCAAGCCTGAAATTACCGCCGATGATCCTGTGATGGTATTTGGGGAATGCCCCGTGGACCCTCATGATCTTAAGCCTTTCATAAAGCTCCCGGCTGTTCGTGGTAACCATCCCTCCATCTCCGAAGGCGCCTAGGTTCTTGGATGGAAAAAAGGAAAAACAGCCGCAGTCCCCCATGTTTCCTGCCCGCTTCAATGAGCCGTCAGTAAACCTGCAGTCCGCTCCTATGGCCTGCGCGGCGTCTTCTATGACAAGCAATCCCCAATCCCGCGCGATTTTCAGGATAGACTCCATATCCGCGCACTGTCCGAAGAGATGAACCGGAATGACGGCCCTTGCCCTTTTGGCACTCCCTCTGTCCAACTTCTTCAAAGTATCTTCAAGGCAGGAAGGATCAATATTAAAGGTGTCTCTTTCGATATCAACAAAGAGGGGTTGGGCACCAAGACGCGCGACCGCCCCGGCAGTGGCGAAAAAGGTGTAGGGAGTGGTAATGACAATATCTCCGGCCCTCACTCCTGAGGCCATGAGGGATAATAAAAGGGCATCAGTTCCCGAGGAGACCCCGACGGCGAATTCGCACCCGCAATACCGAGCTACTTCCCGCTCCAGTTCCTCCACCTTAGGCCCCATTATGAATTGCTGTGAATCGCAGACCTCATCAATTACCCGTCTTATTTCCTCCCTCAGTAGGGCGTACTGCGGCTTTAAATCCAAAAGCGGCACTATCATGAACCGAACCTCCAAAAGCCGGCTTGCTCTCTATCCGAGACAGCCGGATATTCTATCTTTGCTTTTGCCTTCTCTTTCCCGGTCAGGGGTTCGTATCGTCTTTTAAAGACAAGCCTGGCGTGCTCTTCTCGATTGTGATTCCAACCCCGATTCCGAAACCGACACCCCAAAAGGAGATACCTTAAATATAAATAACATCACAAATTCCATACTGTGCCGCGCGCTATCTGATCTTGGAAAAGATAGTCCAGGACTGGAGCAATTGCATCGCGTAACGCACCTGGTTATCCTTTTCAACGAGTTCCTTTGCCCGGGCGTCAAGATCCAAGACCTGGTTTTTGTCTTTATCAGGCTGGACCTCCTGTGCCTTTTCCTTCGGCATAGCTCTGTCCAGATCAGCCTCCCTCACGGTATGCTTGGGACCTTTTTCCTCCTTGTCCGCCGGCGGTACAAAATCCACATCAATGTCCGGCACTATCCCGTCAAGCTGAATGGATCTTCCGCTGGGGGTATAGTAGCGGGCTGTTGTCAGCCTGAGGCCCGCTCCGTCAGAAAGGGGAAGTATGGTCTGAACCGATCCCTTGCCGAATGTCCGCGTTCCGAGTACCAGCGCCTTCTTGTTGTCCTGGAGGGCGCCTGCCACTATCTCGGCGGCGCTGGCCGTCCCTCCGTTAACCAGGATCACTATCGGATAATTCCTGGGGGCCTTGTTTGGATGGGCCTTGGCCACTATATTCTGAGAGGAATCCCTCGCCTTGGTACTGACAATCACGCCTTCTTCAAGGAAGAGTTCAGATACCTCGATGGCCTGTGAAAGAAGACCTCCAGGGTTGTTTCTCAAGTCCAAAATGAGCCCTTTCAACTGCCTTCCGTTTTCTAGAGCCTCAAGACTCTCTGCCAGGTCGGAACCGGTTTTGCTCTGGAAATTGGAGACTCGCACATAACCCATTTCAGGGTTAAGCATGTGCTTTCTAACGCTTATGAGGGGGATGACATCCCTGACCATAGTGAACTTAAGAGGCTTATCCGCGCCCTCACGCACAACAGTCAGGTTCACCTTGGTTCCCTTGGGACCTCTTATGAGCTTTACCGCCTCCATAAGAGACATATCCTTCGTAGTCTTATCCTCTATGCTGATTATCCTGTCCGCGGCCTTCAAGCCCGCCTCAAATGCAGGGGTCCCCTCTATGGGCGACACAACCGTGAGCACCCTATCCTTGATGGTTATCTCTATCCCGATACCTGTAAATGAGCCCTTGGTCTCCATCATCAGTTCCTGGTGCTCTTCCCTGGTCATAAATGCCGAATGGGCATCCAGGGACTGCACCATGCCTTTGATGGCGCCGTAAATCAGATCCTTGGGCTCCCTGGGCTCCACATAATTCTTCTCTATGTGCCTGAGGACCTCCGCTAGCACCTCCATGTTCTTGTAAACATCATCCGGTGCCGCCTTGACCTGTCCCCGGCCCCACATAAAGACCACGGCCCCACAAAATAAGATGCCGACAAGCCCTGCAGTCAAAAGAAACCTCTTCCTGTGAATGTTCATACGTCCTTACCTCTTCTCTTTCATTGGCATAAGGTGCCTCTAGACCCTCATATCTGAAAATATCACGCGAATTCTTAATGCATCCCGATCAATTTGACAACACAAAACTGCCGGTAAGCGATCAACACCCTCCTCCGATAGTCCCTTCAGGCTTTAAAGACCTATGCCTTCGGCGGGAAAGATGAAATCCCCCTTTACCCCCGGTTGCAGAAAGAAGGATGTTGGTATTTTCATATAAACTTGCCCTCAAGCAACTCATGGGGGAAACACACTCTCCTACAACATCCCGTATCATTTATCGGCTGATCCCATTGACCTCTGCAGACGCGCCTGGGCAAGTTTATGCTCATATAGTGCCCGGTAATAATTGGTGCGCGCCTGAGTCAGGAGCGTCTGGGCATCCAGCACCTCAGTTGAGGTTGCAACCTTTGCCTTGTACCTCTCCTCGCTCACCCTCAGATTCTCCTCAGCCTGTTCCACCGCCTTTTTGGAGATAGGAATCTTCTTCTCCGCTTCCTCCAGTCCGAGAACAGCCCGTCTTACCTCAAGCCTGATTTTATCCTTTAGAGAGTTCAGGGTGTCGTTAAGCTGGTATCTGGCACTTTCATTCTGCTTTATCTCATAGTGGGTCCTGCCCCATTCCCAGAAGGTCCATGTAGCGCCCACCATCAGGTCCCAGCGGTTGGGCTCATGATAAGGACTACCGTCCACCTCGAGACCGTCCCCCTCCTTTATATACTCCCAGTTAAGGGAGACCTGTGGAAACATCTTGCTGCGTGCAAGCCGGACACCCTGATCCGCCTGCATTATATTCACGGCTATCAAGGCTATCTCGGGCCTTTTCTCGAACGCCCTCTTCAGGCATTGATCGAAGTCATGGTCTGCCGGACGGTATTCCAGGATGTCCTCGATTTCCAAAGCTGCCTCTACCGGCCGGGCAAGCAGACTGTTCATCAGCGCCCTTGCGAGCGTTGAGACATTTTGCGCCCTGACCAGATCATGGCTTGCGTTCCCAAGCTCCACCTGGGCTTTAAGAAGATCATTTACAGGTATCATCCCAACCTTGTAAAAATTGTCGGCCGTCTTTACATGGGCCTCAAGTGATTCCACCGCGCGCTTGCCCACATCAACCCCCTTGTCGGCCTGAAGGATACCGAAATAGGCCTCCTTTACATTCAACACCAGATCAAGCCTAGCAAGCTGATATTCCAGCTCGGCCTGATCTATCCCGAGTTTGGAGAGTTCGTACCGGCTCAAGATGGCAAATCCTGTAAAGACGGGCTGAGTAATTGTCCCTTTCCACTGATAGTTATCCTGGGTACCGACCTGCAGCTCTATCGGACTGGCACCGAATATACCTCCTGCCTGTATCTTTTGTGTCATGGGGTCTCCAAAGCGGGTGTAACCGTAGCTGGTGCTGAAGCTTGGAAGGAAGCCAGTGCGGGCCTGGCTGAGAGCGTAACCGGCCTGGGCTATCCTCTCCCTGTAAGTCTTAAGAGACCAATTAGCGGAAAGCGCTTCGGAAACACCCTGTTCAAGCGTAAGAATCGAACCCGCTTTACACGGATCCACAGTCACAACAGACCACGCGCAAAAAAGCAAAGATACAAGAAAGGCAAAGATAAACGAGCCGTGTATGCTACGCCCCCGAATATGAAAATCCTGGGAGAGTATTTTCACGGCAAAGAGGGTACTAGATTGCTCCATCTTTTATCCTCCGGAAAAATGCGGCACTTGGCATAGTTTTGAAAAATCCTCTGTTCACAGGCTTAAGGAAAAATGCACAGATGTAAGACCTGCGCTCAAGTGGCCCCACCCCCCGGGTGGAATTTCAGAGCGAATGCGAAGACAAATCCCCGGGAATGAGTCGCACATAGAAGTGCGCCGCAATGACCAGGAAAGAGCAAAACGCAGCAGGCGAACTCTTTTCAACAGCCTGGTTGTCTCGCCGGAATTGACCGAGTAAGATGTCTTCAGGATACCACCCATGAAAGTCAAATTCAAACCCATAGGAAAGGCAGCTTGACACAAAATCCGCCTCCCCGTAAACTCGAGCCTTTGCACGACCACACTTGGAAAGATGCGGCTTATGGCCTTCAATAGCAAGTCCCCTTTTATTGCCGTCCTTATTTTAATAGTCCTCGTTTTCCTGTGGGAGAAATGGGACGCGCTCCAGGAATACCTCCAACCAAGGCCGCGAATCGAGAGCCTTGATTTCGCCCATCCCATAGCGACGGATCAGAGACCCATAACAGTTTCACCCGATGAACAAATAAACTCTGAGGTCTTTGAGAAAGCTCACCCGGCAGTCGTCAACATTGCAGCTACAACCCTGGGCATGAACTTCTGGATGGAGGTGACACCAAGGGAAGGCCAGGGCTCAGGATTTATCATAGACAAGAGCGGCTACATACTTACAAATAACCACGTGGTCGCCAAGGCCCAGAAGCTGACCGTGACCCTCTCTAACGGAAAGAAATATGATGCCACCCTTGTGGGCCGCGATCCGTCAACTGATCTTGCCGTCATAAAAATCCCGGCCTCAGCGGTGAAGGTAGTCTCCGTGCTAGGCAACTCGGACGGACTCAGGGTCGGCCAGAAGGCCATCGCAATAGGTAATCCCTTCGGTCTTTCACACACCCTAACGACAGGTATAGTAAGCGCACTGGGCAGGGCGCTCAAGACAGAAGACGGCACCCAGATGGAGGAATTGATCCAGACCGATGCGGCTATTAACCCGGGAAACTCCGGAGGCCCCCTCCTCAACTCAAGCGGCGAGGTCATAGGCATAAATACCGCGATTTACAGCCTCTCAGGCGGCTACCAGGGCATAGGATTTGCTATTCCCGTGAACAGGGCCAGACAGATCGCGGGCCAGCTAATAACCTCCGGCAGGGTAATCCGGCCTTGGCTGGGGATATCTGGAATCGCCCTCACCCCGTGGCTCAGAGAGGCCCTGAGTATGGATGTGGAAAAGGGCATCCTTGTGGCTGAAGTATTCCGCGGAAGCCCGGCCGAGAGAGCCGGGCTCAGGGGCGGAACCAGGGAAATCATAGCGGGAGGCTTCCGGATACCCATAGGGGGAGACATCATACTCTCCCTGGACGCTTCAGACACCCCTGATATGGAAATCCTCTCAAGGCTGCTCGACCGCTTGAGCCCCGGCCATGAAATAACCCTTTCCGTCCTCCGTGGCAACCAGCCCCTCTCACTAAAAGCAACCCTTTCAGAACGCCCCTGACCCTCACCTATTCTTTCCGTCCGTTCCAGCTTTTTTCCCCGTTAGGCCGTTCCATCCTTTTCTGCGCTTTTATAAGTTTTTACTTTTCAGCAATTCTGATTTATGCCGTTTTACCTTTTGTGTCCTTTCCCAAACGTTCATGGCCGCAACACCTCCATGGGCCATGAAAATCCATCTTGGGCGGGGGCGGTATCGTATTTTAATCATATGCCTGGCTTGCTCTCTGCGATTGCGGCGCCAACCCCGACGCCGAAAAGAGCGTGGATATTTTCACCGTAAATCTGCAAATCTGAACTAGTTAGTGTCCATCCGGAAATGGCTATTTTCACCGATTTCGGCGTTGGGCTCAAATTTTAATCCTCGAAATACATCAATGTATTCCTGTGGTTAAAATTATCGCCTGCCTTGAACTCGACGAAACTATCTCATTTCCGGATGGAAACTAGTTATATAATCACCTAATCACTAATCATGCCCCAGAAGTATCATCCTTTCCCTGGCGGCCTCTTCCCTCTTCACCTGCCAAATATCCCACTGCCGCCTCAAATCCTCAAGCAGGGCATTTACAGCCTTTATCTCTTCCCCGTCCGCGGCATCTTCCATTAACCCTAGCCTCTCCTTAAGCTCTCTCACCTTTTCCTTTATTGCCCGCAACCTGTTAAGGGCCTCCACTTCCTTATCAGTAGGCACCTTCACCGCTCCCGGACAACCCACTACCGGCAGCTTCTGGAACACGTCTCCACCTCCTCCACCTATCATATCCGAATCCCTCCTTCGTAGATAAAAATTGCCTTCAATTTAATCGGCAACATAACAGGCTCCCTCATCAAACTCTTTCCCCTCCTGGAGGGTGTACCGTTCTCCGGGCAATCATCGAAGGCAGGTGCTGACCCTCAGGCCCGAATGGGGCACAAGGAAGCATGAAAGCATCTCCACCTTTTATACCACCATGGATTATTTCACTTCTTTCCTTCCAAGATGGAGATGCTTATGAGCCTCTGATCCCTTCCCTCAAGATTACCTACCCCAAGCTGAACCACTCTTATACAGCAAAAGGCCGTTTCAAAGAAGATCATTTTCAACCGAGATGGGGGGACATGAAAGGTTTCTCCTCCTTCTTGACTCAGGACAGCGCGGACGGATATCATAGCCTAAAGGAATTGTTACGGTCAATTCCCGCAACTCCCTCCCGGGAGATGGCGTGACAGAGTCTTCAGCTTCTGTAGAGGTGACCACTCAGCTTCAAAGTTCAGGGGTTCAAGGTTAGAGAGCGATGAAGATTGAACGGTTTGAAGATATTGAGGCCTGGCAACCGGCACGTGAATTGCTCCGGAAAGTGTACCGTTTAACAAGAAAGCCAGGATTAACATTCGTGGATTAATCAACTATCTCAAGAAATATGAAAAAGCCGACTAACCGTGAACCTGACAACCTGAGCAGTTACAAATGGAATTTCATTTAGATGGGCATAAAGGACTGACTCTTTGAAAATCAGCGGGAAAGAATATATACCAGCGGTTGACTTCGATCTCAGGCAGCTTGAAATCTTCGCAAGGGTTGTTGAATTCGGAAGTTTCTCAAAGGCCTCACGTGTGGTGTTTCTGGCCCAGGCATCGGTGAGCGAGCGGATAGCCACCCTTGAAACCATGGTGGGAACCAGACTCCTTGACAGGCTGGGCCGCAAAGTTTTACCAACAAAGGCTGGCGAACTCCTTTACAAGCATGCGATGCTCCTCCTTGAGATGAAGGAAACGGCCAGGCTTGAGATTCAGGGATTTCTTGGTCTTAAGGGCGGATCTGTGCGCATTGGCGGGAGCACCATTCCGGGTGAATACATACTTCCGAGGGTGCTTGGGGAATTCCGCAGTCTGCATCCTTCCCTTTATGTGGCCCTGGAGATTGCCGATACCGGCAAAATTGAGCAGCGAGTGGCAGAAGGCGACCTTGAGATAGCGGTAATCGGCTCAAGGAGCACTGTGAAGCAACTATTTGTAAGGGAACTCTGGAAGGATGAGTTGGTGGTAGTGGTGCCTAAAGGGCACGCCCTTGCCCGAAGAAAGGAGATCGAATTGGCGGAACTTCTGAAGGAGCCCTTTATAATCAGGGAAAAAGGCTCGGGCACCTCCAGGATCATAGACGATTATTTGAGGGCAGAAGGTCTTAGGGGCACTGAAGAACTTAATGCCTGTGCCGTTCTGGGCTCCTCAACTGCTGTAAAGGAAGGCATAAAAGGCGGACTCGGCGTATCCATTATCTCCTTAAGGGCTGTCGAGACCGAGGAGAAGGCCGGGGTTCTTTCGGCCCTTCGCATAAAAGGGCTGCCGATGTTCAGGAACTTCTATCTTGTACGCGACAGGCGCAGGATAGCTTCCCCGCCCTGCACGGCCCTGTGGGATTTTCTTGTATCCAAAGCAGAAGGAAAATCACCGGGATGAGTTGTCGGCCGCGCAGCCCGACCCTGCCCCGTTTCAAAATGTTAAGACTTTGTCCGCCTCCTTTATCAGCGCGTAGAGGTCATCCATCCATCCTATGGGGCATGAGCTTGATCCCGCAAGACCGTGGGATTTCATGCAGACCCCTCAGACATAAAAATCGCCCTCAAAGCTCTGCATCTGCCCCATGACATCAAACTCCGATCCCTCGGCGCTCTTTTCAAACAGAACACCCCTTCCCAGCATAAATACGCTTACCTCATCCCCCTGCCGGACGCCCACATTGGCAAGCCTCATGGCGTTGTAAACGGTTTCGCTTTCATCAGTTGAGATGATAAAGACTATCTTCATTAAAACCTCCCTATGTCCGATAAAGCATTTTGTAAGGATGACAAATATAGATTTATCCGATTGTTTAGGAGATTATCATAGGAAATTCCTGTTTGCAATGCTGCTCAACGTGCCTAATCTTGGTACCGGGAGACGAAAGACCGTTGGAACCAATATGGTTTCAGATGGCGATTAAAAAGAGCGTAAACGGCAAAAGGAGTGTAAATGCCTCCTCCGCGGAGTGCGAAGACAGACCCCTTTAATCCATCCGGGCGATCGGAACGATTGCCCGTGAGGGCTTTTTTTCCTTAATGGCTGAGCAGATGACGGATAAAAAGACAATCAGACTGACTGAGACGGTCAAGGGCGCAGGTTGAGCTTCAAAGCTTGCTCCAGGGGACCTGGACAGGGCATTATGCGGCATAGAGTTTCCGACCGATCCGAATCTTATAGTTGGTCTAGACAGGGCGGACGACGCAGGGGTCTATAAGATATCGGATGATATTGCGCTCATCCAGACGGTTGATTTTTTTACACCTATAGTGGATGACCCTTACAGCTTCGGCCAGATAGCTGCGGCCAATGCCTTGAGCGATATTTACGCCATGGGTGGTGTGCCTAAGACCGCCATGAACCTTGTGGCCTTTCCGGTAAAGGACATGGAAATCTCGGTTTTGAGGAGCATCATTGAGGGCGGTCTGGTAAAGATGCGGGAGGCAGGAGTAGTGCTCGTGGGCGGGCACTCCATAGAGGACAGCGAACTAAAGTACGGCCTCTCGGTAACGGGTATTATCCACCCGTCAAGGGTCCTTGTGAAAAGAAACATCAGGCCCGGAGACAGGCTGGTTTTGACCAAGCCACTGGGGACAGGCATCATAAATACGGCCATAAAGGGAGGGCTTGCCTCGACCGAATCCATCGAAAAGGCCGTTTACTCCATGGCTGAACTGAACAAGACCGCGGCTGAAGTGATGGAACGATATCCTGTCAACGCCTGCACGGACATCACAGGGTTCGGATTTCTGGGTCACCTGGCGGAGATGGTCATCGGATCGGGCCGGTCGGTGAAGGTATTTTCAGCGAGTGCCCCTGTTCTTCCCGATACGATTTCCCTGGCATCCATGGGTTTGGTGCCTGCAGGGGCTTTCAACAACAAGAAGTTCCGAATCCACATGATGGACATCAGTCCTGAAGTTGATCCCGTTCTGATTGACGTGCTCTTCGATCCCCAGACCTCAGGGGGTCTTCTTATCTCAGTTCCGGAGGCACATGCGCCGGGCCTTTTAGCCTCCCTCAGGGATGCGGGTATAGCGGATGCGGCGGTTGTAGGAGAGGTGACAGAGGGGCCGGAGGAGAAAATCACGGTAGAATGAGGAATATTTTATATGGGAGATGACAGGGTGAAAGAGATTGACTGCAGAGGGCTTGCCTGCCCTGGACCGGTTCTTAAGGCCAAGAACCTTATTGATGAGTCGGCACCTGCCGAGCTTAAGATTATAGTGGACAACGAGGCCGCGGTTCAGAACGTATCCAGGTTTCTGGGGAGCCGTCAATACAAGGTGTCTGTAAGCCTAGAGGGTGAAGGAACTTGCGTCAAGGGTGAAAAGGGGGCCGACGCCGGCGTCAAAGACGCAATAGCAAAAGAAGTCCCGCGCCGCGGGATCGCAGACCAGCCTCGGGAGACCGCTAGGATTCTTGTGCTTGTCTCAAACGACCGCATGGGCCACGGCGATGATCTGCTGGGAAAAAAGCTTCTGGTGAGTTTTCTTACCACCCTCAAGGAGATGGGAAAAGAGCTGTGGCGGCTGGTGTTCATAAACAACGGTGTAAAACTAACCGTCGAGGGTTCGGACCTTCTAGGGGTACTTTCGGAGCTTGAAAAGGAATCAACCATTCTGGTTTGCGGGACATGTCTTACGCACTTTGAGCTTCTTGACAAAAAGAAGGTAGGCCAGACCACCAACATGCTGGATATCGTAACCGCCATGCAGCTAGCCGACAAGGTCATAACCGTTTAGAATTTTCATAAGCGGGGATGGCGGCAGGTTACGAGAGAAACGCGGAAGATGGGTGATTTCCGCCAGCCAGTCGCGTTGACAGCCGGGAATATAGGTAGTGTCCATCCGGAAATGAGATAGTTTCGTCGAGTTCAAGGCGGGCGATAATTTTAACCACAGGAATACATTGACGTATTTCGAGGATTAAAATTTGAGCCCAACGCCGAAATCGGTGAAAATAGCCATTTCCGGATGGACACTAGGTAAGAGGGATTCAAGCCGTAATGAGGGACGGCGCGATGCTTAGCGTCTAAGCATCAACATCCGGCACCGGCGCAGGATTTGGGACCGCCTTTCCGAACGGGCCTCATCGCCAGCTTTATCTTTTCCTCAAGCTCGGTGAGATGGAACGGCTTTTGAAGAAATCCCCTGCAGCCCATATCCATCATCCCAGTCATTAGCGAGTCTATGCAGCAACCGCTCGCGACAAGCACCGAGACATCAGGATCAATTTTCTTGAGTTGGGTGAAGACCTTCTCCCCTCCCATATCGGGCATAAACATGTCAATCACTACGAGGGATATCTCTGCAGCCCTGTCTTCGTAAATTATCAGGGCATCAAGCCCGCTGGAGGCTGTCTCAACATCATAGCCTAGAGAGACGAGCATCTCCGATACCACCTCCCGGACCACCGAGTCATCGTCCACGAGGAGTATGGTGCCCCCGCGCAGCGCATCACCGCCCTCATAATATCCACGGGCGTCTTCCCCCGAAGATTCAGGCCCGCATCTGTTTGCTAATCTCTTACAGCTTGCCGCTTCGGAGATATCATTATTTACTTGAGTCGGCAACGGGAAACCCCACTATAAAAGCCGTTCCTCCGGAGGCCCCGTTTTCAATCCTTATGAAGCCCCCAGCCGCCCTCACGATCCCATAGACACGCGAAAGCCCCAGACCGTCCCCCTCTCCCTTTTCCTTGGTTGTAAAAAAAGGCTCAAATATCTTCGACCGGATAGAGGCATCAATGCCGGGGCCTCTGTCCCTGACCGTGACACAGGCCCATCTGAGTTCCTTCCCCTGTGCCTCCGAATCCCGGGAGGGAGTTTCTTCCAGGTTTGATGTCCCTATAGTCAGCCGCCCTCCCTTCTTCATGGCATCGCAGGCGTTTTTTACAAGGTGGGTGATTACCTCTTCGAGCCGCATCCGGTCACCTGTAAAGGCCGGGAGCGATCGATTAAACTCGAATTCAATCTCTATCCCGGGATAAATAAGCTCTCTCAACTTGGGCTCCATGCTCCTGAGGATTAAATTCAGGTCAACCGGCGCAGAGTTGAGCGGCCGTTTTTCGTTCATCACAGCCAATTGGGAGGCAAGCGCCGATGCCTTTTTAGCACCTGCTAATATGGCCGAAATATACTTTGCGTATGCGCCTTCCTTTCCCCCTATCAACTGGATTATGTCTGCATTACCCTTGATGATTGTTACTATGTTATTAATATCATGAGAGATCCTCCTTGAAAGTCTCATGAGGGCCTCCATCTTTTCATTCAGTAAAACCTGCTCATCGAGATTGCAGGGTCTTTTGCCGGATTCATCCACACCCATCCTCCGCTTTAATCTCGCCGCATGGACATGCCAGATCAGTCCGAATCGGACTGAGAAAACCTATTCTCTTTATTGGGGTTATGTCAAGGCACATCTACGCCGAGAGCGCCTGAGTGCTTAGTTGGCTAACCTCCTGGTCGGTCAAGACCCTGTCTATATCCAGAAGGATCTTGACGCCCCTGCCCACCTTGGCCATCCCAAGGATATAATCCGTATTCACGTTTGTTCCGAAGGACGGAGTCTTATCAATATCATCCTGTTTGATGCTAAGGACCTCGGAGACGGAGTCAACCACTATGCCCATAGTGAAGGTACCGCTCCTGCCAGCTATCTCCACAACTATTATGCAGGTCCTGTCATTATAGTCATTCTTCTCCATGCCGAAGCGGAGTCTTAGGTCCATGACCGGAATCACCTTGCCTCTCAGGTTTATCACACCCTTTATAAAATCAGGTGTCCTCGGCACGGTAGTTATCGGCATCATTCCGATAATCTCCTTTATCTTCAGTATCCCTATGCCGTATTCTTCGGCGGCCAGGGTGAAGGTAAGATATTTAGCGTCCTTACCCCCCATCTGTCGCATTGCTTGATTGATCGTTCTTGTTGCCTCCTGCATGATCGGAATCTCCCCTGATGATCGTTTATATCAAAATGCCCCTTCCCTTTATTCCTCCCCCTTTACCGTCTAAACGTCGGGATGAGGCATCATTATTCCCTCCCCCTCGACGGGGGAGGGAGGGGTGGGGGTTATTTTCATGCTTCGTTGTGCCCCATTCGGGCATGAGGGTTAGTTCAAAAATCCTTGGTTTTGCTCTCCGAGGACAGAAGACGCTCCGGTGTCACCTCAACAACACCTGAGCCCGTCCTTGCCTGGGCGTTTATCCGAGCGGTTACAGCGCGTTGTCCTTCCTTTGCAACGCTCCTTGCTCCTTCCCCGCTCTGAATCGCGGTGGCGCCCACTACCTCGGCTAGATCCATAACCATAACTTTCAATTGGGAGGCCTGGGCGTTCATCTGCTCCGAAGCGCTGGCCGATTGCTCGGCATTTGCCGCGACCTGCTGAACCACCTTATCCATGTCTGCGACGGCCCTGTTGAGTTCCTCGATTCCCTGTGCTTGTTCGCTGCTGGCGGCGGCTATCTCCTCGACCAGGGTCCCGACCTTTGATACTATCTCCATGTTGGCCTTGAAGGCCTCTGCCGTATCGGAGGTGATTCTGCTCCCGGCCTCAACAGATTTTATGGTATTTTCAATAAGGTTGGCGGTATTCTTAGCGGCCTCCGCAGCCCTTATGGCAAGATTTCTGACTTCATCTGCGACCACGGCAAAGCCAGCTCCCGCCTCTCCGGCCCTGGCCGCTTCAACAGCCGCATTGAGGGCGAGCAGATTTGTCTGAAAGGCAATTTCGTCAATGGTCTTAATGATCTTTCCCGTCTCATTGCTTGACTGCTTTATCTCTCCTATGGCCCCTTCCATCTCCTTGACGTGTTTATCAACACTTACCACAATGCCTTTGGCCTCATCCATCCGTCCCTTCGCCTCAGCGGCGTTGTTGGCGTTGCGGCGCGTCATGCTCGCCATCTCCTCAAGGGATGACGATGTCTCCTCCAGCGAGGCGGCCTGCTCCGAGGCTCCCTCGGCAAGGCTCTGGCTGGCGGATGAGACCTGAGTGGAGGCGTCGGAGACTTCGTCGGAGGCTGATTTCAGTCCTTCCATGATTCGTTTTATCGGTTTGGTTATATATCCGGTAATGAGGAGAGCCACCGCTATTATGGCGCAGATGCCTATCAGGGCTACCACGGCCATAATCCAGGTGAGTCTGTGCACCGGGGCAAAGGCCTCCGACAAATCAATCTGCGCCACCATTGCCCAGACCGAGTCGCCCACCTTGACCGGGCTGTAAGCACACAGCACCTTTTCCCCCCTGTAGTCCTCCATTATTTCGGTGCCGCTCTTGCCGGCGAGGCCCCCCCTGGAGGCAGCCGTATCGGCCTTTCCCCTGGAAGCATCCTTAAGCGATTCCTTTACCGAGTGATGGGCCTTGTCAAGGGTTGAATCCGACCTCATCAATCCGTCCTGACCCACAAGATAGGTATCACCTGTCTTACCTAAACCTGCCTTGTCCTGCATGATTCTGTTTATATCTCTTACGCCTATCTGGAGAGCCACAATCAGCTCAATCCGTTCGGCAATTATCAGCGGGGTTACAAAGAAGGCGGCAGGCTCATTTCCGGAAGGCTGATATAACTCAATATCCGACATCACGCTCTTCTTTCTCTTTATAGCCTCCTTTGCCGCCTTTCCAAGAGCTGAAGAGCTATAGGGCCCTGCGAGCACATCGGTGCCATAATCGGCCTTTTTCTTTACGCTGTAAAACGCCTTGCCCATGGGATGTATGAGCAGCAGGTCCTCATAGCCGTAGGCCCCGGCATATTCGGTAAGATAATCTGCGTCCTTGCCTTCCACAGCAGGCACTATGGCTTCTTCAAGCAGCATCTTGGTTACAAGGACCCACTTAAGGCCCCCTATGTTGACCGGATTATATACGACCAGGTTCATGTTACCGTTCTCATCAGACCTGACATCACTTCCGGAGGTCCCCGAAAATACCCCTTCAATCAGAGATGCCACCCCCTGAGCCGATTGCCCCAGGACAAATTTACCTTCCCCCATGGTCTTGAGATCGCTTCTAAAAAATACGCCTGCCTCACTTTTAGCCACAAGAAAGCTCTCACCGCTCTTTCCCATTCCCTCTCTCTGGCCCATTACGGCATTAATCCCCTTGGGGCTTAATCTGAGCACCGCAGCTCCCACGGCCTCCCTCTGCCCTCTCATATCCTCCCTGAACAGCGGAACCCCCATAAACGCGAACTGAGCGCCGGCCGCCGGCGCGTAAGAAGAAAAATCCGTGATCGCAAGCCCCTGGGAAACACCCTTGAAACAGGCGGCAAGCGGAGTATCCTTCAATGACCCGGTAAGGGTGTTTTCCCCCTGGTCCGGCCCTTTTGTAGCGCTATAGACTACCACGCCGTCATTGTTCACAAGATATACATCATCAAATCCGTACTGAGTCTGAAAATGTTTTATCGAGGCGTCATATTTTATGGCTGCGAGGGAATAATAGGTTCCCCCGACCTTTCCGTCATCAGCGCGAAATGCCGAATCAAACTTGACCATCGCTTCTCCTACAAGGGCGTCTTTAGAAAGCACCTCAGCATTGTTTCGCCTTTCGCTGAAGAAGGTCTCTATCTGAGCCTGTTTGATTCTCTGGGCCACAGTCATCTTCTCCATGGCCGACTTTCGAAGGATTGCCACGGTCTCCGAGATCGCCTCCATATTCTTTACGCCTTCCACGAAAAGAGCCTCAATCTGCGCTTTCCTCATGGCGGCCGCACCCTCAAGTGCGTCAAAGGCTTGGCTGGTAAGGGCGTCTGAGGCATTCTTGAGCGATATGCCTCCTACGACCGCCAGGGGAATAACACCGACGCATAGAAAGGTAATTATAAGTTTGGCCCCCAACCTCATGTTTCTAAACATCTCTTCACCCCCGATGGCTGATGAATGTTAACAGGCTATCTAAAAACGCCCAACTGCTGCTTTTCGCTCATCCCTCGTCACTGCAGCGCACTTCAAGGTACGCTTCATTCCCGGGAATTTGTCCCCGCCTTAGCTCGTATCCATCCGGAAATGAGATAGTTTCGTCGAGTTCAAGGCGGGCGATAATTTTAACAACAGGAATACATTGACGTATTTCGAGGATTATAATTTGAGCGCAACGCCGAAATCGGTGAAAATAGCCATTTCCGGATGGACACTAGCTCTAACCCCCATGCCCGAATGGGGCACAACGAAAGATGAAAACCACCCCCACCCCTCCCTCCCCCATCGAGGGGAAGGAATAAAGGCAAGGGGCATTTTCATATAAACGCCACACCCTACGGTCAGACCACCTAATTGTGGCCCGTGCATCCTAACATCTTTATTCAGCCTGCGAGCAGCGGGTTTTTCAACGCGCTGTTAACCCCGTACAAGTTGAAAAAGACAACTATGCCTCTCCGAGCGCCTCTCGGATGCAGACCCCAAGCTCATCCATTGAAAAAGGCTTTTGAAGCAATCGGCATCCCAGCCTCTTCATGGCCCGGGTATCAACACCGTCTCTGTATCCGCTGGAGAGCACCAGAGGCACTTCAGGGTCAATGGAGCGAAGCCTTTCCGCTGTTTCGATCCCGTCCATACCCTCCATCATGACATCAACGAGCACCAGGTCAAGGCGATCATGCTCCAGTTCAAATACCTCCACCGCTTCCCTTCCGCTCCCGACGGTCAGTACATCATAGCCGAGCCTCTTTATCATACCCGCGCCAACCTCTCTGACCATATCCTCA
Source organism: Desulfobacteraceae bacterium CG2_30_51_40 (assembly GCA_001874005.1). GTDB lineage: Bacteria > Desulfobacterota > DSM-4660 > Desulfatiglandales > Desulfatiglandaceae > CG2-30-51-40. The sequence continues at coordinate 20,998 of MNYJ01000162.1, forward strand.
TCGTCCACAACTAGGAGGGTCTTACCCCTGTGGGATTGGTGGAAGGAGACCATCTCTTCTGTCTGAAAAAAGCCTTGCCGAGAAGGGAAAGCCACTACAAACGACTCCACTCCCTGATCGGATAGGAGTGCTTGAAAAACGATCCCTTTGGTTTCCCCAGCCCCTTCACGAATCTCATCAATGACTCTTTCTTGAAGACAGACGCCTTGGAAAAAAACCCCTACGTATTGGTCCGCACCTCCGGAGATAGACTTCGGATCGAGGTAAGCGGTCTCTATTCGGACGCAGCTCCCTCGAGGAACAAGACAGGCGATATCAAGCGAGACGGCGAGCAGTACCTTTAGAATCGCAAAGGGGTCTGCGCAGACAGTCATCAGATCCGATCCGGGCGCAAAATCAATCTTGATCCCCCTGTCGGTCCTTTCTAGAATGCGAATACACCTCTTCACAATATCGTTTATATCGGCAGGCTCAGTTTCAGACAGGCCCGGATCTTGTCTCCAGCATCTCCTGAGCTGTAATACCAAGATGGATGACCTGTCCACGTAATCCTCTATGCCTTTGAGATGCCTTTCAAACGGGCTGTCTTTTTCGAGATCACCCCTTATCAATTCAGCCCGGCCTCCTATTCCCATCAGGGCATTATTGAGTTCATGGGTTATCGAGCGGGCAATCAGCATAAGGGCTTCATCGAAAATGCCGGACGCGATTTTTTCCTCTCTTACGATCCTCTCCTCACCTCCGTCCATGAGCCGTGTCGAAGGCTTTATCAGCCTTTCAGAAAGTAATTCTTATTAGCGATGCCCCAATAAATCAAGATTTTTGATTCATAACTACTAACAGCCATGCCCTGAAAGGGGCTCAACGAAAGATGAAAATCCCCCCCACCCCGCCCTCCCCCGTCGAGGGGGAGGGAATAATGCCGCCTCATCCCGACGTTTCGACGGCAAAGGGGTAGGGATAAAGGAAGAGGCATTTTTATATAAACCCTATTGAAGGCCGCCAAATTCGTCAATCTGGTCCTTTTTCTCCCCTACCCTTTCCATGATGCTTTCATCAGAGTCCTTTTCCAAATCAACCTGCCCATCACGGATTGCAGCGAGTAATGCGTCTATGTCATCCTGCGAAAGTATTTGATCTGTCATATTGATATCGTAACCGCGGTAAAGTTAATGCAGGATACTACCTGCGAAGCCCTGCTAAACTCAAGAGAAAAGTGAAGAATCTTGTCTCGTTTTCATGATCGATCGCGTCATTACGGCGAATGCCGGAATGACAAACAAAAGAAATAGGCACCTGAAAGACCTAAGAGAGTATGCAAAAACCGGATGCACCACAATATCCGCTTTTTTGGGGAGTCTGCATAGGCATTCGGATCGAAGTCGCAATCGGAAAGATCAAATATGGCATGCAACCTGCATTTCCTTGGAATTGCGGAGGTAAAGAAATGAGCAGCACATTACAAGGATGGCCGCCGGCGGCCAATGCTGTTAATCCCAGGCTCCTGATAAAGCAAGCCGGCCTAAAGAGAGGGGGATCGCTCCGAAGGCAACAGACCACCCATAGCCCCGGCTTTGATGTTGAACTGAGGCAGTCAATTGCCGCAAGTGCGGAAAAGAAAAACTCAACTTCCCCATCATCCAAGCCGAATGAGACGTCATCCTTATCGGATCAGGTCAAGGTCTCTGAAAAATCATTCGAATACACCGTCAAGAAAGGCGACACCCTTTGGGATCTGGCAATAAAGAAGTTTCATGTGAATCTCCAGAATCTGATTAAAGATAACAATATAAAGAACCCTGACAGGATTTATCCCGGGCAGAAGATCATGATAAATCTCCCCGAGATTCCCTCCTCACAGGAGGTGACAGCAAGCTGGTATGGAGAAGACTATCACGGAAGGCCAATGGCCAACGGTGAGCCCTTCGACATGAACGCAGCAACTATCGCCCACAAGGAGGTGCCTCTAGGCACCCGCGTGGAGCTTGAGAACCCCGAAACCGGTCAAAAGGTAAAAGCAGTCGTCACCGACCGGGGGCCATTTGTCCATGGAAGGGACGTTGATCTTTCCTACGGACTTGCAAGGAGACTGTCCCTTGTCAGGCAGGGGGTGGGCAAGCTTATCATGAGGGTGATCTGAATTCATTCATCTCCCTCAAACAATAGGAAAGCGCTTTAGGTCGTATCAACAACCTGCCAAGAAACCAGGCCCCCTTCACTGTATCTTTCACCCTCGACGAGAGCGAGGACGGCGGAAGCGATTTTCATATAAATGCCAGGCTATTGAGATACGCCCAAAACTATCAGTTATGCGCCTTGCGGTTCCATGTGGACCGTAACCTGAGTAAAGGGTATAACCCAGTTATTCGCGTTGCAGGCTTCCACACAATACCTCTGCATCGCCCTTGTAAGGAAATCGTACTTTGCCTCGGCCTTTCCATTCATATCCGCAATGACCGCCAGATCAAGCGATGACGCGCCGGCCTCCTTGAACTCCACCTTGATTGAAGAAATGCTTTCACCGAATCCCTCTGCATTGAGGGCACCGGTTAAAGCCTTCGAGATAACATCCGGAATCTCTTTTGTAATTATGGCCTGGTGCCCGTAGTCAAGGCCGAAGGTCACATTGAGGCGGAAACCCTGGGACAGATTCATAGGCGTCTGAGCGAGGAAATCCTCTGTCCTGTAAGTCACAAGCGCTCCTCCCACTCTCTTCAGCTTGACCGCCTCCGGAGTCTGGGCTATCACCTGGCCGTAGGTCCCGTCCGACAACCTTACCCAATCTCCTTTACGAGATGGAAACCACTGCTCATTTTCCCATTTCGGCCTTGATCTCATATCAACCAGATCCTTTATATGGAGCCTTATAATGCCGCCTTCGAGATGGCTGTTTTCCAGTTCGGTATATACGTTTATTCTTTTCACCTCATAGGGGATGCCATTGTGGATTACGACCTCTCCTTCTCTCACCGGGCCGATATTGAGCATAAGTACCGCCTGGCCCCAGTAACGCGGTATGGCCTGTTTCGCGGCCCAGCAAAACCCCAGCACGAAGATTATAGCCAGGGAAAGAAGGACCCAGTCGCCGAAAAGATAAAAGACTCCCAGGAGTGCCATAACGGAAAAAACCGCAGTAAAGGCAAGGTACATAACATCAAAGACCCTTACATAAACGCTTCTTCCTTCTTTGTAAAACGGCGTTATTCTCCTAAGAAGCCTGTGCAGAAAGCGCAGGCAAATCCAAACAAACGCAAAAACAAGCACTGCAATTATGAGGGTCTTACCCCTGCCCTTGAAAATTATCCTCGTCAAGTCGCCGGCGGCCTTGAAAAATGATTTTTTCTCCCCGATAAGCTGCTTTAACTTCTGTTCGGTAATGCCTTGCTGCGTCTTGATCTGCTGTTGCCTGTTCTGCCATGTTCTGATTGTGCCGTTTAGTTTTTGTGTGAGTTGTGGTGTGCCTGCATTGGGGAGTATTGCGAGTAGATTTTCGAGCGCCCTTCCCACCTCATTAAGCTGAGAGTCATACATTTCCATCTGCGCCCTGAGCCGTTCAATCTCCCTGGGTCGCGATGTCATCGCCTTTATTTCACGCATCACAGGGCCCAGAAGCATCTTTAGCTCGCTGTCCCAGCTCAACTCCTCCTTGTCTTTTGACTCTTTCGCCCACGCATCAGCCCAGTCCACATCGGTTGCAACCTTTTCAAAGGAGGCTTCCAGTTCCTTCTCTCGCTCGGTGAGCACTGCTATCTTTAATTTCAGTTCTTCCTCCCGGCCGGCGGCGTCGGGAGATCTGAGTACCTTCTGTATCGCATCCATCTGCATTGAAATATGGCTCATGGATCTCAGAAGCTCTTCAAGGCTTTCAGCCTTGGCTGTAATTACATCCCTTTCCTGAGCGGCAAATGCCTGGGCCGTAATCGCAAAAAAAACAACCAGGAGTATAGGAAAAATAACCCTGACAATGCCCCTTACAGACGAATTAGTTGACATCAATCAATACACCTCCGAAAAAAAATATACCAAACGCCAATGACACGGTTTACGTCACAACAGCGGATGAAAATCCACATCCCAGCTTTCCCCCGCGACGAAACTGGTTCCCTCTATATGGGGCCTGTCCGGGAGAAATGTTACCACCTCTTCTCCAAGGCTACCCCCGGATAATAAAAAGCAAGTATCTCCCTGTAAGAGGTATCCTTTCCCATTATGGCCGATCCCCACTGGGAATAACCCACCCCATGGCCCCAGCCTCTTCCGTCAAATTCATACCTGTCGCCATTTCTCCTTATATCCACAAGTATCTCCGGCAACTTGAGCGCCCTGCCGAGGGTGGTTCGGGTTCTGAAGACCTTGTCTCCGTCCCTGGAGCGGATGCGCACCTTTACGATCCTGCCTGATGGGCCTTTTTCAGCAGCTTCAATCCGGCTTATTCCCCTGGCCTTGATGCCTATCCTGGCAAGTGCCGCCTCTATGTCCTTGGTTGAAAACTCCTTTTTCCAGGTAGCCATTTTCCCTTTAAGGCTTTCAGGATCGGGCCTGGCCGTCAAATAGCTTTTATTAAGATTGAATACTGCCTTGGCATCGGCCGTATAGCCGCCGCTATTGGCGCTGAACATGGCTAGAATAGGCCTTTGCTGCTCCATAAGAACTTCGCCTGATGATTCCATAACCGCCTTGGTGCTCCTGGTGGTTTCCCTCTCCATACCTTTGTAGGCCTGGTCGCCTTCGTCGTCCACCAGGTCATAGCTCAAGTTTTCTCGGTGGAGCTTCTGATAATATGCGTATGTCCTTGCCGCCACCGCCTGTGCCTTCAGGGTATCAAGCGGCCAGGAGGCATAAGACTCAGACGGCACAACTGAGAGAAGATACTCCTCCATCTCTACCAGATTGATCACAAGGAGTTTACCCTCGCGCATTGACGCGGAGATTCTGCCCCTTAGCTTCTTTTTCTTTCCATCGCAGGAGATGCTTATAGGTTTTTCGCTTCTGAAAATGACCGTACCTTTTTCTGTCTGCCTTCCGTTTATCCTCACACGGTCATTGCCTGGAGTTAC
>MNYJ01000101.1 GCA_001874005.1 Desulfobacteraceae bacterium CG2_30_51_40
CGGCCTTACAGAGGAAATCTTTGTAACCTCCCAACCCCCTTCCCTGATCCAAATAAATTTACCCGACACAACTTAAAAGGGGTGTGGAATGTGGGTTTTACCAGGTTCCGACCCAGACACTGAGCCGGAAAAAAGAGGTCTTTTTTGCGGTGTACGCCGGGTTCATCCGTTACGGTATCGTCATACTATGGTGGTAGCGGCCTCTATCGCTCCCGCCCCGGGCTTGAATCCCTGTGACTTGATAACGGTTTCGAGTGCCGTAAGGAAGAGCAGAACGCTCCTCAATGTCGAGGTATGACCCATCAGCCCCACCCTCCATATCTTCCCCGCAAGGGGCCCCAGCCCTGCGCCTATCTCGATACCGAAGCCGTTGAGCAGGTCCCTTCTCACCTGGAGATCATTAATCCCTTCGGGGATCTTTATGGCGTTCAGCATCGGAAGTCTCTCTTTTTCAGGGACCAGCATGGAAAGCCCCATGGTTTCAATACCAGCCACAAGAGCCCTGTGATTCTTCAAATGCCTCTTGAATCTTTCTTCCAGCCCTTCTTCTGCGATTATGCGCAGGGCTTCCCTGAAGCCGTAGATCATATTGATAGGGGCGGTGTGGTGATATTTGCGTTCATTTCCCCAGTAGTTCCTGAGCATTCCCATATCGAGATACCAGCTCATCACCGGTGCCTTACGCCTGTCCAAGGCTTCCATGGCACGTTGGCCGAAAGATATGGGGGAAAGGCCCGGCGGGCAGGAAATACATTTCTGGGTGCCGCTGTAGGCGACATCAATGCCGAGTTCGTCAATAGGAACATTTATCCCTCCCAGGGTGGTCACCATATCAACAAGAAATAGAACTCCGCACTCCCGTGCAATTGAAGAAAGGGTGGAAAGATCGGAACAAGCGCCTGTTGATGTTTCTCCGTGAACTACCGCAAGCAGCTTCGGGTTCTTTCCCTTGACGGCCTTGCGGACAAGGTCGGGGTCCATGGCCCTCCCCCATTCGCCGTCCACTCTCGTGAGTTTGCCTCCTATGCGCTGCACAATCTCGGTCATCCTCACTCCGAAGACGCCGTTCACGCAAATGACAGCTTCGTCGCCCGGCTCGATCATATTCACCAGAGCAGCCTCCATCCCGGCGCTTCCCGTGCCTGAAACAGGGATTGTGAGTGGGTTTTTTGTCTGAAAAAGGAATCTGAGGAGTTGCTGCGTCTCGTCCATGATGGCAAGAAACTGAGGATCCAGATGCCCGATGCAGGGATTGGCCATGGCCTGGAGCACCCTGGGAGCGCAGTTGCTGGGCCCCGGTCCCATCAGTAGTCGTTCGGAAGGATAGGTGTATCTGAAGTCGTTTATACTGAGATTCATAGAAGCCTCCGTGTTTGCTTTATGTCATCGGCGCATCCATACGGTAAGCCTCTTCCCTTAAGCTCATTATGAGATGAAACGGAGGATCTCCGGGATGTGATGACCTCTGTATTCTGCATGGACTGCATATACAGGCGGGGCGAGTATATGGAATTGCCGAAAGACTGTCAAGGAGTTGCATTCTTTTATTGGATAAGTTGCTACTATCGTCTAAAATCCGATAAACTCCACGCCTACGGCGGGTGCGACGAAGGATGGAAGTCCCCCTTTTTGGTATAAGGGGGGGATGGGGGGTTTCAATATTGATATGAGGTGGTGGCGGAATGTGGCAGACATTGGTTGTCTTGATTATCGTGGCAGTGGCCCTTGCGATCTTGGTGAGACGATTATACAGGACTCTCAAAGGAAAAGAGGAACTTTGCTCTTGCGGAACCCGGAGTTGCGGAGGCAAGGTTCCAGGAGGGCCTCCGATTTGCGGTGGAGCAAACGGGGAAAAGGGTACTTCTTTCCCCTTGACACAAAAAGATGACTAGGTTATGAGCTATTATACCTTATTATGAAATACTGTTCCATAATACGAAACAAAGAATATTCTGCCTCAGTCAGATTGGATATGTCCACAGGTTATTCGTCAGGTTATATGATCTTTTTCGGATGAACTGGCCGCTGTTCCATGCCTGACCCTCTCCGGGGGCCTTTTCTGCTTGGACGGCCGTTCTTTTTTTCTAACACCCATGCCCGGGCAGGGCACAACGAAATATGAAAATCACCCCCACCCCTCCCTCCCCCGTCAAGGGGGAGGAATAAAGGGAAGGGGCATTTTCATATAAACCGCCATGCCCTGAAAGGGGCACAACGAAATATGAAAATCACCCCCACCCCTCCCTCCCCCGTCAAGGGGGAGGGATTAAAGAAAGGGAACATTTTCATATAAAACCCTAATACCATAGGAGGTCTTATGAGTGATCAGGTAAAGAAGGAAGGCGTGAAGGGTAAAGTGGACAAGGATGTGTCCAGGAGGGGTTTTCTCAAGGCGGCTGCAGTAGCGGGTGCGGCAGCGGGTGCTTTGGGATTTCCAAGTGTGATGCGGGTTTCCGCCCAGCCGGCTGTAAAGCTTAAGATGCAGACTGCGTGGGAGGCGGGTACCCTGGGCTACACCAAGTTCCAGGAGTTCTGCAAAGAGGTGGGCGAGATGACCGAAGGCAAGCTCACCGTGGAGGGATTCCCGGCAGGCGCGATAGTGGGGACCTTTGAGATATGCGATTCGAGAATTTTGAACTGGAAGTGCCCTTATCCGGATTTCTTTGCCGACAACGGATTCTCCGCAAGGGTGGTGCTGAGCGGGGACTGGAAGGACGTATCGCGATGCAACTTGCTTGAAGAAGAGGTCACCCTCTTTCAGGATAATAGGGAGATATCAAAAGGCAAAGGCGAAATGGCCATGGGGCATCCGGCAAAGGCGGTTTCCTGGCTTGCGGGAAAACTTTATGAACGGGGAAGGGGGCTTATGGCGGGTCAGATAGTGATGACCGGGACGCTTACTCCCATCTACCCTGTGGAAAGGCCTTCCACCTTTTCATGCAGGTTTTCTACATTGGGTGAGGTGAACGTAGCCTTTGTCTGAAATATTAAGAGTCTGTTTTCTCCACGGTCTTGACAGTAGCCCGGAGGGCACCAAGGGACGGCTGATAAGAGTAGCCCTTCCGGATGCAATAATTCCGGAACTTCCTCCCGATCTATCAAAACGCCTGAGTATAGTAGAAAAAGCGATCACTTCTCCGGTCATTCTGGTAGGTTCTTCCCTTGGCGGACTGACCGCCCTTTCCTATGCGCGGAGAAGGCCAGAGATGGTCAAGGCGATGGTTCTTCTCGCCCCGGCGGTGGGCATATCCCTGGAAGGTCTCTGCCAGACTGATACAATTAGAGAACCGGCAGTTCCATCCGGGATTCCTGCAACCATAATCGCGGGAGCAAAAGACACGGTTATCCCCCTCCCCGGAATAAGGGCCCTCTATGAAAGATCCGCCGGCAGTCACCTTGTCCGCTTTATAACAGTTGATGACGACCATAACCTGCATCAGTCCCTGGACCTTGTGATGCAAGCGATCAGATATCACCTTGAAACAATTGCTTAACAGCGTGTTGAAAAACCGCGTCGCCCATTCCTTGTCTGTTACAACTGATTGGGCTCGTAAGCCGCTACTCCATAGCCTCAAAGACCAGCTCCGTAAGATCCTTTACCACCAGGTCCATCTTCTGTCTTTTCGCCCTTGTAGCGATTGTCCTCAGGCACTGCTGGCAGCTTGAGACAACCATATCAGCGCCTGTCAGGGCTATCTGCTCAAGCTTCATGGCAGCTACCTTTGCTGAAAGCTCAGGATTGACCATCTCCACATTGCCTCCGCCTCCGCAACACGTAGAAAGCTGCCTGTTGCTCGCTAGTTCAACCAGAGTGAGACCCGGGATGGATTTCAAGACCTGTCTTGGTTCTTCAAAGACACCGCTGTTTCTGCCCAGATCGCACGGGTCGTGGTAGGTGACCTTTATCTTCCTCTCCTTAAGGGTGACTTTTCCATCCCTGATAAGGTCGTTAAGCATCTGGCTTGCATGGAATAGTTTTACCTCCGGCTGATAAAGATGCTTCCAGGTGTGATAGCAGGAAGGGCAGGTAAAAACTATCGCTTTGGCCCCCACGTCCTTGACCTTGGCCAGATTATGCTCCATGAGGGCCTTTACCTTATCCGGCATTCCGGCTCCTATCAGGGGAAAACCGCAGCACCATTCCTCTCCTCCCAGTACCGTGAAATCAACCCCGGCCCTGTGCATTATCTTGCTCATGTTAACTGGTATCTTCTGGGCCATAGGGAAAAATGACGCAACGCAGCCTACAAAGAAGATCACCTCGGCCCTGTCTTTGTTGAGGGCCTCTTCTGGTATATCCTTGATCATCTCCTGCCACTCAGACCTCTCCTCATTGTCGTCGTTGGAGATGTTGTGTTGCTCTTCCAGAAAGCGGGCCACACGATCGGCTATCTTGGGATACAGCCCCTCGGTTACAAGGCATTCCCTGTCTCGGAAGACAAGGTCCTTTGTCTGCACCTTCGGGAAACAGGCGGCAGTGCAGGCCCCGCAGCCAAGACAACTGAAAATGGCCTTCTCTATCTCGGGACTCCACTGAAGCCTTCCTTCTATAACAGCCCTGGTAGTGGCGTTTCTGCCTCTTGGAGCGGAGGATTCCTTTCCCTCTGCCAGATATACCGGACAGTTGGGAAGGCAGAATCCGCACTTATTACATTTGGCCACTTCGTCGTAGGAAAGTTTCATAAGCTGTGCAATATTCATCTAAAAGACCTCGTTGGACTCTATTGTTGAGTTAGGGAAAAGAAACGGCCCGGGTTCATTATCCCTGATGGGTCAATAGCCTTCTTGAGCCGTTCCATTATGACGGAGACTGCTCCCGGTCGGCCGAAGGTCGTTATGCTCTTCCTGGCTTGAGATGGGGCGCACTCAACCGTGAGCTGCCCTCCTTTTGCTTCGCATCCTTCACGCAGGGAAGCGATTATCTGGATGAGCAGATCATGGCGGTCTTTTCCATCAGGCATGATATCAATAGCTGTGACACCGCTTCCTGCGTGGCAGACCATCGTGTGCTTGAGACCTTCGCTTGCCAGGGTTTCGTCGCATATAGCGTAGATCTTCTCCCACTCTGAAATAGGATATGAAAGTCTGACCGACAAGATGTCATTGCTTTTTTCTTTATCCATAACGCGCAGGTTTCCGAAAGAAAGCCAGAATGGGTTGTGACCGCCCTCATCAAGCTCAGCTCGTGCCGTGGCACCAAAACGCTCCCCCATGGCGGCCATCTCCTTTTTCATTCGGCCGACTGCTTCATCGAATCCTTCCATCGCTACTGCGACATTACAGGTTGCTCCCTTGGCTGATATACCTGCCTTCGCGCATACGGCATCAACCGCACCGGCGTTCATGATCTCTACGGCGGCTGGGATAAGCTTTGTTCTCAAAAGCGCGTCTGCAAATCGGGCCGCCTCTGAAAGAGAGGCAAATCCGAGGATCATTGTCTCCATGCGCTCCGGAAGCGGCAGAAGCCTCAAGGTCATCTCACAGATGATCCCCAGGGTCCCGAACGACCCTATCATGAGCTTGGAGACGTCGTAGCCCGAGACATTCTTGACGGTCTTACCTCCCGCACCTACGATCTCACCCTTTGGGGTCACAAATCTCACGCCCAGAACCATATCCCTTGGCAGGCCATAAAGGAGTTTTCTGGGACCGCTCGAATTGGCGGCAATTATGCCGCCGATCGTGGCCTTATCACCAAAAGGGGGATCCAAGGGAAGGAAGCATCCGCTGCGGGTTCTCTCTGAACAGATGATATCATCGGTTTCTTTTCCGAGTTCATCAAGAGGCAGATAGCAGCGATCTTCCTGGGTCGCAAGCCTCGCCTGAATGTCCCTGAACTTGACCCCTGATTCAACTGTTATTGTGAGGTTTGCCACATCCACGTCCAGCATGTGGTTCATCTTCTCTGTAGATATGACAAGTTCCACTCTTGACGGCAAATCTCCCATACACTGCTTTGTACCGCTTCCCCATGGAACGATTGAAACTCCATCCCTCACCGCAAGGTTCACTATTTCCTTTACCTGTTTAATGTCCTTCGGAAATGCGACCACTGATGGAGCAAGGCCGCCCACCGCATGGCGATCCGTGATGTCAGAATCCGTCTTCACTCTCTCCCGGCCTATGGCAGATGCCAGGTCCCCGGTTAACCGTTCAATTTTTCCCACTTTAGCGCTCCTTTTCGCCCTCTTTCAGCCTTGCCTAAGCATTAGCCGCCTGCCTCTGCGGAATTACCTTCCCGGGATTCCAGATCCCAACAGGATCAAAGGCGCTCTTTATGTCTCTCATAAAATGCATATCGCTTTCCGAGAAGATGAAGCTCATCTCTTTAAGTTTTTCTGTTCCTATGCCGTGTTCCCCGCTTATTGTTCCACCCACATCGGCGCATATCTGGAGGATCTCAGTGGCGGCCTTGTGGACACGGGCAAGCTCTTCCTTGTTTCTTTCATCAAAAAGGATAAGCGGATGAAGATTCCCGTCACCGGCATGGAAGACATTGCCGATCGGTAGATCATATTTTTTGGCGATCTGGATTACCTTCCCCAGCACCTCAGGCAGTTTTGTCCTGGGCACTGTGCCGTCGCAGACAAGATAGCTCGGTCTTAATCGGGCCACCGCCCCGAAAGCGCCTTTCCTGCCCGCCCAGAGTTCAGCCCTTTCCGCGTCGCTCTTTGCAAGCCTTACATCCCTTACCCTGTGGCGCTTGCAGATCTCAAGTATCTTCCCGGCCTGACGTTCCATGCCGTCAGCCATGCCGTCAAGTTCGATTATAAGGACTGCTGCGGCATCCATGGGGTAGCCTGCGTGCACGGAATCCTCGACAGCCTTTAATACCAGATTGTCCATCATCTCTAGGGTTGCAGGCACAATACCCTCCGCTATGATGGCCGATACTGTGTTTCCGGCATCTTCAATGGAGTCGTATATGGCCAGCATGGTTTTTACCGCCTCCGGAGTCGGTATGATCTTGAGCATTATCTTGGTGGCAATGGCCAGAGTGCCCTCGCTTCCGACCAGCAGCCCGGTTATGTCATAGGAGGCTTGATCCGGTGATTTTCCGCCTAACCATACAACGGTCCCGTCAAAGAGAACCACCTCGGCGCCGAGCACGTGGTTAGTGGTAACTCCGTACTTGAGACAGTGAGGGCCACCCGAGTTTTCTCCAAAGTTTCCTCCTAGAGTCGAGACCTTTTGACTTGCCGGATCAGGGGCATACTGAAGGCCCTTCTTGAGAATCGTATTTTGAAGATCCAGGGTTATGACGCCAGGCTCAACCGTGACTGTCCTGTTAGGGATGTCAATTTCAATGATCCTGTTCATGTGGGAAAAATGAACCACTATCCCGCCCTTGACGGGTACTGTGCCACCGCTCAGGTTTGTCCCGGAGCCCCTTCCTATTACCGGGATCTTTGCCCTGTAAGCAAGCTTGACTACCTTCGATACATCCTCAGTGGAACCCGGCAGCACGACCACATCCGGTTTTCCCCTTTCAAGGGAGGCGTCATAGCCGTAAAGGGCCAGGTCCATCTCCGAGGAAAGGACATTTTCCTCTCCCACTATGTCCTTAAGGGACGTCAGCAGTTCTCCTCTTTCCATCTATTGCCTCCTCCCGGAGTCAAACCTGCCTGCACAGGCCCCCGGTTATCTGTTGAGTCATATTTGCAGAGCCTATCACTTGTACATCAACCATCAGGTCATTAGTCATGCCGGAGTTGATCCGGCATCCCGCATAGAATGGGTTCCGGGACTAACCACAGCCGCTGCTGATGGCTGCGCAATTCCTAAGCTGTAAATAGATGTCATCCTTTTCAGTTCGATGCGGTCTTTGCCGTCAGGATTACCTCTGCCCTTCCTCGAACAGAGGTATCACGTATGGGCCCTCAGGCACCACCGCGATCTCGTTAGTGCCGCTTCTTGCCAGGCTCTCCTTCACCGCTTGTTCGACCGAGGCTGTCCTTTTTATAAAAATATCTTGGTAGTCATCAGCCCTGAGGCCGGTTGTAAAAAGATGAACGGTCCCTTTCCTTGTGGCCTTGAGTAGCATCTCTGTCTGCCACTCATCAACAAGTGCCTTTTCGCGGCTGTCGAGCATGGCCATAAACTTTTCCGGGCCGATACGGCACAGCACCCTCTGCGCCTCGACGAAATCACGGCTTCCCATCCCCTCGGAACATTCGCTTGCTATTATGATATCGCCTCCGGGCTCAAGGATGTCTATAACTCCCACCATTCCCTTTACGGTCTGATAGTAAGTCTTGTCAAGGGGATAACCGGCGCTTGTGGTTACAATGGTTGAAAAGCGTCTCGGCACTTCAACTTCCGCGTGTCTCCTCATGAAGGAAACCGCTTCAAGATGGCTTGCTTCTATCTCTCCGAAATTGACAAAGCCGATGCGCCTGTCTTCGTCAATTACGACATTTAAGCCGACAACCCCTCCTATTGCCCTCACTATCTCCACCTGCTCGTTGTGCAGGGGATTGCCCTCTATGACGCAGTTTACCGCCTTGCAGTGCTCCAGGATTCTTGATGTATGAAATTTTAGTATTGTATCCTGATAAGCTATTCCAGGGGCAATCACCTTCCTCCCACCGGAATATCCGGCCATGAAGTGGGGCTCCACAAGGCCTGTAACCAGTTTTACATCCGCCTCGACAAATCTCCTGTCTATCATGATGGGGATGCCGCCCGTGGTTACGCCCAGGCTTACATGGGCATCCCTGTCCCTGGCGAAGTGGTTTTCGGCCCTGACGGTCTTGAATATCTCCTGAGAGCCTATTATCTCCCTGAGTTCACTACCCTCATTGGGTCTGTGAAGTCCTGTTGCAACCAGTATGAGGATATTCTTCCTGGAGATGCCTGCTCCCTCGATGCATTCAATGACGGGAGGAAGGATGGTGCCATTGGGAACCGGTCTGGTTATGTCGCAGATGAGTATGCAGGCGGTCTTCTTCCCGGCGGCAAGACTCGCCAGGGCCTGAGATCCGACAGGGTTGAGGAGTGCTTCAGTCACGGCCTTCCCCGCATCCGGAAGGGGCTTCATGGGCCGCTTTCTTATAACGCTTCCCTTGACCCAGTCCGGGACATTGAAGACAAGCCCCTTCTTCCCGTAGAGAAGATCTACCTTCATGAAATAACCCCTACATGTTCTTTATCTTCTGGAGGTTCCCATCCCATGCGGCCTGAAGTATCGGCCCCATGTATTCTTCAACCAGCCCAGCGTTTAGAGGTACAGGCATGTTTCTTAGTTTCATGTCCAGTTGCGGGTCTTTTGCCGCAGTGATACAGCGCGCTATGTGAGCGGTGCTTACCCCCTCGACTTCCTTAAGACAGGTGGGGAAACCTAGGAATGCGCTGAATCTGATCATGGCGCTTGCTACGGCCAGCCCCAGTTCTCTACCAGCAAGAGACTCCGGGTCTTCCTCCATATAGCCGCATCTCTTGTAAATCCTGCCTATCACCCGGAGCTTGTCCTCTATGGCGGGAGCGAAAAACACCGTGTAGTAAGGGTTCATGAGGGCGCAGGCCCTTCCGTGGCTCAGCACATCAACAAGGGAGAAGCTGTTTAGGTGCGCGCCTGAAGTCCCTCCGATCATTATGGCGTATCCACCTAAATCGGTTCCAAGACCCAGGAGCGTGCGTGCTTCCTTATCCCTGGGGTTCTTCTTTACTTCGGTCAGCCCCTTTATTATCAGCTCTATCCCTATTTCGGCTACCTCTCTGGCCCTATCCTGGATCTGGGGCGCGGCCCCGAAATATACTTCAAGGCAGTGCGCAATGCCGTCAAGACCTCCGTCAAGAGTAAGGCTCATGGGCTGAGTCATGGTTACATCGTAGTCGAATATAGATCTGGGCGGTATTATTGCCTCGTCCACTATCAGCTTTTTCTGGCCTTTGATCGGGTCTGTTATATTGGAATACTTGGTGAGATGGGCCCCCGAGCTTGCCGCGAGCATTATAGCTACGACAGGCATAATGGTTCTCCCCGAGGCCTTGCAAACCTTTGTAACTTCGCCCACCCCGAAGAAGGGGTCTATCTCAGGCTGGATGTCTCCGAGGGTTGCAAGCATGGCTGCGGCCTTAACCGCGTCTATGCCTGAGCCGCCGTCGGCTACTACCACCATGTCAGGCTTTTTGTGCATTATATGGCTGTGGAGCCGGTAAACATCAACAAAAGGCGCGTTGGGTGAAGCGCTGCGGGCGGTATCAATCACTGAAACACCCGCGCCGGAAAGAGAAGAAAATATCCTCTCTCTTATGGGTTCAAACCAGTCAAAATTTATTGGGCCTACAAACATGGCCCTTTCACCCATCTGGGAGGCAAAGGCTCCGGGCGCCTCATCAAGCACGCCGCTTCCGAATATATATGTATCCTTCTTGAATTCCTTGAGCACTGCCGAGGCTCGCTCCTTTAAATCCGACATCTTGTAACTCCTCCCTGCTATACAAATTCCTTGACGGAGTTTATGGCCACTCCCATGGAGCAGTCCGTCTCCCGCTCCATGATAACGTCTATCACGTATGGGACTCCGGCTTCAGCTCCGCGCTTGAACGCCGCCTTCAGCTCGGCGGGGTCGGTAACCCTCTCACCCCTGGCGCCGCAGGCCTCGGCGAATTTAACGAAATCAAAGCCGCGTCCCTGGTTTTCCGCCTGTGTTTCATACCATATCTGGACCTCATAATTCATGTCGAAGTTGTATTTTTCGGCCTGACGAATGAGACCAAGGTAACCATTATTAAGCACCACGCACACAAAGGGCGTCTTGTACATGACGGCAACCGGGAGTTCCTCCATGCAGAACTGAAATCCGAAATCCCCAACGACCATAACGATCTGTTTGTCGGGCCTTGCAACCTTTGCCCCTATCGAGGCAGGCAGATCCCATCCCAGAGGTCCTGCGCCGCCGCAGTCGAGATAGTGCCTGGGCTTGGAGATCTTTTGAAGCTGGCCCGACCATATCTGATTGAGTCCTATACAGGTAACGAAAACGGTCTCAGGATCAAAGTATTCGTTTATCTCCTTAAAGACCCTCTGAGGCTTTATGGGAGTCTCATCATAGTCGGTCTTTCTCTCAAGGGACTGACGGACGTGAGGCACCTTCCCCGACCAATCCGTTATCTGGGGTTTAACGCTGCGCAGCTTTATCTCATCAAGGATGGCCTGAAGAGTCAATTTGGCATCAGCGCATATACCTAAATGAGGCATAAGGTTTTTTCCGAGCTGGCCAGGGTCAACATCTACGTGGATGAATTTTCGATTTCCCTTGTAAACATTTATGTCGCCCGTATGGCGGTCGTTAAAGCGGGCTCCGACGGCAAGGACAATATCCGATTCAAGAAAGATCTGATTTCCTGACCTTGTATTGCACTGTATGCCAACCTGGCCCGCCATGAGCGGGTGATCCCATGGAATGCCGCTTTTCCCCATGTAGGATGCTACAACGGGTATCTGAAGGGCTTCCGCGATTTGGACAAACTCCTTGCAGGCATCGGCCACAACCACTCCCCCACCAAGCAGCATGACCGGTTTTTCGGCAGCAAGGAGCATGTCAAGGGCCTTTGCAACCTGCTTCTTGTTGGGAGGCATCCTGAAGACGGGCAGGGGCGCGTCGGTCTCCGGATCATACTCTATTTCGCCGCGCTGAACGTCCAGGGGTAGATCAATCAACACTGGCCCAGGTCTTCCCTCCCTCATTATCTTAAATGCCTCTCTGAAGACCCACGGAACCATGGCCGGTTCCTTCACGCAGTAGGCTTTTTTTGTGACGGGTTTTACTATCTCGGCTATGTCAACGGCCTGGAAGGCCTCGCGTCCTAACTGTGACCTCACGTTCTGGCCTGTTATGGCAAGGATAGGGATGGAGTCCACCTGAGCGGTGTAAAGGCCTGTTACAAAGTTACTTGCGCCCGGGCCTGATGTCGCCGCGCATACACCCACAGTGCCTATGGCCCTGGCATAACCGTCCGCCATGTGAATGGCCCCTTCCTCATGACGCGTAACCATGTGTTTGATTGTGCCTAAATCCTTTAGCGCCCGATAGAAGGGCAGTATCCCCGCTCCAGGTATTCCGAATATGTGTCTAACTCCTTCGCTTTGAAGTATCCTTACTGCAGCCTCCATGGCAGTCATCTTTGGCATAGTATTTCTCCTTTCCTTCTTTAAGGATCTAAGATTTTTATATCTAAATACATCGTCATACCGGCGCAGGCCGGTATCCAGTCTTTTATACCTGGATTCCGGACCGAGTCCGGAAAGACGTGCGGCATTTTTATCCTTCGTTGTGCCCCATTTGGGCATGAGGATTTATATGGAAATGCCCCTTCTCTTTACCGTCGAGACGCCGGGATGCGCCGGCAGTATTCCCTCCCCCTCGACGGGGGAGGGCGGGGTGGGGGTGATTTTCATGTTTCGTTGTGCCCTATCCGGGCATGAGGATTTATATGAAAATGCCCCTTCTGTTCACTCCTCCCCCTCGACGGGGGAGGCAGGGTGGGGGTGATTTTCATCCTTCGTTGTGCCCCATTCGGGCATGAGGATTTATATGGAAATGCCCCTTCTCTTTACCGTCGAGACGCCGGGATGCGCCGGCAGTATTCCCTCCCCCTCGACGGGGGAGGGCGGGGTGGGGGTGATTTTCATGTTTCGTTGTGCCCTATCCGGGCATGAGGATTTATATGAAAATGCCCCTTCTGTTCACTCCTCCCCCTCGACGGGGGAGGCAGGGTGGGGGTGATTTTCATCCTTCGTTGTGCCCCATTCGGGCATGGGGGTTAGTAACCAACTAGTGTCCATCCGGAAATGAGATAGTTTCGTCGAGTTCAAGGCGGGCGATAATTTTAACCACAGGAATACATTGACGTATTTCGAGGATTAAAATTTGAGCCCAACGCCGAAATCGGTGAAAAT
>MNYJ01000173.1 GCA_001874005.1 Desulfobacteraceae bacterium CG2_30_51_40
ACTACATCCTTTAGGTCCTTAAGGAAGCGAGAAGCGGGAGCTCCGTCCAGAATACGGTGGTCGAAGGTCAGGCTCAGGCCCAGGCGGGATTCAGCAACCAGCGCATCGTGTCGCACCCAGGGCTTTTTTACTATGCGGCCCACACCCAGGATCGAGCTTTCAGGAGGCCGGATGATGGGGGTGAAAAGGTCAATGTCGGCGAATCCCAGATTGGTTATGGTGAATGTGCCGTTTGCCATATCATCCGGAGTGAGGCCCCCTTTGCGGGCCTTTTCGGTCAGGGCCCTGATCTCCGCGTCTATCTCTCTTATCCCCTTTGTGTCAGGATTTCTTACGACCGGTACCACCAGAAAATCCCCTGATTCCATTGCAAGGCCTATGTGCAACTCTTTCCAAAGGATGATATCGGAGCCTGAGACGGTAGCGTTCAATCTCGGATGGCGCCTCAGGGCGGCGGCGGCCATCTTGACAAGGATCGCGTTATAGGAGGGCTTCTCGCCGTCTTTCCCTAGTTTATTTCGAAGGGAAATCAGACCCTCGGCCGATGCCTCCGTGTGAATGGTAAGCTGAGCTGAGGCGCTTATGCTCGCAAACATGTTGTCGAAAATGACCTTGCGGGCGCCTTTAATGGGTATGCGCTGCATCGGTGTCTTCCCCGCTGAAGGCGCCAAAGGTTGAACTCCTCCCTGAGCGGGTACCGGGCTTACGGCCTCAGGCCCCTTTTCAATGGCAGCCAGGATATCGGCCCTCACGATGCGTCCTCCGGGGCCGGTTCCCTTTATCCTTGAAAGGTCGAGTCCTT
Organism: Desulfobacteraceae bacterium CG2_30_51_40; assembly: GCA_001874005.1. Lineage (GTDB taxonomy): Bacteria > Desulfobacterota > DSM-4660 > Desulfatiglandales > Desulfatiglandaceae > CG2-30-51-40. The sequence goes on from MNYJ01000173.1 coordinate 803, forward strand.
GCTCCCGTGCCATGACCCTTGCAAGAGGAGAGACCCTTATCCTGGCCGAACCAGGCCCGGCCTGCTCGGGCTTCTTCTCCTTAGGCATTTCCTCCGGTGGCTCTCCTTTGGTCTTTTCCGCAGAAGGAGCGCCGGCCTTCATTTTTTTCAGGAGACCTTCATATTCCGACCTGTCGGCGGCGATATATCCCACCACCTGCTCCACAGGGCAAACCGCACCTTCCTCCGCCGCGGGGTGAATAATGCCGTCTTCAGGGGCTGTAACCTCATAGGTTACCTTGTCGGTTTCTATGACAAGGATCACGTCGTCTTTTCTAACCTCATCTCCGGAGCTGACGGCCCACCTCGCTATGGTCGCGCTCTCCATTGTGAGCCCGAGCTTGGGGATCTTTATCTCTATCATTTTAAACCCCCATCGCGACCTATAAGCCTCAATGCCCCTTCAACTATATCCTTTGTCTGCGGCATAACAAAATCCTCCATCGCGGGATTAAACGGCATCGGCACGTCCTTTGCCCCTATCCTCGTGACCGGAGCGTCAAGCCAGTCAAAGAGTTCTTCCCCGATCCGCGCCGCTATCTCGGCTCCGAATCCTCCTGTGAGACATGCCTCATGGACCACCATGGCCCGGTAGGTCTTTTTTACCGATTCGGCTATAAGCGGAAAGTCCAAAGGCTTTAATGTGCGAAGATCTATGACCTCCGCCTCGATTCCCTTCTCAGAAAGAATTTTTGCCGCTTCCAGGGAGAGATAGGTCATCCTGGAATATGTTATGATGCTGATATCTCGGCCCGGCCTTTTGACCTCGGCCTTCCCGATAGGGATGACATATTCACCCTCAGGCACCGGCCCCTTCTGGGCGAATAGCCTCTTGTGCTGGAAAAATATTACCGGGTCGTCGTCCCTGAGAGCCGCTTTAAGTAGTCCCTTAACGTCCGCCGGCTCCGAGGGGGAAACCACCTTCAGGCCCGGGGTGTGGACAAACCAGCTTTCCAGGCACTGGGAGTGATGTGCCGCAGCCCTGAGTCCTCCCCCATCAGGCGCCCACAGCACCATGGGAACGGAGGCCTGACCGCCGAACATGTATCTGATCTTTGCCATCTGATTTACGATCTCATCCATGGCGGTCGTTACAAAATCCGCGAAATGCATGTCAACCAAAGGTCTCATGCCTGTAAGAGCGGCCCCCACTCCGGCCCCGACTATGGCGGTCTCAGAGATAGGAGCATCAATTATCCTTCCGGGGAATCTCTCAGGAAGCCCCGTGAACTGCCCGAATATTCCGCCTTGTGCGGTAAGGTCTTCGCCTATTACAAACACGGCCGGGTCCCTCTCCATCTCTTCGGTCAGGGCCTCCATCACTGCGCTGGAGCACGAGATCTCTCTAGTAGTCATCTTAATTCCTCCTTATGCGTTAACATAGAGATCTTCGAGGGCCTCTTCCGGCCTTGGAAGCGGGGCCTCCATGGCAAACCTCACCGAATCTTCAATAAGAGAGGCAACCCTTGCGCGTATCTCTTCATCTTTTGATGCTGTAAGGCCCGCGCTCTTTGCCAGATGCGCCTTAAACCTTGCAATCGGGTCTTTCTTCCCCTTGTGGCTTTCAATCTCATCACTGGTTCGATACTTTTGTGGATCACCCTCAAAGTGCCCCCTGTAGCGGTAGGTCTGATTCTCCACGATGGAGGGGCCTTCTCCCTTTCTCGCCCTTGCAACCGCCTCTTCCACTGCCTGGCGAACCGCCAGGAGATCGTTTCCGTCCACTGCAACACCCGGCATTCCATAGCCTTTCGCCCGTTCAGCGACCGATCCTCCGGCAAGGGTATGAGAAGACGGGGTGGTGGAAGCATAGAAGTTGTTTTCGCAAACGAACAGCACAGGCAGCTTGAAGGCCGCAGCCATGTTGGCCGCCTCATGGAATGTGCCGCGGTTTGCGGCCCCGTCACCGAAGAAAACCACCGCAACCTGATCGGTTTTTCGAAGCTTTATTGAAAGACCCGCTCCCACCGTAATTGGGAAACCTCCGCCGACAACGCCGTTTGCGCCCAGTATTCCCAGGGAAAAATCCGCTATGTGCATGGAGCCTCCCTTGCCCTTGCAATAACCCACTCTTCGGGCAAGTAGTTCAGCAAACATGCGCGCTGTATCAGCTCCCTTTGCGATAAGGTGTCCATGTCCCCTGTGGGTGCTTGCCACGTAGTCATCCGGCCTGAGGGCCGAGCATGTGCCGACTGATGAGGCCTCCTCGCCGATCGAAAGATGTATAAATCCCGGTATCAGGTTCTGCTTGAAAAGCTCGCCTGCCTTCTCCTCAAAGGCCCTAACCGTAAGCATCCTCTCATAAAGGGCCAGTTTCTCATTCTTGCTCAGTTTCACCTTTACACCTCTTTTTTACCGTGAAAATACACCCCCCACCCAGACCCTCCCCCGTGCGGGGGGAGGGAAATCCTCGACCTCGCAAAGTGCAGAGCCGGAGGAAAATTTTCATTAGCGGGGGCGACAAAATATTTCTGTCATGAGCGTTTACCTTGAAAATGCGTAAGCCCCCGCCCAGACCCTCCTCCGCCGGGGAAGACTAATGGAAACCCCATCATATACGTTTGTTAACCTTGCTGCTTGTGTATGTCGAAAACAGCCATATCCACCTCAGGGTCGTATCTTCTCTCGATATGCGCCCCTTCAAGATCGGCCATTGTGATTTCACATGTTATCAATACCGGATTGGCGCCTTTAACAAGATGGCCTCCTCTCAGGTTTCCCTTCCCATCGCTGAAGACCGCGTGCAGATGGATAAAAATATCTCCATGTTCATCCGGTCCTACCGTCCCCTGCCCTCCAAGGAGTTCGAGAGGCCCGTTTACTCCAATAGGCTCACTGTATGAGGCCCCTACAGGGTTATCAGCAGGCACCGCGATATGAAAGGAAGCGCTTCTGAGACTTCCAATGCATGATACGATCGTCGCGGTCCTTATGCCTGCCTCTTTCAGAACCTGCTCCAGAGATTCTATCACGTCCGCGCCGGGCGGCAGTCGGGTAACCAGGATATTGCTTGATACCACTTTAGCCCATTTTGCTTTCATATCAAGGTACTGCTCCCTTCATCGGCATGGGTTGGTTACCACGTGAACCCGGCCGGCAATCGTCCATATTCCTGATTCCTGCGCCATAATAGGGGGGCACGTCCGTCACGTTTTCCTTAATGGCCCACCTCCCCGAATGGGACAGAACAAAACCCTGCTTCCGGCAGCCACCCCATAGGGAACACGCAGCCCCGCTTTTGAGATCAGAATGCCTACGACCTCGCTTTGTCTGAATTGGCCTCCCCTCAGTTCCATCTTACGGAGTGTAAAGGCCGGCCTTTACCGGCAGATAGAGCGAAAGGATAGGGAAGAGCGATAGTATTATGAGTACAACCACATCCATTAAACAAAACGCAATAGCCTCCTTGGCTACGGAGTCAAGATCGCCTTTGATAAGGTTTGCCGCCGTGAAGAGGTTTACTCCTACTGGAGGAGTAGCCTGTCCTATGGCAAGGGCTGAGATAAAGATCACTCCGTACCACAGGGGATCTATCTTGAATGCCGCAAGCACAGGCATAAGTATCGGCATAATGAGATAGGATATGGAAATAGCATCCAGTATCATCCCCAGTCCCAGGAGAAGGAGGTTCACCAGGATGATCATCACCACCGCATTTGGAGATATATTTACGATTGCGTTTGCCGCAAGATCAATCACCCCTATGACGGAGGCGGCCCAGGTGAAGAGCCCTGCAAAGACCACAATAAACATTATGACTGAACTTGTAACACTCGCGTCAACCAGCATCCGAATCATATCGCGCCATCTGACGGTTCTGTAAATAAAGACCGCAACAAAGAGGCTGTAGAATACTGCCACAACGGCAGCCTCAGTCGGCGTGAATAACCCTGCGTATATGCCCCCCAGTATGATTACCGGAGCAAGGATAGCCCACACGCTCTTTTTGAGGGCAACAAGCAGTTCACGCGGTGTGCCTCTTCTTTCAAGGCCTCTATAGCCCCTTTTTCTGCTTACAAGATAGGCCACCACCACCGTGCCCGCGCCTGTCAAAAGCCCCGGGATGATGCCTGCCATAAAAAGGGCGCTCACGGAGACACTGGTGATATTTCCATAAATTATGAAAGCGATGCTGGGAGGGATAATTATTGAAAGGTCTGATGAATTCGCGATAGTGGCCGCAGCGAAGCTCTTGTCGTATCCATGCCTTATCATTGGAGCCAGTAGTATCAGTCCGACCGCAGCAGTGGTAGCCGGCCCCGAGCCGGAAAGCGCTCCCCAGAACATGCATGTCAAGACCGCCACCATGGCAAGGCCCCCCACCGCCTTCCCCACAAGGAGTTCAAAGAACTCGGCTATCGTGGCAGCCAGGCCTGCCTGTTCAAGGATAACACCGGCAAGGACAAAGAAAGGGATCGCAAGGAGTGGAAAAGAGGCGATACCTGAGGCAAAGTTTATCCCCAGCATGCCTATGCCCAGATCGAACTGAAATATAGTAATAACCGCGGCTACGCCCAGGGAGGTTCCTATGGGAAGGCCTAGAGCCATCAAGACCAGAAACGACAGGGAAATGACCACTATCTCCATCAGAGTTTCCCTCCATCTTGAAGGCCTCCAAGCCTTAAAACCGCATCCCTGTATATACCGGCAAATACATAGACCGACAAGACCGGCACGCCAACATAGTAAATCCAAACCGGGATTCCCAGGCCGGGCGAAATTGCTTCAAAAAGCGTAAGCTCCTGGTAGATGGCCTGGATCATAAAGATGTCCACAAGGATAAAGAGCGCCGCGCTCATGGAGGAGCCGAAGATGATGACGGCCTTCTTGAATCTTTTTGGAAAGATATTGTAGAGGGTGACCATGCCTAGTTGGCCTCCCCTCTCGAATGCGATTCCGGTGCCCACTACCGTGAGCCACACGAACATATTTATGGTTATTTCCTCTGTTGCCGCAAAGGAAAAATGCAGAAGGTACCTGCTAAGCACATTAATAAAGGCGATGGAGGCCATTCCAAAGAGCAGAATGGCGGCTATCCAGTGATCCAGCCTGAATTGTCTCTTCTCTGCTGCCATCTATCATCCCTGAGTAGAGGCCCCCGAGAGGGGGGCCCCAGCCTGCCCACAACAGGTTTTTCAACTCGCTGTCAGGGCGTTACTTCTTGAGATCCGCCGTTGCCTTGCCGTAGAGATCCGCTCCCAGTTCCTTAACCCACTTATCGAATACGGGTTTGGTAGCGGCAATAAACGCGTTTCTTTCCTCATCCGTAAGGAAGGTAACCGTCGTTCCCTTTGCCTCCATGTGTTTTACGGGTTCAGGGATATCCATGGTGTAATTAAATTTGGTCTTGAGAATGTTGATGGATTTCTCACCATCCAGACCAGCCCTGCAAAGCGCCCTTTCATATTCTCCTGCCTCCAGGGCCGCCTCTTTTATTGCCTTCTGGATGTCCTTTGGAAACGCGTTCCATTCCTTCTTGTTCCAGTAGAAAATAAGAGGATCAACAAGGTAATTCCAAAAGGTCGCATACTTGTGATATTGCCATATCTGCACAGGCAAAAGAACTCCTACCGGATTTTCCTGACCGTCCACAACGCCCTGCTGAAAGGCGGTCACAGCGTCGCCCCAGTTCATGTCAACCGGGTCTGCGCCGAGCTGGCGGAATATGTCAATAAAGATCGGGCTTCCCACGACTCTTAACCTGAGCCCCTTCACATCCTCAGGCTTATGGATGGCCCTTTTGCTGTTTGTCACCTGACGGAAACCGTTCTCGCCCCAGGCAAGCCCAACAATGCCCTTTTTATCCATCGCCGCAAAGACGGCCTTACCTGTCTTGCCATTTTCAAGCTTATCAAGGTTTTCATAGGTATTGATGAAGAATGGAAGGGAGAAGATGTTGCATTCAGGGATAACAGGGGAGATATTGATGGTGGATTCCAGCGCGCAATCAATAACCCCGTTTGCCACCAGTTGGGCTGATTTCAACTGAGCCCCCTTCAGAAGAGAGCTTCCGAAATACGGCTTGATGTTAATCTTGCCGCCGGTCTTTGCCTTTGCAAGCTCCGCGAACTTGACCGCACCCATGCCCCAATAAAAGGTCGGCCCCACGTTAAGCTGCATCTTGTATTCCTTCTTGAACTCAGCCGCACCTGCCGGAAATGCCAAAAAGGCCGCTACGCAAACCGAAAGGCAGAGGGCCGCCCACTTTACAACCGCTTTTCCAAACAATGTCTTTTTCATACAGACCTCCTTAAAGGTTGACGGTTTACCGCTAACATAACCCCCCTTTTTCGGGATCGGGGTCGCACTGTAACTTCTCAATAAATCGGGACGACTGTTTTCGCCGCGATATTTCAGGAACAAGTTCATGGGCTTTTACCCGCAAACACCCCGACAAATCCCTTGTACCTGCTGTTAGAAAGTCACCTCCTTTCCAACCGCGGATGCCGGATAAAGCCGCAGAAACGCCTCGCGGCCGCAGCGCTTATTGAGCAAGGCTATGCCTCTCAAAGCCCCTTTAAAACCTTTTCACGGCCACTTTAGTGCCTTATTCCATAGCCTTCTGTCATTAAAAAGACAAGAACTTTTCGGCATCCTTTATCTGCAATTTTATTCTTCCGTCATTAAAAAGACAAGAACTTTTCGGCATCCTTTATCTGCAATTTTATTCTTCCGTCATTCCGGCACGGTTTTGGCCGGAATCCAAAATACGGCGGAGTGGATTCCGGCTAAGGGCATGCCCGAATGGGGCACAACGAAGCATGAACATCACCCCCACCCCTCCCTCCCCCGTCGAGGGGGAGGGGATAATGCCGCCACATCCCGACACCTCCCCCGTCGAGGAGGAGGAAATAATGCACCACATCCCGACGCTTCCCCCGTCGAGGGGGAGGGGTAAAGGTAAGGAGCATTTTCATATAAAAGGGCATGCCGCAGTGACGGGACTACACACCGGGATCCGGGTTGCGGGAACAGCCCGCCTTAGCTAACAATATGAAGGAATCTCTTCCAGTTGGGCCATGACCAGTAGATTATGAATGCCTTTCCCTTTACCGACTCGATAGGGACAAACCCCCAGTACCTGCTGTCGTAACTGTGGTTTCTGTTATCTCCCATCACGAAAAGATGATCCTTCGGTACACTGAAAGGCCCGAAATGCTCCCTGGCACTTGATTCGCCCGGCCCCCCCGCAGGCGAGTAGTACCCATGAGGATCATCATAAGGCTTTCCGTTGATGTAAACCGTTTTCCCGATCATCTCGACCTTATCGCCCGGCAGCCCTATCACACGCTTGATAAAATCCTTGCTGGGGTCTACCGGATAAATGAAGACCATTACATCACCCCTTTGGGGGTTCGTTATCGGGACAAGAGTCTTCTGGATAAACGGTATCTTTATTCCGTAAAGAAATTTGTTTACCAGTATATGATCTCCCACCAGCAAGGTAGGCTCCATGGAACCGGAAGGTATCTTAAATGCCTGCACAACAAAGGTTCGAATAAACAGCGCAAGCAAGACGGCAATAACCGCCGCCTCCGCATATTCGCGCAGAACGCTTTTCTTCCTGATTTTAGTGTTAATCTGCTCCTCCAATTGTAGCTCCTCTGCTTTTTTATATGAAAAAACCCCTTCCCTTTACTTCTCCCCCCTCGACGGGAGAGGGAGGGATAAGGATATTTTCATCTTTCATTGTGACCCACCAGGGCATGGGTGTTTATATGAAAATCCCCCTTCGCTTCACTCCTCCCTCTCGACGGGGGAGGATGGGGTGGGGGTGATTTTCATCTTTCGTTGTGCCCTATTTGGGCATGGGTGTTAGTCGCCGAAAAATGTAAATCTTAATGGTATCTTTTGCAACCGGATTTTTCCAATGCATCTTTGACATATAATTATACATAACAGTGTTAGATTGTATTTTTTTTCTTGACAAATAAAATTATTGTGCTTTCATGTTGCTCAACGATTGTATTTTATAGGTAATCCCATTTGCAGAGCATGTGCCCCAGGCTTTTTCAAAGATGCAGTTTAGCAATCAGGTCTTTTAGGAGGTGGGAATTGCTGTGGCTCACAATGCCGTAAGGGACATAAGAGAATCCCTGCTCATGAGCAAGGCTGAGCTTGCAAGGAAGGCCGGCCTTTCGCCCATTACCGTTGAGAGGATCGAAAAGGGTAAGGGCTGCCGACTTGAGACCATGCGCAAGATCATACTTGCCCTCGGTTACGATCTGGCCGACAGGGCTAAGGTCTTTCCTCAGGCTTGAGGACTTATGAGCATACCAAAAAAATATAACCTCGTCGGGCTTGATATCGGATCGCACTCCGTAAAGCTGGTTGAAATAGAGCACGGAAAGCGCGGAAAGATACTCAAGAACTTCGGCATCATCGGCATCCCCCATGAATCCATCTTTGAAGGCAACATCAAGGAAGTGCAGGTAGTTGCCTCCGCTATAAAAAAGCTCTTCAAAGGCCTCAAGATAAAAAACAAGAAGGTGGCTACGGCTATCTCCGGTTACTCCGTCATAGTAAAGAAGATATCGCTTGCAAGAAAGGGAGAAGGTGATCTGGAGAAGTCCATTTACGATGAGGCTGAGCAGTTCATACCCTTCGATATCAAGGAGGTCAACCTGGACTTTGATATCCTCGACATAAAGGAAAGCAGCCCTGATGATGAGGAAGCGGATAAGGAAGACGCACGCATGGATGTGATCCTTGTCGCGGCAAAAAAGAGCATCGTAAACGATTACATGGCGCTGCTCGATCAGGCTGGGGTAACTCCCTTCGTTCTTGACGTTGATGCCTTCGCCCTTGAAAACGCCCTGGAAATGACCCAGGCCAATCCCTCGGTTGAAGGCTGCACGGCGATTGTCAATGTAGGCGCCGACGAACTTATCATAAACGTAGTCAATAAAGGCGTATCCATCTTCACAAGGGATTCCAACTATGGAGGCTCCCAGATCAATCAGGCCATGATGGAGAAGATGGATGTGACCTATGAGGAGGCTGAAAGGCTCAAACTCGGAGGTCTTCCCCTTGGAGATCAGGAGGAAGCAGTAAAAGAGGTATTTTCCTCCGTTGTCAGCTCATGGGTACAGGAGATCAGGAGGGCCCTTGATTTTGTAGCCAGCACTTATCCTGATCTGTCCATTGACCGCGTGCTTGTAAGCGGCGGCTCCTGCAGGGTGCCGGGATTCATGGACCTGCTCGCCGGGGAAACCGCCATGGATGTCTCCGAGTTCAACCCCTTCAAGGGCCTGATCGTTGATGAAAGGCAGTTTGATCTCAAGTATCTCAAATACATGGGGCCCCAGGCGGCCGTCGCGGTTGGTCTTGCCCTGAGAAGCGTGGGGGACAAATGATCAAGATAAATCTCCTTCCCTTCAGGGCTGCAAGAAAGAAAGAAAACATAAGAAGGCAGATCAGCATATACCTCCTGACGGTCTTTTTTCTTTTTTCCCTGATGGCATACTTCTTAATTGATCTAAACGGGACACTCGCCCAGTTGAGGAAAGACAAGGAAGATAAGACCAGGGAACTGGCCACTTATGCCGATACCAACAGAAAGATAGAGGAGATAAAGAGAAAGCTTGCTGAGATACGCTCCAAACTTGAGGTCATTCAGCAGCTCGAAAGAAATAAGACCGGTCCCGTGCATCTTCTGGACGAAATTTCCCTGGCCGTTCCGGAAGATAAACTCTGGCTCAGGATGCTTGACGAAAAGAGGGGATCCCTCAGCATTGAAGGCACGGCAATGGATAACGACACCGTCGCTCTCTTCATGGACAACCTCAAGAGATCACCCCATATCAAAGATGTTGATCTAAGTTCGACAAAACTGAGGAACCTGGCTGATTATAAGCTAAATGTCACTGAATTCGTTCTAAACTGCAAGACCTATTCTTACGAGGAGGCCAAGCCTGCCGCAGGAAGTGCCCGCAGGTAAAGAGGGGAGAACCGCACGAAATGTTCCCGAGCGTTTTGCTGGATACTGCTGAAAGGATCAGGATGGCACACAGGATCGCTATCCTGGCAGGAACGGTTTTACTGCTGGCGGGACTGTTCATCTATTTTGTTTATCTCCCTAAAAGTGAAGAGATAACGATGCTCAAGGCGGATATACAGAGACTTGTCCAGAGCATCAATCAGGCAAAGATAAAGGCGAGAAGCCTCGCCCAGTTTGAAGAAGAATACAAGAACGTAAGCGAGCAGTTTACGGAAGCACTCAAGCTTCTTCCCAATGAAAGGGAGATACCGGCTCTACTGAGGAGCATCACCCAGCAGGGCAGCGAATCCAAACTTGAGTTCAAGATGTTTACTCCACAAAAGGAGAGGCCCAAGGGCTTCTATGTAGAAATCCCGTTTTCCCTTGAAGTAGGAGGCAGCTACCATGATGTTGCCGTTTTTTTTGACAAAATAGGCAGCATGGAGCGGATAGTAAATATCACTGAAGTAAACATGAAGCCTGTGGCCGAGCTTTCAAACACGCTCAACACGAAATGCGAGGCTGTTACCTACAGGTTCAAAGGGCAAGCAGATGAACCGGCCCAGCCGAAGAAAAAATAGCCTTTTTCTTATCGTAACGGTGCTCGCCGCACTTCTCCTGATAGGGGCATCCGGGGACGAACCAGTCAAGGTCATATACAAGGGCCCGAGGGGGCCGAGGGAACTGCCTGCGCTAACAGGGAAGGCACCCGACACCCAACCCGGCGCTAAGGATACTTACCGTTACAGCCCTGAGGGCAAGCCTGACCCGTTTAGGAGCTTTCTTGCCGTAAAAGAAGTAATTCCCCAAGCCCAGGAAGACGGCCGCCCGAAGACCTATCTTGAAACGCTGGATCTATCCCAGCTAGATCTCATTGCCATAGTGCTCACCCCTAAAGGAAGCTGGGCCATGGTAAAGGATGCTAAAGGTCTCGGTTATCCCATAGTGCACGGAACTCCCATAGGACTAAACGGCGGAGTAGTCGTGAAGATACTGGACGGCAAGGTGGCGATCCGCGAAAAGTTCCGTGATTTTCGTGGAAGGATAATAACAAGGGAAATAGAAAAGAAGCTCTACAAAGAGTAGCCCATCTGACCGTTTATATGAAAAGCACCCCCACCCTTCCCTCCCCCGTAGAGGGTGAGGGATATAGGAAGTGGAAGGAGATCACAGTATGAATACAATTCGGAAAAAGCCTCGAAGCCTCCGGTTTACGGCGCTGCTTCCGGCCCTCTGCGCCATGCTCTTTATCCCGGGCTGCGCCACAACGGAAAATGGAAAGGCTCCCCCGGCAAAAGGAGGGCTAACGGTTGTTGAGGGGATAACCGTAAAACAGTTGCCTGACGGCGCAACTGAATTGGAGATACTCACTGACGGCAAGGCCCAATATATCAGCTTCACCTCACCGGATAAAAAAAGGCTTTACATAGATATCAAGGCCTCAAGGGGGCCTGCGCTCAAGGATATTATTAAGACAGGCGATCCCAATATCCTTTCAGTTTCATTCGCGGAGGTGCCGGGTGAATCCGAAATCGTCCGGCTGGATGCCGAGCTTGCCGCAGGAGTAACTGCATCCCTTTCTCATGAAGAAAAACGGATATTAGCTACTATAAAGTCATCATTGAGCCAGGAAGGCGCTGATAAAGATCATAGGCTTGCACGGCTGCTTGATATTGATCTCGCCGCCATGGAAAAGGGAACCACAAGAGTCACCATCACTGCGGACAGGGAAATCAAATACGGGGTGGAAAGATCAGCCGAAAGAGTGGTGCGGGTCAATCTTGAAAAGACAGGGATCGAGCCCGCGCTCAAAAAACGGATCAGTCAATTGCCACCGGTACCGCCTATTGAGTCCGTAGTTACCGAGTTTTCTGAGCCTAGCCAAAGCCTGGCTGTTTCCCTTAAACTTCAGGATATAGTTCCCTATCACCTCACGCAGAGGCAGGGAATCATACGGATGGATTTTGCACCCCTTCCCGGAAAAACAAGGGAGGCAGCCGACAAGAAAAAAATTGCTGAATCAAGCTTAACCAAGAAGACCTCAGACAATCCCGCAAGCCCCAAGAAGGCCAAAGAACCTGCCAAGGATGCCTCCGTTATTCCCGGTCTTAAAAAGGGTAGTTATGTCGGGCAGAAGATGACCATGGATTTTGTAAATGCCGACGTGACAAATGTACTGAGGCTTATTGGAGAGGTAAGCAACCTCAACATCGTCTGGGGGCCGGATGTCAAGGGGGTTGTCTCCATGCGCCTTAAAAGCGTGCCGTGGGACCAGGCGCTGGATCTCGTGCTTGCCAATAACGACCTCGCCATGCGTCGCCAGGGTAACGTTATCTGGGTCACCACCAGGACGCGCCTTGCCCAGGTTGAGGAAGAGGAGAAGAGAAAAAAGGATGAGGAACTTGCCCTCAAGGCCAAGGAAATAAAGGAAGCAGAAGAGGCAAAAAAGGCCGAACCCCTTGTTACCGAATATCTGACACTGGATTTTGCCAAGGCCACGGAAATAAAAGATCATATTGAGAAGGTCAAAAGCGACCGGGGGACGGTGAGCGTTGATGAGCGAACGAACACCATCATACTCAGGGATACTGCGCAGACAATAGCGGAGGCCAGAGAAATCGCCAAGAGGTTCGACGCACCGGTCAAGCAGATCATGATCGAGGCAAGGATCGTTGACGCTTCAACCAGTTTCGGAAGGGACCTTGGAGTCAAGTGGGGTTCCGTTGATGGAACCACGCCGGGCATAGACCGTAGGTGGCGTAAACATGAAACCCAGGACTGGGGAACAGACCCAACGCAGTACACCACCTACGGCGACATGATCGTGGGTGGGACATTCTCATCCAATACCCCTACCGACTGGGTGTCCAACCTGGGCCTGTCCTTATCAAGACTTACCAACAGGGGCCTTGGCATCCTGACCCTTGATGCCTCCCTCGCCCTTGCAGAGGCAGAAAACAAGGTAAAGATCATCTCAGCGCCCAAGGTCATGGCAAGTAACGGCGAAAAGGCCATAATAAGCAGAGGCGACATTATTTATAAGGAGATAGTTACTGCCGACCAGAGGGATGTGAAGGAGCTTGAAGCCACCCTCTCACTTGCAGTAACCCCGACCGTGAGTTTCAACGATTACGTTACAATGGAGGTTGAGGTAACCGATGACAAGGCAAACCCCGACCTGAGCGGTAAGACCGAAAAGACCATAAAGAGCAAACTCATGGTGAGATCCGGTGATACCCTGGTTATAGGCGGTATCTACAAGGAAGACAAAAGCGAATCGGTTGCCGGGATCCCTTGGGTGCAGGACATTCCGGTGATCGGCTGGGCATTCAAGGCGCAAAAGATAGGAATGGGCAAGACGGAACTTCTGGTCTTCCTGACCCCCAGGGTAGTGCCTTCGCCCACGGTAAGGCATTAAGGAGAAATTCCTTATGATCAATTACAGGACCCTTCCGGTAATTCTTGTCATACTGACCTTAGCGCTAGGATGCGCCATGGACCGCGAGGTGAGACTCAAAAGATCGAGGGCAATGGAGGATATGGGGCTCGCTCAGCTTCAGAGGGGAAACACCGGCGAAGGACTGAAGCATCTTAAGGAGGCCGCATCCCTTGATCCCGAAAGCGCCGATATCCAGCATGAACTGGCCCTGGCCTATAAGGCAATGGGGGCATATACGGAGGCAATCGAGCATTTTCACAAGGCCCTAAGCCTCAGGCCTACCTTCCCGGCTGCAAGAAACAACTTGGGAACCGTCTATCTGATAAAAGGAAACTGGGATCAGGCCATAGAGGAGTTCAAGAAGGCCGCGGATGATTTCACTTATGCCACACCCCATTTTGCATACAACAACCTGGGACTGGCATATTACAACAAGGGAAACTACGAAAAGGCCCTTGAAAGCTATAAAAAAGCCGTTGGGTTGATGCCTAATTACAGCGTCGGCCTCATGAACATGGGCATAACCTTCGAGGCGATGGGTAAGAAGAAGGAGGCGGAGGATGCCTACAGACGCGCCGTCTCAACCGACCCTGAATACGCGCTGGTGCGTTTACAGTTGGGAAAGCTCCTACTTGCCACCGGCCGCAGGGCTGAGGCGGAAAAAGAGTTGCAGAAGGCCATGGAGTTCGATCCGGCAGGAAGGGCAGGCAGGGAAGCAAAGGAACTTTTGAGACAAAAATGAAGGGGGCAATAGAGATATGAGGCTGACTCTTGGACGCTTTGGGCGATTTTTCCTGATCCTCGGGGCACTGATTCCTTTCCTGGCATCATGTGGAAGCGGAGGAGGAGCAGGGGGCGAATCCCAAACCGTTGTCATAGGCTCGATAGAATTGACCACCGGAGCAGACCAGCTTGTGGCAGACGGCCTCTCCCAGGCCAGGATAACGGCCGAAGTCCTTGACACAAATGGCGCCAGAGTGCCGGATGGAAGGACAGTAACCTTTACAGTCACATCCGGCGATATAGACAAGGATCAGGCCGGAAGCCAGAGCACCTTCACGGCCTCGACCAGCGGAGGGTTCGCCTATGCCTACCTGACCAGCCCCGTCAGAATAGGAATATGCACCATCACCGGAACGGCGGACGGGGTTTCCGGCACTGTCCAGGTGACTTTTATTCCAGGACCCGTTACAACCCTCTCTCTTGTGCCTTCACCCCAAAGCCTTGTTGCGGACGGGATCAGTCAGAGCAAAATACTGGTAAAGGCCCTTGACGCAAACGGAAACGAAATAAGCGATGAGGTGATTACCCTGTCAATGACCAGCGGAGCCGGCGCCTTATCCACCGCGACCGTTACGACGGCAGCCGGCGGAGTTGAGGTTGTCTATACGGCCTCCACCACCGTGGGGGTTGAGACGGTAAAAGCAGAGGCCACAAACGGAGTAATCGCTACGGTTGACATCAGCCTTGTTCAGGCGGTCGTTGGCTCGATCGTCCTTACCGCAAAGGCGCAGACACTCATCGCAGGAGGAACCACAAGCACCGAGATTACCGCGCTTGTAAACGACACAAACGGGAATCCCATCACAAGCCCGACTGTGGTAAGCTTCTCCACAACAGCAGGCCTCCTTTCCGCCTCAAACGCGACGACTGACGACGGCAACGCTTCCGTCAACCTTATAAGCGCCACCCGCATCGGCTTTGCAACAATTACCGCTACAGCCGGAGGGGCTGCGGCAAGCGTGGTTGTCACATTTATAGCAGGCCCTCCAAGCGCGATCAATCTGACGGCCACCCCCAACAACCTGACAGCGGGCAGCTCCACCATAAGCACGTTGCGGGCGCAAGTAATTGATGCATTCGGAAACCCCGTGGCAGACGGCCAGGTGATAAGTTTTGCCATAACTACCGGCTCCGGCACTCTTTCCGCTTTAACCGCCTCCACAAGCGGCGGATTCGCCTCGGTCTCTTACACGCCCTCTTCCACCCCCGGACTCGTTCAGATAACCGCTGAGGCGACAAACGGAGCCTTTTCCACCACGGACATAAATCTCATCACTCCCACGGTAGGCGCTGTGACCCTGGCAACCGGAGCCACTTCCCTGGTTGCAAACGGCACATCGGGAACTCCTGTGATAGCAACCGTAATAGATACCGTGGGAAACCCAATAGCAGACGGAACCGTTGTAAGCTTTACAACAACCTCCGGAACCCTGTCATCTGCGACCGCAACGACCTCCCTCGGTGAGGCAAGGGTTACACTGTTCAGCCCCGCCACTGTAGGTGTTGCGACTATCACGGCCACGGCCGGAGGATTTTCCGGAACGGCAACTGTAACCTTCATTCCTGGCTCAGTGAGCACCATAGTCCTGAGCGCTGCACCAAACAACCTGAGCGCGGACGGAAAGAGCACATCGCTTATCCGTGCCCAGGTATCGGACGGCCAGGGTAACGCGGTCGCAGATGGTGAGGTGATAAGCTTCGCCATCACCTCAGGCTCAGGCATCCTTTCATCTACGACGGATGATACATCAGGCGGCCTGGCAACCGTTACCTATACTGCCTCCAGCACACCCGGCACAGTCACCATAAGGGCCGTTTCAACAAACGGTAACTTCGCAACCGCCGCCATCACCCTCATCCAGGCAACGGTAGGGTCGGTTGAGGTTTCCATAGGAGCCCAAAGCCTTGTTGCCGACGGCGCATCGCAGGCCCTCGTGACCGCTACCGTCAAGGACACCGCTGGAAACAACATTGCAGACGGAACTTTTGTTAGCTTCACAACCACCGCGGGCACTCTTTCTTCAGCCTCGGCTTCAACGACAAACGGTGTTGCCAAGGTCAACTTGACAAGCGCCACCCTTGTTGGCGTTGCAACTATTACGGCCACGGCCGGAGGATTTTCGCGAACCGCCGTCGTCACCTTCATTCCCGGCTCAGTAAGCGCCATCGCGGTTGGCGCAAATCCCAACAACCTCACAGCCGACGGAAAGAGCACCTCAGTAATCCGGGCCCAGGTAACGGACGGCCAGGGTAATGCAGTTGCAGACGGTGAGGTGATAAGCTTTTCAGTCTTTGCCGGGTCAGGGAACCTCTCGGCCCCGACAGCAGAGACCAAGGGCGGGGTTGCAACCGTTACCTACACCGCGTCCAACACCCCAGGCACCGCAACCGTAAGGGCGACTTCAACCAACGGCGCAGTCTCCGACACTACCTTGACCCTCATACAGGCGTCGGTGGGATCCGTGACCGTTACCTCCCTTTCCACAAGCATAGTCGCAAACGGCACCTCCAACACTACAATAAGGGCAACAGTCAAGGACACATCAGGCAACAACATAGCCGACGGAACTTTTGTCAGCTTCACCACAAGCGCCGGAAGCCTGTCGGCACCTACGGCCTCAACCACCAACGGCATTGCCTCGGTCATCCTTTTCAGCCCCACCATCGTTGGATCGGCAACCATAACGGCGGCATCGGGCGGAGCTACCTCCAATGTGACAGTGCAGTTCGTACCCGGGCCGGCGGCATCCCTTACACTGGATGCCTTCCCTAACAACATAAGGGCTGATAGGAGCAGCACCAGCACGCTCAAAGCCTTTGCCAGGGACGCCTACGGAAACGCAGTGGAAGACGGAGAGGTAATCTCCTTCGACGTTCAGATAGGAACCGGCACCCTGTCTTCCCCGACTGCCGCCACCAGCGGAGGTGCGGCGAGCGTCACCTACACTGCATCACAGACACCAGGAACCGAGACCCTGAGGGCCAGGGCGCCGAACGGAACATCCGCCAGCGCCAATATCATCCTTATAACCGCAATAGTAGGCTCCGTTGAGGTAACCGCCGGTGCTGAGAGCATACCGGCCGACGGGACCGCCCAGACCCAGATACGCGCCCTGGTCAAAGACGACAACGGCAGCAACATAGCGGATGGGACTATAGTGAGTTTCACCACCACAGCGGGAACCCTTTCCGCCGCCACCGCAACCACCTCGGCCGGAATCGCAACCGTCAGCCTGAGAAGCTCAAATATCACTGGTAAAGCGGTTGTAAGGGCCACAGCAGGCGGCATAACCGGTGAAACAGAGGTTAAGTTCGTGACAGGGGCCATCTCCTCCATCACCATGACCGCTGAGCCCAACAACCTTACCGCGGATGGATCAAGCACAAGTAAAATAACGGCCCTTGCCAGGGATAACAGGGGCAACCCCGCGGCCGACGGCGAGACTCTCAACTTCTTCCTCTCCGGGTCGGGAAGCCTTTCCGCCGCCACCGCAACCACTACCGGAGGATATGCCTCCGTCACCTACACGGTGTCCAAGACCCCTGGAACGGCCTTCATATCCGCACTCCACACCGCAGGCGCATCCGGATCAACTTCTGTTACAATCATAGCAGCGGCGGTTAAAACCGTTACGGTTACGGCAGGGTCCAACAGCATCCCGGCCGACGGCACAAGCACCACCGTCATAACAGCCGAGGTGAAGGACACAAACGGAAGCAACGTCGCGGACGGCACGGTTGTCAGTTTCACGACCACCCACGGCGTCTTCACTTCAACAGGAACCACTTCGGCTACGGCATCAACCGGGGGCGGGATAGCAAACGTTGCTCTCAGAAGCGCTACAATCGCGGCCACTGCCAAGGTCAAGGCAACAGCGGGAGGAGTATCAGGTGAGACCAACGTGGCGTTCACAGCGGTCTCAGATGTCTTGAGCCTATCCACATCCCAGACATCCGTAAAATCCGATAACTCGGATAGCGCTACCATAACGGCAACTGTCCTTGACGCAAACCGCGTTCCGGTCGCAGGAGTAGTGGTGCTTTTCAGCGCAAGCGGAGGCCAGATAAGCGCGACATCCGTTGAGACGGACGCAAACGGTCAGGCAAAGATCCTCTTTTCCTCAGGGACTGTCGAGAAGAAAAACCAGACCGTGACCATAACCGCAACGGTAACCGGACTTGCATCAAGGCAGATCCCCATCCAGATAACAGGAACCACGGTCGCTCTCACAACCAATGCCACTAACCTCGAGGTGGGAGGCACAGCGGCGACCCTTACCGCGACTCTTACCGATGCCGGAGGGGTTGCCATCTTCGATGCGGATATGTTCTTTGCCGCATCCGGAAACGGGACCGTAACTTTGACTCATGGCACCGATGTTATCGGCCCTCAAACGGCTATCAAAACCAACGTGGCCGGGCAGGTGACCATAACTGTTACCGGAACAGGACAGGGCGACGTAACGGTCAAGGCCGACTCCCTGGGGGCCGCTGCCACGATAGCCTACACGGTCAGCATCACAGGCCAGGCCTTCGGCATAATCTCGCCTACCGCAGATCCCCACGGCGCATACACCGAGGCAGAGACCATAAGCAGTGACATAGCATTTGCAGACGCAGACCCCGACCCCGACACAATAACTCGGGATACAGGAAACTTCTTGACGGACGGCTTTGTGGCGGGGCAGCAGATCCTTGTATCCGGGGCGGGATCGGCTGGAAACAACGGCGCTTTCACTATAGCCTCAATCTCAGCGGACGGCAAGACGCTCACACTTATCGGGACTGACGCACTTACAACTGAAGGTGTTGGGGCTAACGTCACAATCATAAGCGGAGTTCTGATAGTTGTTCAGGCGCCGACACAAGCCAATGTGCGGTTTGCCACCACCCTTGGGGAATGGGACAACTTATTAGGGACCAAGGTCCGTAACAAAGCGGTGGCTTCAGGCAAGGCGTCGGCATTTTTGAGCTCGGATGATGCCGGAGTGGCCACGGTTCAGGTCTCCGACGCAGACAACCCGGCGGTCAGCGACAGCATGACCATAGCGTTTTCCGCGCCGCCGGTCCAGGCCGCACAACTGGCCCTTCAGGCAAGCGCCACGGTTGTCGCCCCCAGCACCGGCACAACAAAGCACACGGTAACCCTTACGGCAACAGTGAAGAATGCAACAGACCAGGTGGTAGGAGGAGCGCCGGTAGCCTTCTCCATACTTAACCCCACCGGAGGGGGTGAGAGCATCTCTCCGGTTATCGTCTATACAAACGACTTCGGCGTTGCGCAGTCCACATTTACCTCCGGTTCGCTGAGTTCGGGCGGGCTGGGGGTGACGGTTCACGCGGAGGTTGTCGGCAGCACCCCTCTCATTTCAGATGAGGTTCAGATAATAATCGGCGGAACTGCGGGGTCGGTCGTGATCGGACGCTCTACCAAGATCGAATCCGTTGAAAACAACACCGCTTATAAACTGCCCATGTCGGTGCTGGTCCTGGATTCCAACGGCAACCCTGTATCAGGGGCGATCGTGACGCTGGGGACATGGCCGACCCAATATGCTGTCGGAGGATGGGCGATCAACGGAACACCTCCTCCGCCGTGCATTCCCACTGCAACATATTCCGCGGGTGTGGGCGTAACCTCAAACAAAATTAGCTTCCACAATAACAACCCTGCAGATGATACCATACAAAGGGAAGACGATGGAGACTTTGTACAGGACGGCTTTATGCCCGGGGACCAGATAACGGTATCAGGTTCTGCCGAAAACAATGGCATTTATACAATTGGGATTGGAGGCGTAAGCAAAGAGACCCTGACACTGGTGCCCGGTAACTCGTTAACTGACGAAGCTGTGGGGAATACAGTGAAGATCCACCGCGCTATCGGAGGAGACGTTTACCGTAACGAAGATGAAAACCGCAATTTGATAGTTGATGCGGGAGAAGATAGGAACTTTGACGGCGAACTCACGCCGCCCAACTCCTCATCGGGTGCAGTGCCCGCATCGGTCACAACGGATGAGACAGGGGTTGGTAACTTCGACCTCATCTATCTAAAGGCCCACGCTGCATGGATAGAATCGGAGATAACGGCAGACGTGCTGGTCCTGGGAACCGAGACCCGCTCCACCCTCACCTTCTGGCTCCCATTTGCCGAGGAGGATGCCTGC
>MNYJ01000192.1 GCA_001874005.1 Desulfobacteraceae bacterium CG2_30_51_40
AAGGGCGCCCTTCTGAAATGCTTGAGCCGTATGAAGGGAAACTTTCACGTACGGTTCTTAGGGGGGAATGGGGCTCAGAGGCCCCAGACCTACCCGGTAAAAAAATCGTATAACTGGATCAACCTGCCTTTTTTTTTGTTACGGTTTGTCCTACATGCTGCGCTCGTTTGACGCACAAACCGCGCCAAGCCCTGCGGGCGCAGAAATGCAGGTTGTCTAAATGTTAGCCCAAAGAATCGATTTGACATAGTCTGTAATGTGGATTAATATAGCTATAAAAAGCCACATTATAGAGGTACGATATGAGAACCATTCAGATGACACTTGATGATGATCTTGTCAAATCGGTGGATCGTGTTTCAAAGGAACTCCAAACAACTCGTTCTGCTTTTGCCAGAAAGGCGCTCCGTGACGCCCTTGCGCGCTACAGCCTTGAGCAAATGGAACGTAAACATCGCCGGGGGTACGAGCAGCATCCAGTTGCCGCCGATGAGTTCTCAGTTTGGGAAACTGAGCAGGCTTGGGGTGATGAATGAAACACGGTGAAATACGTTGGTATAAGTTCATACCGCCAGATAAAAAACGGCCTGTTCTAATCCTGACCCGAGATTCTGTTTTGGAATACCTTGGAGAAGTAACAATCGCTCCCATCACAACTAAAATCCGCAATATACCCTCTGAGGTATTTCTCTCGAAAGCTGATGGCATGCCCCAGGATTGTGCCGTCAATTGCGATCACTTGCAGACTGTTCCAAAGGGTAAGATCGGGGCATTGATCACGTTTCTACCTCTGCCAAAATTGGTTGAAGTTGGGCGTGCAATACGTTTTGCCCTCGATATTTAAGATAGGAGCGGCCAACAATTTCATCCAGCCGACGCCGGATGCCTACGGTAGATTTCCGAAAGTCCGCGGCGGCGTCGGCAGATACAGGGCGTTACACTGAAAGAATACAAAATTATATTTGCTTCTCTTTTCATTGGTATGATATAATGGAATACCACCGAAGGAGGTTGATTTATGGGAAAAGCAAAAATAGCAATTACAATAGACACCGAATTTATCGGTGAATTGGATAGACTGGTCGAGGAGAATTATTATCAAAATCGCAGCCAGGCAATCCGTGATGCTGTACGCGAAAAACTTACCAGAATGAAGCGCAGTCGGCTATCCATTGAATGCGCAAAACTCGATCCGAAATTTGAAAAATCTATGGCTGAAGAAGGACTAGCTGAGGATGTGAGCCAATGGCCAGAATATTGAGAGGTGAAATTCGCTGGGCGGATTTGAATCCAGTACGAGGTCATGAACAAGCAGGCTTGCGCCCTGTGCTCATTCTAAGCCACGACATTTTTAATGAACGCTCAGGTACAGTTATAGCGGTGGCTATCACAAGCCAACCACAAAAAGCTGGATTCCCCTTAACCCTTGAACTGAAGTCTCCCGATTTACCCAAGAAATCGCGGCTTAAAATTAGTCAAATCCGAACCCTGTCAATAGAAAGAATAGGGAAACTCATTGGCAAAGCATCTCTGGAAGAGTTGAATCAGGTCATTGAAGGGCTGAATGAAATTATTGCGTAACAAAATCAATCCACCCGATCGCTACGCTCCGGGTGATTTTTTCGTTACTTGTGACAAGAACAGCTAGCCCCCTCCGTAAGCGCCGTCCGATTAAGGAGCCGCGTCTGCTCCCTACGACGTCCGCAGGCGGTATCTCTGATATCCGTTTTCATTCACGCTTCCTTGACTTTATGAGTCACTTTGTCTAGTAATAGGAAAGTGCTGACATCTTAATGGCCCTCCCACGCACCTGGGGAGGGTCATTTATCATGAGCGAGTGGGGCGCTAACCCGTTAGTAAACGTTTAAGGATACCAGCTTAAGGAAGTTTAACGATTGACCGAGACCTTCAAGATTGGAAAAATTGATATAGGGCAAGGAGCGCCGTTTTTTCTTATTGCCGGCCCCTGCGTTATTGAGGATGAGGCGCTCACCCTTGATGTTGCGGCGGCGCTTAAAGAAATATCCGGAAGGCTTGCCATACCCATCATTTTCAAGACCTCTTATGACAAGGCCAACAGGACCTCCATATCCTCTTACAGGGGGCCAGGCATTGATAAGGGGCTCGGGATCATATCGAGGGTAAAGGAAACAACAGGCCTGCCTGTGCTGTCGGATGTGCATTCAGTAACTGATATTCCGGAAGCGGCGCGAATACTGGACGTAATCCAGATACCGGCATTTCTCTGCCGCCAGACAGACCTTATCCGGGCGGCCGCCGCAACCGGTTTGCCTGTGAACATAAAGAAGGGGCAGTTTCTATCCCCATGGGAGATAGGCAGGGTGGCGGAGAAGGCTGCTTCGGAAGGAAACCGGAAGCTCATATTGACGGAGCGGGGCTTCAGCTTCGGATACAATAATCTAGTGGTGGACATGCGTGCCATTTCAGTCATGAGACAACTTGGTTATCCGGTGGTCTTTGATGCGACACATAGCGTTCAGCTTCCAGGGGGCAACGGCTCCTGCTCCGGAGGTCAGAGGGAGTATGTGGAGGTCCTTGCAAGAGCAGCGGTTGCGGCCGGAGCCGACGGGGTTTTTCTGGAGGTTCATCCCGATCCGGACAGGGCGCTTTGTGACGGGCCCAACTCCATTCCCCTCAGAGAGCTTGAAGATCTTGTAGCTGTAATGCAGAGGATCAACAAGGCCCTTAGACCATGAAAAGGAGCAAACCTCCACGTGCCTCAGGAAAAAAGAACATCTCCTTAACCACAAAGGCGCTCCAATTGCACACGCCCCAGCAGAACAAGTTATTGAACAAGGCCAGGGATTGCTTTGTTAAAAAGGCCAGGACGTTAAAGGTCATTTTTTTAGACGTTGACGGCGTTCTCACCGATGGGCGCATCTGGCTGATACCGGGCGGGGGCGAGGCCAAGAGCTTTGACGCGAAGGACGGAGTAGGCCTTAAGGCCATTATCAATGCTGGTATCATCCCTGTGCTTATAAGCGGCAGAATATCTGAGATCGTTGAGCGAAGGGCAATGGAACTGGGTATAGAGATGGTTTTTCAGGCAATAGAAGACAAGCCCGGCATCATGCACACTGTTTTAAAAGAACTGGGCATAGAACCCGACCAGACAGGCGCGATGGGCGATGATCTTCCTGATATTCCCATGTTCCGTGAGACGGCCTTGAGATTTGCCCCGGCAGATGCCGTGCCTCGAGTGATAGAGGCCGCCGATCTTGTGACGCAGAAACCTGGCGGACGCGGCGCTGTAAGGGAAGTCTGCGACTGGCTCCTTGCGTGTCGAACCTTTCCTGAAAATGCTTTTGAAGCGGGAGAGGGCGAATGAACTTTACAGAGGCATTATAGGTTGGCTATAATCACTTCCAGTTTCAGATGGGGAGGTTTGAGCCGCTACTGGCCCCTCCTGGGAGCGGGAGTCCTTATCGCATTGGCCGCCTTCTTTTTGGCAAGATCTGCTAAAGAGCCTGAGAAAACAAGCTCCCTTCCCGAATTTGTTCCAGGTGAAGGGGTCAAGATAAAAGAGGTTCATTATGCGCAGGATGATCCCGACAGAGGTCTCAAATGGGAACTGGACGCGGCTGAAGTCCTTTTTTCCGAGGATAACGAGAAGGTGCTCTTCAGGGATTTTGTCTTACGCCTTGAATCTTCCGAAAGGGCCCCCATGAAATTGACGGGAAAAGAGGGAACATACTTTAGGAAACAAGGGCTCATTGTCCTCAAGGGACAAATTCGCGGCCAATCAGATGACGGCTACCGGATGTCCGCTGAGGAAGTCACTATAGAAGAGGCGAAAAGGAAAGCTAATAGCGATGGGCCTGTGAAGGTGTGGGGGCCTTTTTTCACTGTTGAGGGAGTGGGATTTTCGGCTGATCTTGAAAACGAGACCATCAAAATAAACAAGGACGTTACAACCACCATAACGAGACTCTACACTGATAATGAAAAGCTCAATTAGATTGCAGACATTTTTTTCCCTTCTGGGAGCCCTTGTGCTGTTTTTTTCCCTGGCATCGGGTGCGGTCAAGGATTTCGTTAAAGACACGGGGGAGCCTATTGTAATAAGGTCTGACAGCCTTGAGGTGATCGGATCCAAGAACACAATCTCATTTAAGGGAAGCGTGACTGCAAAGGCAAGCGGCTTTGAGATGCAGTGTGACGAAATGCGTGTATTCTATACCAAGGCGGCTTCTAAGGGGCTCGAAAAGGATAATCCGGAGGCCGGCATCGATCGAATCGAGGCAAGCGGCTCGGTCAGGGTTGTCAGAACTGAAGGAGGAGTTGCAACGGCTGATAAGGCTGAGTTCTTTCAGAAAGATGAAAAGGTAATACTCACAGGTAATCCCGTTCTGACTCAGGAGCGGGACTCGGTTCAGGGCACCAGGATAACCATCTATCTTAAGGAAAACAGGATACTGGTTGATGGAGCTGGTGATAAAAAAGTCAAAGCCACAATTTTCCCCAAGGGGCAAGGCGGAACAGCAACGAAATGACACATAAGACGGATATCCTGGTTATATGGCATTAGAGCTTAGACAATCGCTTAACCTTAGCCAGCAACTTATCATGACACCTCAGTTGCAGCAGGCAATAAAGCTGCTGCAGCTTTCGAGGCTTGAACTCCTTGATACCATCATGGAGGAGATTCAGATAAATCCGGTTCTAGAAGAGTCAGCGCCGGAAGACACTCAGGGAGAGACACAGCAGGACTCAGAGGGTTCAAGCGCTGAAATCCCGGAGAGCTACGACAACCGGAAGATAGAAGACAGCCCTAAGGAGGAAATGGATTGGGAGGGCTATCTATCAGAATACAGCAAATGGGGTAACGATCTGGCTTATGAGGTAAAGGACCTCCCTTCCCCCGAGAGCAACAGGGCCATCAAGACAAGCATGTACGACCATCTCCTTTGGCAGCTCAACATGAATAAGCTGGACGATACACAGAAGGAGATAGGGGCGTTTATAATAGGCAATCTTGACGAGCACGGTTATCTTGACGTCACAGATGATGAGATAGCCTCGACAACGGGGAGAACTGTCCCGGAGGTTGTCGAAGTACTTAATATTATTAGGCGCTTTGACCCGATAGGGATTGCAGCCAGGGACACAAGGGAATGCCTTCTTCTCCAAATCGATTTTCTTGGCCTCAACGGAACCCTGGTGGAAAAGCTTATTTCACTTCATCTTCACGACTTGGAAAACAAGCGCTATGATCATATAGCAAAGGCATTGAATGTCTCAGGGGAGGAGATCCAAAATGCGATCTCGATCATTCAAAGCCTTGAACCTACGCCGGGAAGGGGTTTTTCACAAGATGAGCCCATCTATATTGTTCCTGATATCTATGTGATCAAAGTGGGAGATGACTTCGAGATTATTCTAAATGAAGACGGGCTTCCAAAACTACACATCAACAGTTATTATAAGGATATATTGAGCAGCAAAGACCAGGTTTCCTCTAACGCAAAGTCTTACATACAGGAAAAGCTCAGGTCGGCTGCCTGGCTCATAAAGAGCATTCACCAAAGACAGCGGACGATCTACAAGGTCACGGAAAGCATAGTTCGCTTCCAGAGGGATTTCTTTGACAGAGGTATCGCCCATCTTAAGCCTCTCGTGCTGCGTGACGTCGCAGAGGATATCGAGATGCACGAATCCACGGTGAGCAGGGTGACCACAAACAAGTATGTGTTTACACCTCAGGGGATATTCGAGCTGAAGTTTTTCTTCAACAGCTCCGTCAGAAGGGTTGATGGTGACGATATCGCATCGGAAAGCGTTAAGGAGCATATCCGAAATATTATAAAAGAGGAGAATAAGAAAAATCCCTATAGCGATGAGGAGATTGCCGATATCCTGAAAAAGATGAACATCAGGCTTGCCCGCCGAACGGTGGCAAAATACAGGGAGACCTTAAAGATACTGCCGTCGCGAAAAAGGCGAACGGCATTCTAGCATGGCTGGCGGATTCGCCCGATTTGTTTATTTTTGCGGCTGTTCTTATATTATTTCAGATATCCGGAAATCACTCCGGAGATTTCATCAGGCAGGAGGATTGCCATATGGAGATTACAGTAACTTTCAGGCATACGGAGCCCATGGAAAGCCTAAGATCATACGCGGTTGAAAAGATATCTAAGTTTCGTAAATATCTGGACTCACCGCTTGAGGCGCAAATTGTCCTTAGTGTCGAGAAATTCCGGCATCAGGCTGATGTCACCCTGAGTATTGACGGAACAAGGATAAAGGCTGTCGAAGAGACGGGGGACATGTATTCAGCTATTGATCAGGTAATGGACAAGGTGGAGATACAGCTCAAGAGACACCTATCAAAGCTGAGAGACCGCCGCACAGACGCTTCCAAGACAGGGACAATAGCGGATACGGCAGAGGCTGAGGAAAGTGTCGGCCAAATTGCCGATGAACCTGTTATAGAGATTGAAAAACTGGTTGCCAAGCCAATGGATCCGGAGGAGGCCGCGATGCAGTTGCAGATGTCCAGACAGGACTTTCTGGTCTTCAGAAACGGGCGATCAAACGAGGTTAACGTCATCTACAAGAGAAAAGACGGGAACCTCGGATTGATAGAGCCGATTGCCTGAGTCTCATAAGGCATGGGCGGAGTTCTAATTGATGCTATTAAGCGATGTATTCAAGGAAGTAAACGTAGTGCCTGATCTGAGTGCCAAGGATAAGAACGGCCTTATTGAAGAGCTGGCGGAAGTCGTAGTACGTTCAGAGCCTTCAATAAAGATGCAATCTCTTGTTCAGGTTCTCTTGGAAAGAGAAAAACTTGGAAGCACCGGCATTGGTGACGGCGTGGCCATACCGCACGGCAAGCTCGCGGGGATAGACAAACCTGTGGTAGCCTTCGGACGCAGCAAAAAGGGAATAAACTTTGAGGCTATGGACGACCAGCCCGCTGATCTTTTCTTCCTTCTGGTGGCGCCCGAAAACACCTCAGGGATGCATCTTCAGTTGCTTGCCAAGATAGCCAGGCTTCTTGGAAGCAGTTCCGTGAGAAAAAAACTCAGAGAAGGAAAAACTAGATGGGATCTTTTCAAGACAATAACCGACAGCGATCAGGAGCTATAGCATGGTGGGATTGTTGATCATCTCCCATTGTGATCTGGGACAAGAGTTCCTAAGGGCCGCGGAGTTGATTCTTGGAAGCCTTGATGCAGCGGCAGCCATCTCCATCAGTCAGAATACCGACAGTGAGGATATCCTTAAAGCCATCTCTGAAAAGATCAAGGTGCTCGACAAGGGAAACGGCGTACTTGTTCTGACCGATATGTTCGGGGGAACTCCGTCAAACCTTAGCATGCCTTTTCTTAAGGAAGGCAAAGTCGAGGTCCTCACTGGTGTTAATCTTCCAATGGTTATAGCGGTTGCTCAGGACCGAGATCGCCTGAGCCTTTCGGAGCTTGGAGAAAAAGGCATTGAGGCCGGAAAAAGAAGCATTGCTCTTGCCGGATCTCTTCTCAAATAAATATGGGTTCAATTGTCTTACTGGGGGAAGATAACTTCGGCTGTTACAGCGCCTCTATACTTGAAATAGAAAGGCTCTCCTTTATTACCCCCTGGGGAGAAGATGCTTTTCGCGGAGAAATGGCCAACAGATATTCAAGACTCTGGGCATATATTTCAGACAATCAAGTTTGTGGATATATCTGCTTCTGGCAGATATTGGACGAAATTCATCTGCTCAATCTGGCTGTTCATCCTAAAAGAAGAGAAAACGGCATAGGCGGTTTTCTCCTAAACGAGATGATCATGGTATCGAATAAAGATGGAGGACGAATCGCCTGGCTTGAGGTGAGGCCTTCCAATAAGAAAGCCTATGGTCTTTACACGTGCGCAGGGTTTATTGAGGTAGGCAGAAGGCCCCATTATTATTCCGATACCGGAGAAGACGCTATCCTTATGAGCCTTGATCTGAAAGCAACGGAATACACAGCCCCAGGCCGCCTTTATCTTGGGAGCCAAGCCGGAGATGGAACGGCATATTCCAATAATATTAAAATAGAAACACAACGAAATAACTACTAAGGAGGACTTGCTATGACCCTTAAAGCTGGCATCAATGGTTTCGGACGTATAGGAAGGGTTGTCTTTAGAGCTGCGCTTGGAAGAAACGACATCGAGTTCTGCGCTATAAACGATCTTACCGACCCGGCCACCCTGGCCCATCTACTCAAGTACGACTCGGTGCACGGGGTGCTTAACGCCGACATAAAGAGCACCGATCACTCACTTATAGTCAACGGAAAAGAGATAGCGGTCTATACGGAGAGGAACCCCGAAAATCTGAAATGGGGGAAACTGGGAGTTGATACTGTCTTTGAATGCACAGGACTATTCCGGGAAAGGGATAAGGCTGCCGCCCACTTGACCGCTGGAGCCAAGAAGGTCCTAATCTCCGCTCCTGCAAAGAAGCCTGACGCAACTTTTGTAATGGGAGTTAACCATAAGGAATATGATCCGGCCATTCATCATGTAATATCCAACGCCTCCTGCACTACTAACTGTCTTGCCCCTGTCTGCAAGGTTCTTCTTGATCGCTTCGGCATAGAAAAGGGACTCATGACCACGACCCATTCCTACACGAGCGACCAGAGACTCATGGACCTTCCCCACAAGGATCTTCGAAGGGCGCGCGCGGCTGCCCTTTCCATGATACCAACCACTACAGGCGCGGCCAAGGCCGTAGCCCTTGTTTTACCAAAGCTCGATGGGAAACTGAACGGACTTTCCATTAGGGTGCCTACGCCTAATGTCTCGATTGTTGACCTTGTGGCCCAATTGAATAAGAAGGTGAGCGCAGAGGAGATAAACCAGGCCATGAAGGAGGCTGCCGCCGGAGAACTCAAAGGGATACTCAAGGTAAGCGAGGAAGAACTGGTATCAACAGACTTCAATGGTTCAAGCTTTTCTTCCATCGTGGATGCCCCCAACACCATGGTGATAGGCGGCGACATGGTCAAGGTACTGGCCTGGTATGACAACGAGTTCGGATACTCCTCAAGGATGGTTGATCTTGCGGTTTTTATGGCAGGCAGGAAATAGGATTGCGTTTGATCCGAGTTTAACAGGGAGGTGAATGGAATGGGAAGTAGAAAACCCCTTATTGCCGGCAACTGGAAGATGAACCTTACCCTTTCTCAGGCAGTCGAGCTTGTTAACGCAGTAGGAACCAACCGCGCCAAAAGTGACGATGTGGATGTCCTCGTTGCTCCCCCATTCACCTTCCTTGGTGCCGTCAGGCAAGAGGCTTCCGCGGCGAGGATTTTCTTGAGTGCACAGAACATGCACTTTGAAATCAAGGGAGCCTATACTGGAGAAATCTCAGGAAGAATGCTTCAAGATGTGGGATGCACCCATGTCATCCTGGGCCATTCAGAGAGAAGGTCTATCTTTGGAGAAAAGAGCCAAACAGTTGATCTCAAGGTAAAAGCAGCTGTGATGATCGGCCTCATACCCATTGTTTGCATTGGAGAGTCCCTTGAGGAGAGAGAAGCCGAAAAGACATTCGAGATCATAAAGGGGCAGCTTGAGGGCTCTTTGCAAAACTTTCTTGCGGATGACAAAATGCCCCGGTCCACCATCATAGCCTACGAGCCTGTATGGGCAATAGGAACCGGCCGAACCGCCACTCCCGGCCAGGCCCAGGAGGTGCACGCGTTTATTAGGGGCTGGATTGCCGAGAAATTCGGCAAACCTACCTCGGATGAAATCCGTATCCTTTACGGCGGAAGCGTTACACCGGCCAATATTAAAGACCTCATGAGGGAACCGGACATAGACGGAGCGCTGGTGGGTGGGGCGAGCCTCAAGGCCGACACCTTCCTCCCCATTGTAAATTTTTTGGCCGCCTGATATGAAGATTTTTCTTGCAAACTGATAATTTTGCAGTGTATGATAATTGGATTAAGCAATTTATTACCTTTTGGTAAACTGACATGAAGATTATATTGATTTTGTTACATGTTTTTGTGTGTATGGCACTTATCCTCATCGTCCTTCTTCAGAGAGGCAAAGGAGCCAGTATCGGTGCCGTGTTCGGAGGCTCCAGCCAGACGGTTTTCGGAAGCTCCGGGGCATCATCTTTTTTGCAGAAGATTACGACGGCGGCCGCTGTCGTATTCATGCTTACGTCCCTCGGCCTTTCAATCTTTTTTGGAAAAGGACCTGCTTCATCTATAATGGAGGGCGTAGGAGATAAGGCTGTACCTGCGGCTGAGAGCACTCAGACTCCAGCCCAGGATACTCAGGCACCCTCCCAGGGGGCTCCTCAGGGCGGGACCACTGAACAGCCTAAATAGGCTTCCTGAATTCGATTTGGATTGCCGAAGTGGTGGAATTTGGTAGACACGCTATCTTGAGGGGGTAGTGGGTTATGCCCGTGCGGGTTCAAATCCCGCCTTCGGCACCATCTACAGGTTTAATCATTTCCTTATCTGTCCTTTTAAGTCTCATAGCTCCTTGAAATAAAGCTAATTATATGTCTTTTTTAGGTCTCACCAGGGGACATCAGGTTTATTGACATCGAAATCTTTTTACGGTATCTGACACGGTATCAACTTCAAAAAAGAGGATTAAGGAGGGCTTTGATACCGTATGCCTCTCTCGAAAACATTGCTGCGCAAGGCTGAACCTCGCCAAAAGCAAGAAGTGCTGAGCCTTACCCTATAATTACTTCCCATTTCCTCTACCGGCTGCCTAAAACGCAATTATTCGGCCTGGTGGATCATTTTTTGTCTTTGATTAGAGTAGAGCTGTATGAGAAACCTCTATATATTGTGGTCATGGGGTGGCAGCATGAAGTCAAAACTGCAAATAGACTACCTGAAAGCTGCGGTGATAATCTGCTATTATGGAAGGGATCGAAGACAGACGTGACGCCGCTAGAATAGACCTTGAATTTCCCATCGCCATCGGCGGCAAGCAAAAGGTACTTGCCCCCAGTCAACCAGCCTGCATTTACAAGCCCCCACTACAACCCAGAGGGCTTAGTTGCGGGTAGTTGACTGGAGTCCATAGATTTGGCTTCGCATGAAGAGGAGATTATCCGGTGGTGGATAAACCGTTACTGCCATACGGTTCCCTTGCCGGTAAAAGCGAAATCCTTAGTCTTTTTGAATATTGTGTCGGCATTGATTTGTTATTTGTGACGGAGCGGCATTCGGCATCGGGCCAAATCTGGGCTGTGTAGGGTGAAGGCAGCGCGGTTTGTGGGAGAGATAAAACATAATCAAAACAAGTCCCCTTTCCCCAATGTGATCCCGGACAGGAAGAATGCTTTTCACCATAAAGAGGGGTATACTCGAACAAGTTCGTTGAAGCTGAAAACAGGCAGGCCATAGATTCTTGAAATCCCCGGCTTCGAAGAGGCCTGACGGAAACAAAAATGGGCTGACTTCGAATGCGTGTTTCAGCTTAACCCGGATGTTAGAAGGCGAAGATGATAAATAAAAAAATTGAGATTACCGTTCCCAAAGACGTTCAGGAAAACTGGCAGCAGATCGTTGATATTCTCGCTCAGGTTTGCGAGTTGCCTGCTGCGTTGATCATGAGGTTGAGAGCCCCTGATATTGAAGTCTTCATTTCAAGCCGAAGCGAAGGCAATCCTTATCATCCGGGAGAGAAAGGATCTTTCGAAGATTCAGGCCTGTATTGCGAAACTGTAATTAAATCCAAGAACAAATTGCTTGTTCCTGACGCCTTGGTGGACAAACATTGGAAAAACAATCCGGATGTAAAATTGAACATGATCTCCTACTTGGGATTTCCCATATTTTGGCCAGGAGAGAAGCCCTTTGGGACCATTTGTGTATTGGATGTCAAGCGGAATGAGTATTCAACGGTAATAGAACAGCTCATGCTGAAATTCAAAAATCTGATCGAGTCCCATCTTGAGCTAATTTATGTGAATCAATATCTTGGAGACAAAAATAGAAGGTTGACTGACTATTTGATGGAGATTCAGGCCCTACGTGGCTTGGTTTCTGTTTGCTCAAATTGCAAGTCCATAAGAGACAATGAAGGTGTCTGGCATCCAATCGAGCACTACCTTATTAATCACCCTGAAGCAGATTTCAGTCATGGAATTTGCCCTGAATGTATGAAAAAATTGTACCCGGAATATACAGAAGAATCCTATCAGCCGTTCCCACAGGACGCTGAAGGATCGCCGCGCCTGTGAAACCGGCCGTTAAGTAACTTAAACTTTGCACATAGACTCTAATATCCTGCCAGAGCCTTCCATCCATTCTTAAGCAACTCCGGGCAGCGCTTCCGCCCGAAGTCAACACAGGCGCTGTAATGCTTAGGGATGGAAGATTTTCCTATCTCCTTCGGATCAAAATAGAGATCCTCTCCAACCTCTCTTGTAACATACTCCTTGTACCGCTTCTCAAGCTCATCCTGCAGGAGACCTTTAACCTCTACTACCCGCACATCGAATCTCAACTCAC
>MNYJ01000066.1 GCA_001874005.1 Desulfobacteraceae bacterium CG2_30_51_40
CACATGGAAGTCCTTTAACTCCTTCAAGAGCTACGTGTGGACATCGATTGTAGCGGCCAATTTATTCACTATAGCGAGGAGCGAAACTGCCACTTGAATCAAACAGCAGTTCAACCAAATGATGGCATTTTGAAGCCAAAGGGACAGGTTTGTCTAAAAATACATAATCTGAGCATATAGAAGGCCAAAAACTCAATAAATCTTCTCTCCGGCAAAAAATCTCGGAGGCAGGAGGATTTTGGTCTCGCCTATGCTGGTCAAAAACTGCTATTTCCGGATGGACACTATCTAGTTTATCTCCTTTCCTGGATAATTAATTTTTTCACTAACGGTCATGCCCTGAAAGGGGCACAACGAAGCATGAAAAT
Organism: Desulfobacteraceae bacterium CG2_30_51_40; assembly: GCA_001874005.1. Lineage (GTDB taxonomy): Bacteria > Desulfobacterota > DSM-4660 > Desulfatiglandales > Desulfatiglandaceae > CG2-30-51-40. The sequence continues at coordinate 369 of MNYJ01000066.1, forward strand.
CACCCCCACCCCACCCTCCCCCGTCAAGGGGGAGGAGTAAATGCGAGGGGCATTTTCATATAAAATTCTTTTCAATTTCCATGCCGCCTCCCTAACCTCCACAATGGGCAGGACGGTAAGTGTTTACAAAATCCATTTGGGAGGGAGGAAAATCATATAGTTCCCATTTTTAACAGGCTGGCGGCATTTTCATCCTTCGTTGTGCCACCTCCGGGCATGAGTGCTAGCTCGTGTCCATCCGTAAATGGCTATTTTCCCAGATTTCGGCGTTGGACTCAAATTTTATTCCTCGAAATACCTCTATGTATTCCTGTGGTTAAAATTATCGCCCGCCTTGAACTCGAAGAAACTATCTCATTTCCGGATGGACACTATCTCATTTATGGATGGACACTGGCCCAGAATATGTCTCATCTGCCGGATACATAATTGTATCATGAGACATAATATTCCCTAAGCCGGCAGATCAATTTCTGCGCGATAACCGAACCTGATTGAATTGTCGCAATAAATTACCAGCCTGGGTCTGAAACAATACAGCCTTACGCCGAACCTGCCAAAGAAACCGTCCAAATCTGCCTTAGAGTCGCTGAAAAAATCACCCGTAAACGGAAATTTTTTGAGATATCCGGATATCGCTCGAGCTGCTTCTACAGGACTAACAATTTTCTTAATTGATCCGTTCATCTGAATACCTCGTATATCCTTCCATCCAATTCCCGCGGCATGAATCGAGCCTGCCGCTTCTCCTGTTGCGACGGCATCGGTGACATGCCTTGATTCGGGACTTGAAAAAAAATAAAAACCCGATCTTTGATAGAAGTAATATACGGGTGCAGCCCAGGCCGAAGCCCCGCTGCAGGTGGCAAGTGTTATGGTACTGCATGATAGGATAAGAGCCTGTACCCGGTCAGCCAATTCAGAGTTTTCCTTCCCGGCATCAGGAATCATGATTTTTGTCCTTCAAGCGTGATTATAAATGGAATAGCATGGAGTTCCCTGGATATTTCCCTGGTCGGTCCCAGCTTCCATGAGCGGATCGCAGCTTGCCCCTCAATCAACCCTTTAACCTTTTCAGAGACTCTCTTAAGGTCTATCGCAGGGTGTTTTTCAAATACCTGCGGTAGTCCGTATGTCAGATGACAGGCGAGGCATTTACCCGGCCGCTGCCTGAGTCGTATTTCAAAGACAAGTTTATCAAGGTTGCTCCCGCAATAACAAAGCTCCATGTCGTAGGCTCCCTCATGGGGATCGCCAAGCAATGCCTCAAAGAACCTGTCCGCAGTGTCGGACGGCAGGAGTGATGAGAGCCTTTCTCTAGTAAATATGGATATGAAAGGGTCGTCTGTCTTCATAATGAAGTCTCCTCTTCCGGGGTAGGTGAGAATTCCAGTAATTATTGAGGATAGGCCCAGGCAGCGTCAACAAAAAATAGGGACCTGGAGAGTTTCTTGACAAGGGCCTGTTAAACGCACTAATACTTAAATGCAAGGAATAACGCCTCACAATCCAGAAACCGGAGCGCCAGGAAAATGAAACTGCATGAATACCAGGCAAAAGATGTCTTTAGAAAATACGGAATACCTGTCCCCAACGGCCAGCTCATATCGTCCTCAGATCAGACCTCCAGGGCATCTCAGGCAATTCAAGGGCCGCCATGGGTCATAAAGGCCCAGATACACGCCGGCGGGAGGGGTAAAGCCGGAGGGGTAAAGCTTGTCCACAACCCCTATGAGGCGGTGACAGCAGTTGAATCCATGCTGGGTAAGAAAATCGTCACCCGGCAGACAGGCGCTGAAGGAGTGACCGTCAACCAGGTGCTCATAGAAGAAGGCCTTGATATAGAAAGGGAACTCTATCTGAGCATGGTGGTTGACAGAGCAGCTATGATGCCATCCATGATATTCAGCCAGGCAGGTGGCATGGACATTGAGGAGGTTGCCGCCAGAACGCCTCAGCGGATATTTAAGGAGCGCGTTGATCCGGCATCAGGATGGATGCCCTATAACGGAAGGAACCTCGTTTACAGGCTTGATCCTCTGCCGTCACCGAATGCCGTAAAAGGCCTTCTCTCCGTCATGGATGGCGTATGCAGGCTTTTTTCAGCTCTTGACTGCTCTCTTGTCGAGATAAATCCTCTCATTATTACAAGGGATGGAAGGGTAGTGGCCCTCGATGCCAAGATGACGATAGACGACAATGCCCTGTTCAGACAGAAGGATATGCTGGTGTTGGATGATCCACGGGAAAAGGACCCACTTGAGCAGATGGCGGAAAAGTATAACCTCAACTATATCCGTCTGGACGGCAATATCGGGGCTATGGTTAACGGAGCGGGCCTCGCGATGGCTACTATGGACGTAATAAAGATGGCCGGTGCCGAGCCGGCCAATTTTCTTGATGTCGGAGGCGGAGCCAACGAAGAGATGATCACCAAGGGTTTCGAGATCATCTTAAAGGATAGACGAGTTAAGGCCATCCTCATCAATATCTTCGGAGGCATTCTCAGATGCGATGTCCTTGCCCGTGGAGTAGTTGCAGCGGCGGCGAAGACCAGCATAAGGGTTCCCCTTATCGTGCGCCTTGAGGGAACCAACGTTGACGAAGGCCGTGAGATTCTGCGGAACTCGGATCTTAAATTTCTTGTGGCAAAGGACCTTTCCGAGGCAGCGGATATTGTTGCCGGGCAGGTTTCTTAGACGGAGCAAAGATGAGCATTCTACTTGACGGCGAAAGCAGGATTGTTGTCCAGGGCATAACAGGCAGGGAGGGGGCCTTCCATGCCAGGCAGATGATTGCCTACGGCACAAAAGTGGTGGCTGGTGTAACCCCCGGAAAAGGCGGACAGGAATTTGAGGGCTTGCCCGTATTCAACACGGTCGGCATGGCGGTCAGTGAGAAGCGGGCCGACGTATCTTGCATATTTGTACCCCCGCCTTTTGCGGCGGACGCGATCATGGAGGCGGCGTCCGCTGGAATAAAGCTGATTGTATGCATAACCGAGGGCATCCCTGTGCTTGACATGGTAAGAGTGATGGCCTTCCTCAAAGGCCTTGATACGGTTCTTATAGGGCCTAACTGCCCCGGCATCATATCGCCGGGCAAGGCTAAGGTAGGAATCATGCCGGGTAACATTCACAGGGAAGGCGGTACAGGGGTCATTTCCAGGAGCGGAACCCTTACCTATGAGGTTGTGGATCAGCTCACAAGAGCGGGCCTTGGCCAGAGCACCTGCATCGGTATCGGAGGTGATCCCATAGTCGGATCATCCTTCATTGATCTTCTTACAAGGTTCAAGGAAGATCCGCAGACCAAAGGCGTAATTCTTATCGGAGAGATCGGGGGCACTGCGGAAGAAGAGGCAGCGGAATATATAAAGGCAGATTTTCCTAAACCGGTAATAGCCTTTATAGCCGGGCAAAGCGCTCCTCCCGGAAGGCGGATGGGCCACGCAGGCGCAATAATATCAGGGGGCCAGGGAAAGGCCCAGAACAAGATAGATGCACTCAAAAAGGCAGGCATAGCCGTTCAACTCAACCTGGGAACCATCGGCAAAGCCGCCCTTGAAGTAATGAAGTAAGGTCTGAGCTGGAACGGACACAGCCTTCTTGACCTTCTGACAGCCGAGTGTTAACCTCTTGTTTAAGGGAGTCGGAATCGGGACGCTGATATTATGTATGCAATTTAAAGAGAGGCCGCTTTGAGCAAGATCAGAGACCTCAGCACGATTCTTGAGGATCGAAGACGAAAAGAGCAGTTGAAGTTAAACACGCAGAGGGTGGACTCCCTGCGAAGGGTGCTTCAATGTTCTCTCTGCTGCCTGAGATGCACAATGTGCGGGGCTCCAATGGAAACTCAGGGGAACTCCGCTTGCGAGTGCTCGGTGATGGAGGCGTTTATCCTCTGCCCAGGATGTAGGGCGGAATTTGAGGATTATGCCAAGGCAGTGAAGGAAGAACCAATAGAAACGCTTTTCTGGCATAATGAGGATTGGAAGAGATTCTGGTCCGCATGGCTCGCTTATCAGGAGGCTCTTTTTGCTTTCAGAAAATCCACCCGATTAGGTGGCTTTTCGGACAACGTTAATAAATAGTGTCCATCCGGAAATGGCTATTTTCACCGATTTCGGCGTTGGGCTCACATTTTAATCCTCGAAATACGTCTATGTATTCCTGTGGTTAAAATTATTGCCCGCCTTGAACTCGACGAAACTATCTCATTTCCGGATGGGCACTAAATAGGCTTAAAGGCTTGGAGGTCTAAAATGTTTGGTCTGGGAATGCCGGAACTCATAATAATTTTAATAATTATACTCATAATATTCGGGGCGGGGAAGCTTCCCGAGATAGGAAGCGGCATCGGAAAAGGTATTCGCAACTTCAAGAAGGCAAGCGAACACCCCGAAGAACTGGAAAAACCCCAGGAAGAAAAGGAAGATGAGGACAAAAAGGCCTGATTCTCCAACCACCGCAATTTAACTTAAAAGCTCATCCTCAAACCACCCCCAACCTCCCTCGCTCCGGTGGGAGGTAAGCTTTAGGCCCCTGAAGGCGGATAGCCGGATAAGGGATTATCATCCTCTCATAGCCCCCCATGACCCTTCCCTTTATCACTACCCCTCTACTGAGAAGGGTGGGGGTGATTTTCATCCTTCTTTGTGCCCGTCCGGGGCATGGCCGTCAGTTAAAAAGGAATTTCGTCCTCAGGAACCGTTATAGGCTGCTCTTCCGGTGCGGGGCGCTCTTCGCTCATGGCGCCCTTAGCTCCTTTATCCGCCGAACCGAGCATCTGAATAGTCTGGGCTACTATCTCTGTAGTGCTTCTTTTGTTTCCCTGACGATCTTCCCATTCCCTGGTTTGGAGCCTTCCCTCAATGTAAACCTGCTTACCTTTTTTCAGGTAGTCGTTGCAGAGCTGTGCGAGCTGACCGTAGGCGACTATTCTATGCCATTCCGTACGCTCCTGAAGCGCGCCGGTATTTTTGTCCTTCCATTTCTCACCGGTCGCGATACTGAAGGTTGCAACCTGCAATGAGCTGTTAGTAAGACGAATCTCAGGGTCTCTTCCCAGATTTCCAATGAGGATGACTTTGTTTATTCCCGCCATAATTTTGCTCCTTCCCCCTTCTTTGGGTCTATAAAGGAATCCGATTGTTCATGTTACTAACCCCCATGCCCGGGCAGGGCACAACGAAGCATGAAAATCACCCCCACCACTCCTTCCCCAGCCGAGGGGGAAGGATAAATGCAAGGGGCATTTTCATATAAAACCTGACAAAAAAACAACAACATCCGGAATCGTTCTTTTTTATCATAACCTCTTTGCGATTTCAAGATCACGGCTGAATTTGTACGCCTGTTTCAATAAGCTGTTGACTACAACGACTCTGAGAAGCTAACATCACGTTGCTCTAACAAGGCATGCCTCAACCTTTTCCTTGATGCCACGGAATCGAAACAGGAGGTATAGACAGGGCGACAGGAGAGCTGATGCTGAAAGCGATTCCTTTAGGCGGACTTGGTGAAATAGGCCTCAACATGATGGCCTTTGAATATAATGACCGAATACTGGTTGTTGATGCAGGGCTCATGTTTCCGGACAACTACCTGCCCGGGGTTGATATCGTCATCCCGGATTTTAATTATTTGAGAGAAAACAAGGAAAAGGTTGGATGGCTGATCCTCACGCACGGTCATGAGGATCATATCGGTGCCGTCCCCTTTCTCCTGAAGGAATTTAATATCCCGGTTTACGCGACCCGCTTCACGATTGCACTTCTTAAGGAGAAGCTCAAGGAACATAATATCCCGCTCGGAGTTGAGTTTAGGGAAATCGCAGCCGGAGACATATCCAATCTCGGGCCTTTTCAGTTAGAATACATTAGCGTCAACCACAGCATAGTGGACGGGCTGGCGCTGCTCTTGAAAACCGACGAAGGGGTCATAGTTCATACCGGAGATTTTCGGGTTGATCTCACCCCTGTGGACCATCAATACACGGATCTTGCAAAATTTGCCGAGATAGGAAGAAAAGGGGTTCTCGCCCTCTTCTCAGATTCCACCAACGCGGAGCGTGACGGTTTCACCATGAGCGAGAATGAGGTCAAGAAGAAACTTGAAGGCATATTCGCCTCGGCACGCGGCAGGATTATCGTAGCCTTATTTGCCTCCCATATCCCCAGGATTCAGCAGGTAGTCGACCTTGCATCCCAATTCGGCCGCAGCGTTTTCTTTAACGGAAAGAGCGTCGTCACAAACGCCGGAATTGCAAAGGAACTGGGTTTTTTGAAGATACGCGAAGGTATCCAGATATTTGAAAGAGACCTGGAGAGCATCCATGACCGCGAACTCGTCGTGATCACTACGGGGAGTCAGGGTGAGCCCATGTCGGCCCTGGCGAGGATGGCCCAGGGACAGCACAAGGCGATAAAAATCAGGAAGGGAGATACTATCATACTTTCATCCCGCTTCATTCCCGGAAATGAAAAGGCCATAACAATGGTAATAAACAGCCTCTACCGACTGGGGGCGGAGGTGATATATGAAAAGGTCTCGGAAATCCATACATCGGGGCACGCCAGACAAGAGGAATTAAAACTGATGCTGAGCCTTGTAAGGCCTAAGTATTTTACTCCGATACACGGGGAATACCGCCATCTGGTCAAACACGCGCGTATAGCGGAGGAAATGGGTCTTGCTCCCGAAAGGATATTGCTGATAGAAGACGGAACCGTTTTGTGCTTTCACGAAGGCTCGGCCGAGATATGCGGCCGGGTGAACACGGGCCGGAGTCTTGTTGACGGAAAAGGCGTAGGCGACGTCGGCGAGATGGTTCTCAGGGACAGGCGAAGGCTCAGCGCCAACGGAGTAGTTATAGTGCTTCTTGTTCTTGATGAAAGGACGGGTGAGAGTATTTACGGGCCTGACATAATTTCTAGAGGATTTGTCTATGAGGCACTCTCAGGGCACCTCCTTGAAGACGCTAAGTGCCTTGTGCTCGAGGCCCTTGATGATTTTGAAAGACCTCCCCGTGTGGGCTGGAACGATCTTGAAGCAGTAATACAAAAAAGGCTCAAAAGGTTTTTCTTTGATGTAATGGAGAAAAGTCCCATCATTATGCCCATGATTATCCCGGTTTAGAATCAGCGTTTGGGGTATCTTCATTTGCCAATGAGGCATAGGTCTTGAAAGAAGAGCAGACAGCGAAGAGACAAAAGGCTAAGTCCGCAGAAACAGGCCGCCCCGGAAGGCCCATGAGAAGGGAGATCAAGGCGATCGCCCTTTTTATATGCGCTATATTTGTGGGTGGAAGCCTTATCGCCTATAACCCGTCCGACCCCCTTATCTGGGGGGATGCTTCAGGGCGCATCAGGAATCTGTTTGGGACAGTGGGAGCCCATATCGCCTCAGGTCTCTTCAAGTCCGTCGGGCTTTCCGCCTATTGGCTGACGCTTTTCCTCCTGCAGTCGGCAGTCCTTTGCTTTTCTGAAAGGGCAAAGGGCGCAATGACAAGAAGTATCGTAGCACTCCTCATCCTGATTCTTTCAACATCAGCCTTGCTTGAGCTTTATTTTCATGGTGCGTTCATGTTTCTGGGAACAAGAATGCCTGCCGGAGGCGCCTCAGGGGTATGGCTGTCCGGCTTTCTAATAAGATTCTTGAACAGGACGGGAGCGGCGGTATTGATTTCATCTTTCTGGATCGTCTCCCTTATGATCCTCACCAGGGTATCAATGAGCAGCAGTATTTCAAGTGCGGCTGTTTTTTTGAGCGCCATCTACTCATTTACCGCCGACTACCTCATAAAGAGAAGGGAGCGGAAAAAGCGAGTCCGGAAGACCATCGCCGCCCACAATGAGATGAAATCAAGGCCTAAGGTGACAATAACGGCAACTCGGCCGGAGCCCTCCCCAGCCCCTGAGCAGGGTGCCTTTCCCTTTATGAGCACCCAGGGCGTATTTACTGTCCCTCCGCTTGATCTCCTTAACGACCCCGAGCAGCCGAAGGGCATTGAACTCCAGAAAGAAAGCCTTGAGATGAATGCCCGGAGGCTTGAAAGAAAACTCGCCGATTTCGGTGTACAGGGAGAGGTGGTAGAGATATTTCCCGGCCCCGTCATCACCATGTACGAGTACCGCCCTGCCCCAGGCGTAAAGATAAGCAAAGTGGCTTCCCTTTCAGACGACCTCGCCCTCGCCCTCCGTGCGCAGAGCATTAGGATAGTGGCACCCCTGCCGGGAAAGGCAGCCATAGGTATTGAGATACCTAATAACCAGAGGGAGATGGTCTTTCTGAAGGAAATTATAACAAGCGCGGCTTACAGGGACTCGAAGCTGAAGCTCCCGCTCGCACTGGGAAAGGACATAACCGGAGGGCCTGTTATCTCTGATCTGAGCAAGATGCCGCATCTCCTGGTGGCAGGCGCTACGGGGAGCGGAAAGAGCGTGTCAATAAACTCGATGATAATTAGTCTGCTCTACAAGCTGTCTCCTGATATGGTAAGATTCCTCATGATTGATCCAAAGCGGATAGAACTTTCCATTTATCAGGATATCCCTCATTTACTCCATCCGGTCGTAACCCAGCCAAAGGATGCGACCAAGGCCCTTAAATGGGCTGTTGACGAAATGGAGAGAAGATACATGCTGCTTTCCGACCGCGGCGCAAGGAATATTGACACTTACAACAAGAAACTTCCAAAGCCGCAGATAAGAGAGCAAGAGGACGGAACTACTAAAGAAGATCCCAGACCTCTTCCATATATTATCATAATAATAGATGAGCTTGCAGATCTCATGATGGCTTCATCAAGGGAGGTGGAAGAGAGCATCACAAGGCTTGCCCAGATGGCAAGGGCCGCTGGGATACACCTCATCATAGCAACACAAAGGCCCTCAGTGGATGTCCTTACCGGAATAATCAAGGCCAATTTCCCTGCACGCATATCCTTTCAGGTTTCATCCAAGGTGGATTCAAGGACCATCCTTGACGCTATGGGCGCTGAGGCACTGCTCGGGGACGGAGACATGCTTTTCATGCCTCCGGGCGTAGGAAGAATCACCAGGCTTCACGGCGCCTTTGTCTCGGAGGATGAGATAAAGGCGGTCGTGGATTTTCTAAAAAAACAGAGCAAGCCTGACTATGACACAGAGATAATGAACCACATGGCAAAGGAAGAAGACGCCCTTGAAGACGACATAGAACTTGATGAAAAATACGATCAGGCGGTTGACTTTGTTATTCAGAGCGGACAGGCTTCTATTTCCATGCTTCAGAGAAAGCTCAGAGTAGGCTACAACAGGGCCGCGAGGATGATTGAGGCAATGGAGGCCTCCGGCATAGTGGGTCCATCCGACGGGGTGAGGCCCCGCGAGGTATATGGAAGAAAAGGAGGCTGATCATGTGGTGGAGAACAGTCGCGGGGACGCTTCTCCTTATATCGTTGGCCGGTACCGGATACTGCGCTGAAGAGGTTTCCGACATACTGGCGGGTCTCAAGAACAGGTATGGAAACCTTGCAGGAATTAGTGTCCCTTACACCAGGGAAGTCATAACCCGCACCATGACCATGCTGCCGGGCAAACTCAAGGGGGATATGGCGGAAGGCAGCCTTTTTTTCAGGCCACCCTTTAACTTTAAGCTGGATCAGCAGAAGCCCGAACACGAGCTGCTTCTCTCCGACGGCGAAAAGATATGGTGGTTTGTGCCCTCAAAGAGCCTCGTCACAATATATCCTTTCAGAAAGTTCGGAAAGGAGTTCATATTGCTGAGCGATGTCCTGAGGGGTTTAAGCGAGGTGGGGGAGAAGTTTGTGACCGCGCTTGTCCCATCGGAGGGAGGCAAGGACACTTACGGGCTGGAACTCAGGCCCGAGCCTCCCTGGGAGGATATTGATAGAATCGTCCTGACCATAACAGGGGATTTTCGCATTGCGGGCGTGACCATTCACAACATGATAGGCGGCATCACCCGTTTTGAGCTGGGAGAACTCAAGGCTCAGCCGGATTTTCCCGACGGTTTTTTCAGATTCAACGTTCCTCAAGGCGTAAAAACCATTCAAGAGGGCGACTAATGGACCATGAGCCTTGACAGCAGCCGCGACACCCTTCTCAGGCTTTGCAGGCTGTCGGCAGGCAGAACATGATCTATGTGCGGAAGAGCCGATCTCATAGCCCGGCAGACAGACTGAAGGTCAGGGTCTGATTCAATAGGATTCAGCCAAACGATGCGATAGACCCGCTTTTTCAATGCCGCCATCTGGCGTACGAGCAATTCCCTGCCCCCCAGGTCCCATCCATCGCTTAAGAGCACTACCACGTTTCGCCGGGAAATCATCTTCGCCCCATAGCCCTTGTTGAACTGCATCAGAGAGTATCCTATCCTCGTTCCTCCCGACCAGTCCGGGACCTTCCTCGAAATCCGCTCAAGCGCCTTATCCAGGCTCAGATGCCTAATATAATGCGTTATCGAGGTAAGTGTGGTTGAAAACACAAAAACCTCGGCCCTGGGGCCTACGCTTCGAAGTCCAAGGAGAAAGGGAATGACGAAGCGGGCGTATCTGTCCATGGAGCCGCTTACATCAGCCAGGATCACCAGTCTTTTAAGCCGTCTTTTTCTCTCCTTAAAGAATAGATCAAACGGATAACCGTCCCTCTTGAGGCTCGCCCTGATGATTCGCGCAAAATCCAGTTTGCCCTTCTTTTTCGAACGCTTCTTTCTCCTTGCCTTATCTATCCTGAAAGGCTGCAACAAACTCCGCAGGGCAAGTTGAGCGGCCTGAAGCTCTGAGCTGTCAAGGCTTTTGAAGTCCTTCTTCTCGAGGGCCGCAAGCGGGCTGTAGGCAACGCCCTCGAGGTATTGTGTCTCAATATCCGGATTCCTGGGATGGCGCGAAAAAACACTGTCATCCTTTGGTTGTGAAGAAGCTTGCTCCTCATAAGGCAAAGCTTCTAGGTCGTCATCAGGCGCGCGCGGCGGAGATAGATTGCCGCCTTGCGAAGACGACAGAGCGATTCCTTGCACAGGCTGGGAAGCAAGGTCTCCATCAGGCTTACGCGATAAAGCGCTTTCACTGTCCTGCGTTTGTGTTGAAGCTCTTCCAGCCAATGTGTTGTCCAGCCAGAAACCCGAGAAGAGATTGTCGAATTGCTGCCATTCAAGGTCGCATGAGACAAAGTTGGCCCTCAGAGCCCACTTGAACTCGTCTCTGTTTCCGGGATCTATTAGGAGCAGGCTTCGCAATGAATCAATGATGGAGTTTTGATATACCTGAAAGCCTCGATCCTTGAGAAAAAGAGCAAAGGCGATGACACGTCCTACCGCTCCTGTTTTATGGAACGGATCAGAGATATTCGCTTCTCTTTTCAGCATCGCTCCAGATGTCCCTCTTGAACTGATTGATGTCTTCCTGGTACTTCAGCAGACAGCCCAGGGTTTCAATGACCGCCTCCTCATCCAGGCGTTTTCTCTCCATAGCAATGAGCGCCTTTGCCCAGTCAAGTGTCTCGGATATGCCCGGCTTTTTAAGAAAGTCCAACTTCCTAAGCCTCTGCATAAAGTGTGTTACCTGGGCTGCAAATTCGCCCTCAACCCCTGGAATCCGCGCCATCACTATGTTGTATTCCTTTTCAAAGTCGGGGTAATCAATCCAATGGTAAAGACATCTTCTCTTAAGCGCATCATGCACATCCCTTGTACGGTTGGATGTTACCACTACCATAGGCCTTTTTTCGGCCTTAATCGTGCCCATCTCAGGTATGGTGATTTGAAAATCGGATAGCACCTCAAGCAGGAAGGCCTCGAACTCTTCGTCTGACCTGTCTATTTCATCAATCAGAAGCACC
>MNYJ01000124.1 GCA_001874005.1 Desulfobacteraceae bacterium CG2_30_51_40
GGCGTTGGGCTCAAATTTTAATCCTCGAAATACGTCAATGTATTCCTGTGGTTAAAATTATCGCCCGCCTTGAACTCGACGAAACTATCTCATTTCCAGATGGGCACTGACTACCTCCAAGCATCATATTAATCTTGAAACGACCATAAGGCCCAGGCCCATAATACCACCTGCTATCTGCATGGGGACCGCCCATCTCATCTCTCTTCTGACTCCGGAAAGGGACGTATAGGTGGATGCCCCGGTGAAGTTCATGGCCAGATAGGCAGATAAGGCCACCACGAGTATTGCCCAGCTAATCACATCGAGCATATCGGAAAGGTTTGCCGCTCGATGCCTTTCCAAGACAAGCAGCAATGCACCGCCGGCCAGGCCGACCAAAGCACCCTTAAGAGAAAAGGCTCGCCCCGGGATCCAGGGAAGAAGCAGGGGGGTTAAGACCGCACCCGAAAAAATAGCTGTTAATACCCCCAGAGCGGCCAGAACCCCAACCGAAAGCGCGGCACTGAGGTAATCGTCTCCTTTTCCAAAGGCCCCCAGGACGAAAAACGCCGCAATAATGAGAATGCCTACCCGCAAGGCCTGAACAAGTTCGACGGGAATGAGGGCCGCTCTTTCCCCGGTCGTGAAGCTTTTGCGCCTCATCTCTGTTGTAGCTTTAAGACCGTTTTCGATAAACTCCGGAATATCCGAGGCTTTTATAGGCCCAAAAACAACGCTGAAACCGGAGAGTTTCTTTAGCATGTAGGCTGCCACCCCGGGCGCGCCAAGCTGTGGAAGTATTATCCTTCTGTGGCTTACGATTCTGTCAAGGCCGCTTGAAGCGATGCGATAGATCAGCTCCTCTGTTCCGAAGGTACCCTTACCTGCGGCGCACCATACATTTATGCCCTTTGTATCAAGGACGAGTATCCAAGCACTCATTTTCCGGAGTGCAGACCTCAGGCAGTCAAAGCTCATTTTGTAGTTAGCAGTAGCAAAGACCGGAGATTCGGCATCAGGGATTCCCAGGGCATAAAGGCCCGGATCAACCGTAAAACGCATCCTCCCTATCGCCCACCGAGCCTTCAGCGTTCCCATTCTGTCTCCGGAGGTCAGTTCAGATGCCACCTGCGGGATATAGCCCAGGGTTGTGGAAACCTTGCCTGTTATAAACGGCTGATCCATTTTCGGAAACTCAAGAGCTATCTCTTTATCCTTGTCAAGGCGGCTGGCTACCGGAGCCATTTGGAAGACGTTTTCCATCAATCGCTAGATTCCTCCATTTTCATCAATTCTAACCATCCTCTCTGTCCCGTCAAGGTAGTCCCGCAGGGCCTTGACGTGGTTTTCCTCCTCCAGGACGATAGCGCCCAGATGGCCCTTCGTTTCCTCATCCTCTACAAATTCCATGATCATCTCGTAAAATACGATGGTATCCTTTTCATACTCCAACGAAACCTTTAGGAGTTCAATAACGTTATCCTGTTTTGAGACCTCGGCATCGGCAAGAGAAAACGTCTGATCCCCCAGGACGGATCTGAGTATCTCGTGAGCCGCATCATCGAGTTGCGCCGTCACGGGGCCGGCGTCAACTCTGCTCTTCAGATTCCTAAACCATTCGATATGTTCCTTTTCCTGATCAGCAAGCCATCTCAGGAGGCTTGCGATGGAGGGGTCCCGGGTCTGTGAGGCCCCTTTTCTGTATGTATCCTCTCCGTTGGTTTCAATCTGGATTGCAAGATCAATAATCTCACTGATGCTAAACATCCCAGCTTCCCTCCGATGTCGTAATATCCCCCTATTAAAAACAATCATCCAATCAGCGAACTTTTCTGATATTCTGGCCTATCAGATGTGAAAAGTAAAGCCGGTCAAAATATAAAGGGAAGAGGCTTCAAAGGCCCTTGACAGAAATGTCCTGTCTGAAGCATCTTGAGGTCCAGTTGATCGCATCCGGCCGTAAGGTTGGATGGCCAGGAAGCTTTTCGGCCATGAACGTTAGTAACCACTGATACGGAGAGCCTAGAGGATGGACGCCCTTCTCAGGGAAAGCCTTATAATTGCTGTTCAGAGAGAACAATTTTCGAACCTGCTGAAGATCAAGCTGCTGGATCTTGATACCGGTTATGCCCTTGTGGAGATGGCATACGAGCCCGCCGCAATGAATAACATATATGAAAGGGCCCATGGAGGGGCAATATTTAGCCTTATTGACGAGGCCTTCCAGGTCGCGGGCCAGACATACGGCTCAATAGCCGTGGCCCTTAATGTGAACGTGACCTATATCGCGAGCCCTGAGCCGGGATCAATACTGCGGGCCGAAGCAACGGCTGTAAGCACGACGAAGCGGACTGGGACATTTCAGATAAGGGTTACGGACGAAAGCGGTAGGCTTATTGCGTTATGCCAGGCCCTGGGTTTTAGAACAGGTAAACCCATCCCGTTTCTGCAGGCCTGAGACCGGCCACGGCGCGTAAACCCATCTGCGGGTCAGGCCCTTATGCTGCCAGTGAGGTCGGAGATGCGAGCGATCGCGTTGGTTTCACAGTATTGCCTGATCCCTTCAATCACCTCCACAGCGGCCCTGGGATTGATGAAGTTGGCTGTGCCTATCTGCACGGCTGACGCACCTGCTATAATGAATTCAAGCGCATCACGATAATTGACTATTCCCCCCATGCCTATTACCGGAATTCCTATACTCTTTGCCGTCTGATAGACCATATAGAGGGCCACCGGCTTAATGGCTGGCCCGGACAGGCCTCCGATTACGTTTCCAAGCACCGGAGACCTTCTGCCAAGATCAACCGCCATGCCGGTCAAGGTGTTTATGAGCGAGACAGCGCTTGCCCCCGCCTTTTCAACAGCCCTCGCTACCGCCCTGATATCCGTAACATTTGGGGAGAGCTTCACTATAACAGGGAGATCCGCCCTGGAGACAACCGCATCTGTAACCCGTGCCGACATGTCCGGGTCGGTTCCGAACGCCATGCCTCCGCATTCGACATTCGGGCACGATATATTGACCTCAATTAAGCTTATGCCAGATAGCCCCTTTAGGGCCCCTGCCAGTTCGGCATATTCCTTTATGCTGTGCCCGTATATGTTCACTATGACTGCCGTAGAAAGGCCTGAAAGATAGGGGAGTTTTTCTTTGACAAAGGCATCAAGACCGATATTTGCAAGCCCTATTGAGTTGAGCATCCCGCAGGGCGTCTCGACGATCCTGGGTGGAGGATTACCCTGCCGCGGCTTAAGAGATATGCCCTTTACTACCAAGCCTCCGAGCGAATTGATGTCAAAAAGGCCGGCGTATTCCTCTCCGTACCCGAATGTGCCGGAGGCTGCTATGACAGGGTTTTTTAGTTTCACCCCCGCGATTTCCACGCCAAGGTCTGCTTCCGTCATAAGCTCTCCCAGCGAATGTTTCCCGCAGGAAACACAGGACCGTCCTTGCAGACATGCAGATAGGCATCAGCCAAGGCCCTTTTCCCCGGCACCGCGCAACCCTGGCAGGCCCCAAGACCGCATGCCATGTGTGCCTCCATAGAAACCTGGCAGGGGACCCCGAACTCCTTACTTAGTGATGCGACCTTCTTCAGCATGGGCACAGGTCCGCAGGCATAAATAGAAGATCGTCCCCGCTCGGACGCCGCCCCCTTTAGTCTCTCAGCCAGAATATCCGTGACCAGGCCCCGCTCTCCTTCCGAACCGTCCTCGGTGACAATATAAATTTCCGGGCAGACAAGGCAGGCGGACCTCACCTGAATCACCTGCCGGGAAGATCTGAAGCCTGCCATAAAAAGCGCCTCGCCGGAGCGAAGCCTCCTTGCAAGAAAGATAAGCGGAGCTATACCTATTCCTCCGCTCACCAGCAATGCCCTGGAATCCTTTTCATCCGGTTTGAATCCCCTCCCCAGAGGACCCAGAACTGATATCCTCTCCCCCGGCAAGATCCTTGAGAGTATCTGCGTGCCCTCCCCTACCAGCATATAAAGCACTAGCACGACCCCCGGCTCCCTTATGCCGCAGATCGAAAAAGGCCTCCTTAGAAGAGGATCAAGACCGTCTCTTACCCTTATCATGACGAACTGACCGGGTATAGCGGTTGCTGCAATCCCTGGGGATTCAATGCCCATCAAGAAAACACCATCTGCCATCTTACGCTGGAAGACGACCTCGGAGTTTTCATCCATCACACACGCCTTCGACATCTATGGTCTCCAAGCCGACTCGCCGCCTTCTTAAACCTCGGAAAGGCCTTCAAACGGCGCTTGTTGCTTATTATAAGCCGGAAAGCTATATCAAAGACAACTTACTTGTCAACCCTGTTTTGTTGTCTTTTGAATTAGTTAGGCAGGATCAATTGACTTCACCGGTATTCATACATAGAATTACAGGTGTGTTTTGAAATCTGACTGAGCAGGATTCTTGCTCTAAGCGGGCAAGTGCCGCACTGAAATTTTTCAGCGGCACATAGATTTTTGAGGGAAGCCCACTGGCCGGACATTCTTGACTTACCGTGAAAAGACAACCCCTGGCATCCCGGAATGACGAAGGTATCTCCGGAATCCATCTCTGGTATATAGATAGTGTCCGTCCGGAAATGGCTATTTTCACCGATTTCGGCGTTGGGCTCAAATTTTAATCCTCGAAATACGTCAATGTATTCCTGTGGTTAAAATTATCGCCCGCCTTGAACTCGACGAAACTATCTCATTTCCGGATGGACACTAGATATGGATTCCGGGTCAAAGCCCGGAATGACATATTATGTTTTTTTATTCCCGGGTGGGTGACCAAATACAGCCTGGTTATGAACGGCTGTGACCCTGTTTGAATGAGAGGATGATGATGTCGCTTTTTTTTGGAAAGTTAACCGCCTTCTTTACCGTGATTCTGATAATTCCTTTTCTGGCGGGATGCGGCAGGGGAGAAGGTAAAGAAAAAACAGCTTCAAACGGAGGCCAGGAAAGGGTGGTAAAGGTCTCCATCCAGGAGATAATACCTCATCCCATGAAAGATATACTCGTTCTCCCGGGCCACAGTGAGCCCTGGCTGGATATTCTTGTTCCTTCCGACATGGCAGGTCGCATAGAGTGGCTTGGGCCGAGGGAAGGAGCCAAGGTCAGGAAGGGAGAGCTTATCGCACGCGTTGACTCAGGTCTTCTGAAGGCAGCGCTTGACAGGGCCGAGGCGGCCTTCTCGCTTACCGAAAGCCTGCTCAAGAGGCGCAAAGAACTCCGTGGCCGCAATATAATCAACCAGGAAGAGCTTGACAGGAGCCTCACTGAATATTCCCTTGCAGAAGGCGCCCTCAGGCATGCAAGGATTGAATATGAAAAGAGCTTTGTGAAAGCGCCTGCCGACGGCCACATCAATTACGTATATGCCGATGAAGGGGAATTCATTGACAGGGGAAAACCCCTGGTTCACCTTGTAAACATTGACAGGGTAAAGATCACCATCAATGTGCCTGAACTGGATGTATCCCATGTAAGCAAGGGACAGGACGCAATCATAACTATTGACGCCTTTCCCGGTAAGACCATTCACGGTTCATTTGATTTTATAGCCTTCAAGGCCGATCCGGCGACCAAGACCTTCCCTGTGCGGGCTGTCATTGAAAACCCCCACCACGAGATTAGGCCCGGGATGATTGCGCGGGTCGCCCTGATAAGAAAAATCGCTCAGGATGCCCTCTCAGCGCCTATGTTCTCTCTTGTGGAAAGAGGAGGCGAGCGGCTTATCTTTATTGAGAAAAACGGAATTGCCCGGGCGCGAACGATTTCCATAGGCATCATAGAGCAGGACAGGGTGCAGATAACCGGAGGACTCAGCCCGGGAGACCGGTTGATAGTTGCAGGTCAATCAGAGCTGGAAGACGGAACAAAGGTTCTGGTTCAATGATAGTCAACAGAATTGCTCTAAAACGTCAGCCCACAATTCTGACGCTTCTTATTATCATTGTAATAGCAGGGGCTTATTCTTACTTAACCCTTCCCAGAGAATCATTTCCCGACATCACCATCCCTTATGTATTCGTGACCACAACATACGAAGGCGTATCCCCTTCAGATATGGAGGAATTGGTAACCATCCCCATTGAGCGAAAACTTAAGGGGATAGCAGATGTTGAAGAGATACGCTCAACATCCGCAGAGGGCATATCCACCGTGGCGGTCAAGTTTCTTCCTTCAGTTGACATAGACGACGCACTCCAAAAGGTCAGAGACAGGGTGGATCAGGCAAAAAATGACCTGCCGGCGGATCTAAAGGACGATCCGGTAATAAAAGAGGTTAATTTTTCAGACCTGCCGGTTATAAGGGTGGTGCTCTCGGGGGATTTCAGTCTGAGAAGGCTTCAGAGATTCGCAGAGGACCTGAAGGATAAGATAGAGTCCATCCAGGGGGTCCTGGATGCCCCCATTTCGGGAGGTCTTGAAAGGGAGATACATGTGGAATTCGATCTCGACCGGGTCGGGGCCTACAATGTCCCGTTTTCAAGCCTCATAAGCGCCGTAACAAGAAGCAACGTAAACATGCCCGGCGGCAGCATGGATATCGGTGAGGGCAAATACCTTGTCAGGGTCCCGGAGGACTTCAAACACCCCTCGGAGATATTTTCCATAGTG
Source organism: Desulfobacteraceae bacterium CG2_30_51_40 (assembly GCA_001874005.1). Classification (GTDB taxonomy): domain Bacteria; phylum Desulfobacterota; class DSM-4660; order Desulfatiglandales; family Desulfatiglandaceae; genus CG2-30-51-40. The sequence goes on from MNYJ01000124.1 coordinate 6,618, forward strand.
GCCTTTGTCAGGGACGGAAAACCTGTATACCTTAGGGATCTGGCGGTAATAACCGACTCCCACAAGGACCCACTGACCCGCACACGCATAAACGGCAAGACAAGTGTTACAATCGCCGTCCAGAAGAGAAGCGGCGAAAACATTGTACGAGTGACCGATGAGGTAAAGAAGGCTGTAGAAGAGATGCGGCCGCTCCTTCCTCCTTCCCTTGGAATTGATCTTACGGCCGACATGTCAAACGATGTACGCCTCATGGTGGCAGACCTTGAAAACAATATACTCTCCGGCCTTTTGCTGGTATTGGCTGTGATCTTCGTCTTCATAGGAGGGCAATCCGCTGTCTTTATAGCTCTGGCAATACCTTATTCCATGTTCATAACCTTCATACTCCTCATGGGCTCGGGCATCACAATGAACATGGTGGTGCTGTTTTCGCTGATACTGGCCCTGGGCATGCTGGTTGATAACGGGATTGTCATAGTGGAAAACATTTACAGGCACATGCAGGAAGGCGAAGGACGCCTTGAAGCCGCCACCGCTGCAACGGACGAAGTTGCCTGGCCGGTCATAACCTCCACTTTAACCACCCTGGGCGCCTTTTTCCCCATGATCTTCTGGCCTGGGATAATGGGAGAGTTCATGAAGTACCTTCCCATTACTCTCATTATGGCTCTTTCGGCATCCCTGTTTGTAGCCCTTGCAATAAATCCCGTGCTTTCAGCGCGTTACCAGCGAGTAACGATAGAAACCAAAAGATCAAGAAAGGACGGTCTGATCATTAGGACCTATCTTTCTTTCCTCATGTGGGCTCTAAATCATAGACTCATATTGGTACTCTCAGCCTTTGCCCTTCTTTTGGCTTCTGTTGCCTCCTACGGCGCATTCGGAAGAGGAACGGAGTTTTTCCCCGAGACAGAGCCAAGAAGGGCATATATTACCGTAAAGGCCCCTGAGGGCACCAATCTTGACGCCTCCGACGCCATCGTGGCTCAGGTGGAAAAGACGGCGGCGCAGTATGAGGACATACATTACATAATAGCAAACGTCGGAGCGGTAGGTGGAGACCCCTTTTCACAAGGCGGCACAGGCACTCATATTAACCGGGTAGTAATTGATTTCAAGGATTTTCACGAAAGAGAAAAGCCTTCATCTGAGATTGTAGACGAATTGCGTACAAGGCTTCTGAAAGACATACGAGGGGCAGAGGTGCAGGTGGAAAAGGAAAAGGAGGGACCTCCAACAGGACCGCCAGTAAACCTTGAAATATCAGGTAAGGACATCGTAGTGTTGGGCGAACTTGCCCAGAGGGCTAGAAAGATCATAGAACAAATCCCCGGCATTGTTGATTTGAAGGATAACTTCGTAAGGGGAAAGCCCGAGATAACAGTAAGAATAGACAAGGAAAAGGCGGCTCTTTTCAATCTCGACACCTTGACCATAGCCACTACCGTAAAATCGGCCATAAACGGGGCCAAGGTTGGAGTATTCAGGGAGGGAAAAGACGAATACGACATCATAGCAAAGCTCCCTGAGAAAGACAGAAGATCTTTAGAATCCATTAAAAGACTTACCATCTCAGGGCCGGCAGGAGAACCCGTTCCCATTACAAGCGTAGCAGATATAGGAGTCTCAAGCGGTCTGGGAGCGATTATGCGCCTTGATCAAAAAAGGGTTGTCACAGTATCTGCAAATGTGTCCGGAAGGCTTGCCAATGACGCAATAAGGGACATTGAAAAGAGACTTGTGGAACAGGTAGAATGGCCAAGGGGATATTCCTTCAGATTTACCGGAGAGCAAAGAGAGCAGGAAAAGGCCCAGGCCTTTCTGATCAAAGCATTTGCGGCCACATTATTTCTGATAGCCATCATATTGATAACCCAGTTTAACTCAGTAGCCACTCCACTGATCATCCTCACATCCGTACTGCTTTCGCTCATAGGAGTATTTCTGGGGCTTCTGGTAACTGATACGGCCTTCGGAATCATTATGACGGGAATCGGAGTCATCAGTCTTGCAGGAGTTGTGGTCAATAACGCCATTGTTCTTATAGATTATTCCAATCAACTAAGAGACAAGGGGCTTTCTTATCGGGAATCCCTCATTAAGGCCGGCCTCGTGAGGTTCAGACCTGTTATGCTTACCGCAATCACCACCATACTGGGGCTTCTGCCCATGGCTGCCGGCGTAAGCGTTGATTTCCGGAAGCTGACACTGGAGGTCGGAAGTGAATCATCCCAGTGGTGGGGGCCCATGGCGGTAGCTGTAATATTCGGGCTTGGAGTAGCAACTCTCTTGACCCTTGTCATAGTTCCGGTGCTCTGCTCTCTGGCAGACGATATGAGAGGACGTTTTAAAAGACCGGGATAAACTCTTTTCGTCGCAAAAGTTGTATCTACGGGCCTGTCCGTTACTAAGGGTCATGCCCGAATAGGGCACAACAAAAGATGAAAATCACCCCCACCCACGTCGTCTCCCTGCTTCCCATTTTCCTCACCCCTGTCGGTGGAGGCAAGGCTGTGGGCATATTTCCCATAAAAGCAGGCGGACGTTTTTAAACGGAATTCCGGGACAGGTTCTTCCATGAAGATTATTATAAAGCTTAAGGGATATGTCTGCGAGATATTCTGCGGCAATATCCCCCTTAACGTGATAAGGGCTATTGCCGCTGAAGCCAGAAGCCAATGCGCTAAGCTGGAGGCCCTGGGTATAAAATCTTCACCCCAAAGCGCGGCTGCAGATTTGTGGTACGGACAAAGCTCCGAAATAAATGACCTCATGGGGAAGTTCGGATCAGCCTGGGACGGATTTATGTCAGTTAATCATTTCGGCTGTTACTCCGGAATAGGGAGCGGAAAGGACGGATTGGGCGTCTTCGAGATGGAGATATATGACGCCGGAAAACTCCTGCTCACTTTCGTACCCCCTCCGCTTCAGCCTGAATTGAAGGATAGATTCATGGGCCTTGACAAAATAGGGATAAAATCGGTTGCTTCCCCTACCCTCCCCTATGCGGGAGAAGACCTTGTCCCCATAAGTTCAGGTCTGTGGGGGATAGGGAAAATGGAATTTCATTTGGAAAAAGGGCTGCAATTTGATCCTGAAGCTCTTGAATTCGTAACTACTGATCTTTGCGACATCGGAATCGCAGAAGACTGTCTTACAACAGGGATTACCTATAACGGCATGGCCATTTCCGGACTGCCATTCCCAGGCCCCAGCCGCGAGCCATACCCTGTCGTGTGGTACTCGCAAGAGCAAAGAAGATGGCTGGGCCTGGGTGATAACCCTACTTTTTGATGGTTGCCGACTTTATTGCTATCTCCTCAAGCGGCACATCCCTGAACATGCCCTTGGCGCCTGTCTTGACCCCCACTATTGAGTCCACCACATCCATTCCTTCTATTACCTTACCGAAAACTGCATACCCCCATCCTCTGGGGTTCTTACCGGTATGGTTGAGGAAGCTGTTGTCCTTTACGTTGATGAAGAACTGAGCCGTAGCGCTGTTAGGGTCAGACGTCCTAGCCATGGCGATGGTGCCTCTGGAGTTCAGCAGACCGTTATCCGCCTCATTTACGATCGGGGGTTTCGTAGGTTTTTGACTCATCTGGGAGTCAAAGCCGCCACCCTGGATCATAAAATCCGGTATGACGCGATGGAAGATGGTTCCGTTGTAATGACCGGAGGCAACATAGGCCAGAAAATTCTCTACGGTCTTTGGCGCCTTCTCCTGATTAAGTTCCAGTGTGATCTTTCCCTTTGAAGTCTCAAGGATTACAACAGGATTTGTCTTTTCTGCCGATGGTGCTACCCCCGGAACCGCCAGGGAAAAAAGAATGAACATCATAATGATTCTCCTTAGCATTCTAATTAAACCTCCTTTAACCATAATTAACAGTGATATCCCTTATCTTCTCAATAAACCGTGGTGACTGCTTCTTCTCGAACGGTGATGGATTCAGGCGAAGGCCGGAATCCAGTCTCATTACAACCAATTATTAAGATGATACGATTCAACTTTAACTTCAAATAAGCATCGCTGAGGCACAAAACCTCCCTGTCTTTCCTTCGCCGCGATAAGAGAAGAAGTAATCTTTCCTACATTTTGTGCATATTCCGGCAACAGTGATATTTTTACTTTTCAGGCCGGCCTTCATCAACTGCCCTCTGCTGAGTTCCCAAAGGTCGAAGTGGCATTGCCCCACCATATATTTTTCGAAGTCCGGCGGGAATATCTTTTCATATTCGAGAAATTCCGCGCAACACGGTCCGAGCGAAGGGCTTATCGCCGCCATGAGCCTCGAGGGTATCGCCCCGAGCCTTAACTCCATCTGTTTTACCGCATAGCCGAGAATGTCGGAGACATTGCCCCTCCAGCCGCAATGCACAACAGCCAGAGCACCTTTGGGATCATAGAGTGTAACGCCCTGGCAATCGGCAACCTTGACCATAAGGGCAGCGCCTTTTGCCTTGGTCATAAGTATGTCGGCTACGGGTTCACCGCCCGGCGGCCAGGTATCATCACCACCAAACACAACAGCCCCGCGCCCGTGGTTCTGCCTCATGGCAACTATTCTGTCCGCCCCAATAGCCTTTCTTATTATCTCGATATTGGCTGAGACCCGGGAGGGATCGTCCTGAACTGCAAAGCTGACATTAAGGCTGTTGAACCTGCCTTCGCTTGTCCCGCCCATCCTGGTAAAAACAGCATGTCGCAAACCTGCTTCAGAAGCAAGATGCTTAATTTCCAGCCTTAATGGAGTGGAATGTATCCATTCTGAGGATTGGCTTTGGGGTAGGAAGTCCACTGTAGTCATTAATAAGGAAAAGGCCGTGTGCAGCACAAAAAGTCCTTGGCCGTGCATCCCCAGTCGAAAGGCGCATCTGAAGTCACCTTCTTCCGGAGCCTGGGGATAGATACCATCACGACACAACCGTTCCTGCTTACCGCTGCTTCCTCCCGGATCTGACGGGGTTCACAGGCGGATGTCACGTGAGGTCCATCCCGTCTCACAGGCAGTCGGTTGAACTCCATAGCCCCATTCTCCTGAAGGACTTTCAACCCCGCTAGAGCGGATCTCGGGTTACAGGGCACCGCTAGCTCCCCGTCTAGCACGGCCAAGGCTTCAGAGCCTATTGCTCTATATCTACCCTTTCCTTCAGTTCTTTTCCCACTTTAAAGAAAGGAAGTTTCTTGGGAGCGACGTTGATCATCTCACCAGTCTTGGGGTTTCGTCCCGTGTAACCGTCATAGTTCTTTACTTTGAAGCTTCCAAGCCCCCTTATTTCAACCCGCTCACCCTTTACGAGGGCTTCTTCCATATCGCCGAAAAAGGTATTTACCACCTCTTCGGCCTTTTTGACAGGCAGGTTCTCAGCTTTAGCGAGGGCTTCAATCAATTGGGACTTATTCATATTCCAACCTCTTCAATATTTAAACGTAAGCGAAAAAAACCGGTTACCGTGGCCATTCGGGCAAACATAGTTAATCCTTTTTTACAAGTCAAGCCTAAATTCAATGAGGAGCGCAGGGCAACCCTTCTTATTCGGCAAATGGGTTGTTTACTTTTTATTTATCATGAGTTATAAGCCCTTTCCGTTATTCCCATTTATGATTAGAAAAGGGATTTATAAAATGAGAAATCTTATACGGCAAGGAATTGAGGAGCTTGTTCCATACCCTCCCGGAAAACCCATAGAGGAACTGGAAAGGGAACTTGGCATCCGATCCCCCATAAAACTGGCTTCCAATGAAAATCCCATAGGGCCATCACCCATGGCGGTTGAGGCCATAAGGCAAAAATTGGGGTCTCTCAACCGCTACCCCGACGGAAGCGGGTACTACCTCAAGGAAAAGCTCTCAGAAAAATTTGGAGTGCCTCCGGAGCAGATCATCCTTGGTAACGGTTCAAATGAGATTATAGAGCTGATCGTAAGGACATTTCTCTCTCCAGGCGATAATGTGATTCAGGCTTTCCCTACTTTCCTGGTCTATGAAAAGATCGTCAAGGGAGCCGGCGGGACAATGACTTCAGTTCCCCTTTCAGGTTCCAGGCCTGATCTTGATGCGATGCTCAGGGAGGTAACAAGTGAAACAAAGGTAATATTCCTTAACAATCCCAACAACCCCACAGGCGCGCTTCTGAAGCACGAGGAGATCGCCGCTTTTCTGAAGGCCCTGCCGGGGGATATAGTCGTCGCACTTGATGAGGCCTACATAGAGTTTGTAACCGAGGCGGGAGCGGCAGACGGAATCAGACTGCTCTCTGAAAACCCAACTCTGATAGCGTTGAGAACATTTTCAAAACTTTACGGCCTCGCCGGACTTAGAATCGGCTACGGCTTTTCTTCTCCCGCCCTTATTGATTACATGAACCGGGTAAGGCAGCCCTTTAACGCCAATCTCCTTGCTCAGGCCGCAGCGACCGCGGCCCTGGACGATATAGAGTTCGTTGAAAAAACGCTATCAATAGTACGTGAAGGTCTTCGGTATCTCTATAAGTCGCTGGATGCCATGGGGCTTGAATATATTCCCACTCAGACAAACTTCTTCCTTATAAGGATCCCCGGCGGCGGCAAACCCCTCTATGAAAGACTTCTTAAAAAGGGCGTGATCGTAAGGGCAATGGACAGTTTCGGTCTTTCCGATTATATAAGGATCAGTGTCGGGCTGCCTGATGAAAACAGGCGTTTCATTGAAGCCCTCGGCAGGTGTTTAGGCTGCTTCTAGGCGCTGAGGGAGGGCGGATAGGATTCCATGATCCCTGGAGAGGTAATAACAATTGACGGGCCTGCCGGCTCCGGTAAGAGCACAATAAGCCGCGCGCTGGCTCGGATGCTGGGTTTCCTTTACCTGGACACAGGGGCAATGTACAGGTCGGTAGCCCTGGCTGCGAAGCGATATGGCGTAGGCAAAAACGACAGAGAAGGACTCTCAACCCTTTGCAAGTGCATCCCTCTGTCATTTGGCACATCAAGGCTTCCCCCGGTTATTCTTCTGGGGGGAGAAGACATATCTGCCGCTATCAGGAGCCCCGAGATGGACCTCCTATCCTCTGATATCTCCGCTGTGCCGGAGGTCAGAGAGGCCATGCGCGACCTGCAGAGAAAAATCGCGCAGGGAAGGGATGTGGTTGCTGAGGGAAGAGACATGGCAACGGTGGTATTCCCATCGGCAAGACATAAGTTTTTCCTTACGGCAACTCCCGAGATGAGGGCTCAAAGACGTTACGCCGAAAGGCTCTCGCGCGGAGAATCTACTGATAGAGATACAGTAGTCAGGCAATTGGTGCAAAGGGACCGGCAGGACGAAACCAGACAGATAGCGCCTCTTAGACCGGCACGAGAAGCGCTGATAATTGACACCACCTCAATGACAATCAATGAGGTATTGGACGAGATCACAAGCAAACTCAGGGATAAAGGGCTTGAAATACTGCGGGCGGCGGCAAAATAATATATTGATCTTATCTGATGCATCTGATAGAGATATTTATTTAGGCTTGGCGTTTAGGGCAAAATGACGAAGGGAGAGTTGTGTTAATGGAAAAAACATCAGCCAGTGTAGCAGGAGATAGTGCCATCCGTATTAATGGCCCACAAGGTTCTTCAGAAGGCTCTCAGAGCCCTGTTTCAGAAACGGTGCAAGAGGGAGGTAGTTTTCTTGAACTCTATGAGGAAAGCTTCAAGACAATGCAGGAGGGAGAGGTCATAGAGGGTGAAGTGGTTCACATTGACAAAGACTACGTCCTAGTAGATATCGGATATAAGACGGAAGGTCATATCCCCATACACGAATTTACCGACCCGGAAGGTAATGTAACCATCAAGGTAGGTGAGAAGGTAGAGGTGCTCCTTGAGCGCAGAGAGGACGACGAAGGCAAGGTAAGACTCTCCAAAGAAAAAGCGGCCAAGATGAAGATATGGGATCAGATAAAGAACATATATGAGCAGAGCGGTTCCATAAAAGGAACTATCGTCTCCAAGGTCAAGGGTGGGTTGTCGGTTGATATCGGACTGCCCGCATTTCTGCCGGGCTCCCAGGTTGATCTCAGGCCAATAAGAGACATGGATTCCCTGATCGGAAAGGAATTTGACTTCCGAATTGTAAAGTATAACAAGAGACGAGGCAATATCGTGCTCTCCAGAAGGGCGATTCTGGAATCCGACCGTATGGAGGCACGGGAAAAGACACTGGAGTTTCTGCAACCGGACGCGGTTGTGACCGGAATAGTAAAGAACATCACTGATTACGGACTCTTTATTGATCTCGGAGGAATTGACGGGCTCGTCCACATAACTGACATGTCATGGGGAAGGGTCGGGCATCCTTCGGAAATGCATCAGGTCGGAGACGAGATCAAGGTAAAGATTCTAAGTTTTGATCGAGAAAAGGAGCGTGTCTCTTTAGGCATTAAACAGCTTGCCGATGATCCATGGATAGAAGTGCCTGCCAGATACCCCGTAGGAACAAGAATAACCGGTAAGGTGGTCAGTTTAACCGAATACGGAGCCTTTGTTGAAGTTGAGTCAGGAGTGGAAGGCCTTGTGCATGTGTCAGAGATGTCCTGGACCAGAAAGGTAAGGCATCCTTCCCAGCTTATTTCAGTCGGAGACACGGTCGAGGCCATGGTGCTCAATATCGATGCTAACAAGAAGAGAATAAGCTTGAGCATGAAAAAGCTAGAGCCTAATCCATGGGATGTAATTGCTGAGAAGTATCCAGTTGATACGATTATAGAAGGTAAGATCAAGAATATTACTGAGTTTGGTATTTTCATCGGTATTGATGAAGGAATAGACGGGCTTGTCCACATTTCCGATATTTCCTATACCCGCCGTATAAAGCATCCCTCCGAACTTTACAAGAAGGGGCAGGAAGTCAGGGCGATAGTCCTTAAGATTGATAAGGAAAACGAGAGGTTCTCACTCGGTATCAAGCAGCTCGGAGCCGATCCGTGGGATGAGATACCGGAAAGGTATAGACCAGGCACGAGGGTGACGGGAACAGTAACCAATGTGACGGATTTCGGTATATTTCTTCAACTGGAAGAAGGCGTTGAAGGATTAATACACATCTCCGAGATCCCCAAGGACAAGAGGGGAAACCCCGCCTCTCGGTTCCAGGTGGACGATGTCATACAGGCCAAGGTCATAAATGTTTCAAAGGATGACAAGAAGATAGGCCTTTCCATACGCAAACTGGACGAACCGGACGAGAAGGCCGGCTACAAGAGCTATGTCAACAACAGACAGGAGGCTACGTCCAACCTCGGGGACCTATTCAGAGAAGAGATGATGAACGCCGAACGCCGTTCTCAGGAAGACTAAAAGAGCGAAGCCAAGGGGATTCAGACTTTAGCCCCTATAGGATTTGTACATTAACAAAAAAGGACTTGGGCAAGATTAACCAAGTCCTTTTTTTTTGGCATGTTCCGCTCCTGATATTACTCAGACGAGAGGCCGCGTTGCTACCGAATTTAACGGCATCGCCCAACTACTCTCTTTTTATATGAAAATGCCACTTCGCTTAACGCCTCCCCCTCGACGGGGGAGGAAGGGGTGGGGGTGATTTTCATATTTCGTTGTGCCCCAAAAGGGCATGAGCGTTCGTTACTAGCAACCAAACTCCACGATGATGTCCGCCGCCGTGTTCTCCGGCATAATTATCCCGGTCCCTGCAAAGAGGCCAAACTCATCAAATATTCTATTGATTATAGCCTATATCCAAATGACACTTGACAAGGCACGTTCAAAAGTTAAATTATTTCACATAGTAGTATTGTCACAGATAATAGGTAGTGTCCATCCGGAAATGGCTATTTTCACCGATTTTGGCGTTGGGCTCAAATTTTAATCCTCGAAATACGTCAATGTATTCCTGTGGTTAAAATTATCGCCCGCCTTGAACTCGACGAAACTATCTCATTTCCGGATGGACACTAGGTAGAAATTTGAGAACCGGCAATAGTGGGTCATATATATTATCGGCACGGAACCCGCC
>MNYJ01000094.1 GCA_001874005.1 Desulfobacteraceae bacterium CG2_30_51_40
CCATCCGGAAATGAGATAGTTTCGTCGAGTTCAAGGCGGGCGATAATTTTAACCACAGGAATACATTGACGTATTTCGAGGATTAAAATCTGAGCCCAACGCCGAAATCGGTGAAAATAGCCATTTCCGGATGGGCACTAGGTATTGATGCGGCATCCTATTTAAAGGCATGCCGGAATAGAGACAAAAAGAAAAACTAACTAATCCAAGAAGGAGGGAGAGACATTGGCCTTTCAAATTCCCACTCAGCCCTATTCAGGAAAGATAGGGACTACCACGATTGGCGCAGGTAAAAAAGCCGTGACGTTGGGGGGGGAGGAAACCTATCCTTTCCATCTGTTCGAGGGGAAGTGCCCGAATCCACCGAAGATCGCAATGGAGATATGGGACTTCGACCCTTCGAAGGAATGGCCGGCAGCGGCAGTTGAACCGTTCAAGGATGTTATGGCTTCTCCTGAGGCATGGGCAAAGAAGTGCGTAGAGAAATACGGCGCGGACATCCTTGTTCTTCAGTTGAAGAGTACAGATCCGAACGGTCTCGACAGATCGGCGGAGGAAGCGGCTGAGGTCGTAAAAAAGGTCGCTGATGCAGTAAAGGTTCCGGTAGTTATATGGGGAACCGCCAACACGCAGAAGGACGAAGAGGTATTAAAGAAGATAAGCGAAGTATGCCAGGGAAAGAACTTGAGCCTCGGCCCTGTTGAGGAAGGAAATCACAAGGGCGTTGGGGCAAGCGCCCTTGGATACGGGCATTGTATCGTGGCCTCCTCACCTATTGATGTCAATCTTGCCAAACAGCTCAATATCTTGCTGGGCAATCTCGGGGTCAAGAGCGACAAGATAGTAATTGATCCCACTACTGGAGGACTAGGCTACGGCCTGGAGTATTCCTATTCGGTCATGGAACGAATCAGAATGGCTGGCTTGACACAGGAAGACGACAAGCTTCAGATGCCTCTTATATCCAACATAGGAAATGAAATATGGAAGTGCAAAGAAGCAGGACTACCTCAGGATGAGGTCCCTGTGCTTGGCGATACCGAGAAAAGGGCCATCATGATGGAGTCAGTGGCTGCAGCCTGTTACCTTATGGCCGGCTCCAATGTTGTCATCCTGAGGCATCCTGAAACTGTTCGCCTTGTCAGGAGCTTCATAGAGTTGATGGTTAACGGCGGGATGGCTATGGATATAGCCGCCATAGATAAGTCGCTTCCTTCAAAAGAGATAGACTTCGCATCCCTTGCACCAAAGCCGAACCTTGATTTCGGTGGCAAGGAGGCTGCACCTGTAAAAGCGGCGCCTGCCAAGGCAAAGGAGGCCCCGGCCCCCAAGGTTGAAAAGAAAGCAGAGGTAGCCAAGCCGGCCCAGCCCGCAAAAGAGAAAGCCGAAGTTGAAACCACTAAAGAAGACGAAGTTGCGAGAATGAAGGCTGAGGCTGAAGCCAAGGCAAAGGCGGATGAAGAGGCCAAGGTGAAGGCCGAGGCCAAGGCAAAAGCCGATGCAGAGGCAAAAGCCAAGTCGGAAGCGGAAGCCAAGACTAAGGCACAGGAAGAAGCTAAGGCCAAGGAAGAGCAGAAAAGACTTGCGGAAGCGGAAGCCAAGGCCAGGGAGAGAGAAGAGCTTGAGGCCCTTAAACGTAAGAGGGCGCAGGAAAAGGCCCGCGCAGCCAAGACAGAGGATGCAGGGGCAGCAACCGGAAAGGTTCTGGAACTCGGCGTGGTGGATAGGCTGGAATTGGCCATCGCTCGTTTTAGAAAACATGCATAGTAATATAAACCTCTTAAGAAGGGAGGATTTGAATTTATGTCCAAATTAGTTGCATTTGCCGCCATCCAGGGCGCGTATAACATAGTATCAAAGGCCGAAGGAAAGTATAAAAGAGCACTGGAGACCTATGGAGGAAGCCAGAAGATCGAGTTTCCAAATACAGCCTATTTTTTGCCTATTATTTATTCTCTTACCGGCATAAAGGTAACTGACCTTGATTCCGCCAAAAAACCTCTTGAATTTGCAAGAAAACTTCTTCCACACCATGTGAAAAAAGACTGCCACATTCCTTACCTGGGGCCTCTTCTGGATGCAGGCATGGCCTCTCTTTTTGCAGAGGAGATAGTTGAGGCCATCCGTTACGTCGAGGACCCCGACTTCTATCAACCTTCGGTTGAAGACCCGGATGTGGATAACGGAAAGATCTGGCTCGGCGCCGCCGATGACACAATTATGCGTAAAAGAGGCGTTGAGTTTGTGGATGGAACTGCGCCCGGCTTCGCCGCCATCGTGGGCGCGGCACCTGATTCCGCAACCGCCAAGAAACTTGCCGAAGAATATCAGTTGAAGACCATATATGTATTCATGGCGGCCAACCAGAACGGAACCACCTTCGCAGAGCAGCTTATTCAGGAGAAGGTGCAGATAGGCTGGAACACCCGTCTTGTGTCTTTCGGGCCCGATATTTCAGCGGCTGTCTTTGCCCTTGGCTTTGCAAACAGGGCAGGCATGGCCTTTGGAGGTATTCAGCCTGGTGATTACAAGAAGATGCTCGCCTACCAGAAGAACAGGATATTTGCCTTTGTAAACGCCTTAGGAGAAGTTAACGCCGAATGGGCTGCAAATGCCGCCGGTTGTATAAACTGGGGCTTCCCAACCCTTGCGGATACGGATATCCCGGAGGTCCTTCCTACCGGGGTGTGCACATACGAGCATGTTGTAGCAAATGTGCCGCACGACGAACTCAGCCAGAAATCCATAGAGGTAAGAGGCCTCAAGGTAAGCGTAACAAAGATTGATATTCCTCTTGCCTACGGTCCTGCCTTTGAAGGCGAGCGAGTAAGGAAAGACGACCTCTACCTTGAAATGGGCGGAGGAAAGACTCAGTGCACGGAGCTTTGCAAGATGGCTGATATGAACGAGATAGAAGACGGCAAGGTCACCGTCATCGGCCCGGATCTCAAGGATGTGAAGAAGGGATCGAGACTGCCTCTTGGCATCTATATTCAGGTGGCAGGACGCAAGATGCAGCCGGATTTTGAGCCTATTCTCGAGCGTCAGATTCACCACCTCATCAACTATGCCCAGGGCATCATGCACATAGGACAGAGGGACATTTCCTGGGTAAGGGTCGGCATGCAGGCGGTGGAGAAGGGGTTTACCCTGAAGGATTTGGGTATTATCCTGCATGCAAAGTTCCATCAAGACTTTGCAAATATTTTGGATAAGGTACAGGTTACTCTCTATACCAACAAAGAAGATGTTGATAAGCTCACTAAACGTGCCAGGGCCGAATACAGGACCCGTGATGAGCGCGTCGAGAAGATGACTGACGAGACCATGGACACCTATTATTCCTGCACCCTCTGCCAGTCTTTCGCCCCCAGCCATGTGTGCGTCATAAGCCCGGAGAGGACCGGTCTTTGCGGTGCGTATAACTGGATGGACTGCAAGGCCTCCTTTGAAATCAACCCCACAGGACCAAACCAGCCTGTCCAGAAGGGAGAATGCATTGATCCCAAGCTCGGACAGTGGAAGGGTTGTAATGATTTCGTCTTCAAGGCTTCAAGGCAGACCATTGATCACTACAACTTCTACAGCGTAGTCTATGACCCCATGACTACATGCGGTTGCTGCGAATGTATTTGCGCGGTTATCCCCGGCTGTAACGGCGTCATGACGGTAAACAGGGACTACCTTGGCGAGACGCCCTCGGGAATGAAGTTCACGACCCTGGCAGGAGTCATGGGCGGCGGACAGTCATCTCCTGGATTTGTCGGTCACTCCAAGTTCAATATCACGCAGGGGAAATTCATCGTCGGCGACGGCGGACTCCTAAGGATGGTATGGATGCCCAAATCCCTCAAAGAGGAGTTGAGAGACAGGCTCATCAAGAGAGGTAAGGAACTGGGCGTACCCGATCTTATAGACCGGATAGCCGATGAGACAGTTGGAATTACTGAAGAGGAAATTCTTCCTTTCCTGAAGGAAAAAGATCATCCGGCGCTGAAGATGGATCCGATTGTTGAATAATATTGTTGAATGGGTCTGAATAATAATTGGCTATTCGACTTCTGATTAATACGAGGAGTGAAAAATGGGTTTAACCGGAATTCAAATATTTAAGTTGTTACCAAAAACAAACTGTGGAGAATGCGGCGTTCCTACCTGCCTTGCCTTTGCCATGAATCTGGCCTCAGGCAAGGCGGAGCTGGATGCTTGCCCATACGTGTCCGCAGAAGCTAAGGAAAAACTCTCTGAAGCATCCGCTCCGCCGATAAGACCGGTAAGCATAGGGGCGGGAGGCAGGGCATTTAAGACCGGCGGTGAGACGGTCATGTTCAGGCATGAGAAGACCTTCTACAATCCAACCGCTCTGGGCGTCCTCGTTACCTCTGATACGGGAGAGGCAGAGCTGGAAAAGAAGCTGGCTGGGTGGAACGCCTTCCAGTATGAAAGGGTCGGACTCAACCTTCGGCCTGAACTTGTGGCCTTGAAGGATGTAAACGGGGATGCCGGTGCATTTGCCGGCATGGCAAAAAAGATTGCCCTTGAGAGTGAATTCGGACTGGTACTTATGTCCGACAACCCGGATGTGCTCAAGGCGGGTGCTGCGGCAAGCGCTGTCAAGAGGCCGCTTCTTTATGCGGCAACCTCAGCCAATGTTGATGCGATGGGAGCCCTGGCAAAGGAAATGGGGCTTCCCCTTGCGGTCAAGGCCGACAGTATAGATGGATTGATGGCGCTTACGACAAAACTTACGGGCATGGGATTGAAAGACCTTGTCCTCGACCCTGGCTCGCGTGAACCCAAAAAGGTATTTGAGAACAATGTGGCCGTTCGAAGGGCCGCGCTCAAGGCGGGCAACAGGGCTTTGGGTTTCCCGGTCATTACCTTTGCCTGTGAAATGGCAGCAAACCTTGACATGGAAACCGTCCTGGGGGCCATGTTGATAGCAAAGTATGCCGGGATAGTGATTTTTTCCGATTTCAGAGGCGAAAATCTCTTCCCGCTTCTGCTTGAGCGGCTCAATATATTCACTGACCCGCAGAGGCCCATGACGGTAACCCAGGGGATTTATGAGATAGGAGCCCCCAACGAGAACTCTCCTGTGCTGATAACCACCAATTTCTCGCTGACTTATTTTATTGTCAGCGGCGAGATTGAGGGAAGCAGAATTCCAAGTTGGCTTCTTATCATGGACACGGAAGGCCTCTCGGTTATGACCGCTTGGGCTGCCGGGAAGTTCTCAGGTGACGCGGTTGCATCCTTCATCAAGAAGAGCGGAATCGCGGACAAGGTCAACCACAAAAAGATCATCATTCCCGGATATGCGGCATCTATCAGTGGAGATATGGAAGAGGAACTCCCGGGATGGGAAATCATCATCGGTCCCAGGGATGCTTCCCTTATTCCTAAGTTTTTAAAAGAGACGGTAAAATAGATACAACACTAAATATATACAGGGAGTTGCATCATGTTATTGATCGGTGAGAATCTAAACGTCATCAATACGGTTATCGGCAAGGCCTTTAAGGCTAAGGACCCACGGCCCATCGCTGAGGAGGCCATTCGCCAGAAGGAAAAGGGGATGGACTGGATTGACATCAACCTGGGGCCCGCAAGAAAGGGCGGCCCCGAACTGATGGAATTCGTTGTAAAGACCGTCCAGGAGACCATAGGGGATTCCATCCCGCTATGCCTCGACACCTCTAACATTGAGGCCATGGAGGCCGGCCTTGCTGCGCACAAGGGAAAGGCCATCATAAATTCCATCATGTGCAGGCCTGAGAGGTATGAAAAGATGATACCTCTTGCGGTAAAGTACAAGGCCAATATGATCGCTCTGATGTGGGGGCCTGAAGGACTTCCCAGAGATGAAAACGAGCGGGCCGCCCTTGCGGTGGAACTTATATACGCCGCAAATGAGGCCGGGGTTCCCAATGAAGATATATTTGTTGACGGTATAGTTACGCCGGTCAATATTCAGCAGCCCCAGGCGATAAGCCTTCTTGCATTTCAGGAGATGATTGCCGAGATCGCCCCGGGAGCAAAATCAACCTGCGGCCTTTCCAATATATCAAATGGGGTTCCAGACGATTTGAGGCCAATTATAAACAGGACCTATATGGTGATGCTGGAGCGCGAGGGTATGTATTCCGCTATAGCGGATGCCTACGATGATACGCTTCACGCCATTGCCAGGGGAAAGAGGCCCGATATCGTGGAGGTAATCCACAAGGTTATGGATGAGGCCGACATAGATATGGGATCTCTTTCCAAGGAACTGCAGGGTTACGTGAAGACCGCCAGGGTTATCCTCGGGCAAACTCTGTTTTCTGACTCATGGCTTGAGATTTAAGGCCATTTGATAGTAGACTGGTTTTAATCCTACCCGGCCTCCCCATTCAGGCGGAGGCCGGTGGTTTTTTTTCTATTTATGTTGGGGGTTAATAAAAATGAAGAATGGAAGAATAGCAGTGCCTTCTCTCGCTCCAGGGGGCCTGGAAGGAGAAAGGGCAGGGCACTTTGGTCATTGTGACGTTTTCACTATAATTGATGTTGAAGACTCCAAAATAGCGGGGGTCTCCACTCTGGCCAATGCCGCTCACGTGCAGGGAGGCTGCATGGTGCCTGTTAATCTCCTGGCACAAAACAAGGTTTCGGCCCTAGTGGTTGGAGGAATAGGCATGAGGCCCCTTATGGGGTTCAAACAGGTCGGAATTGAAGTGTATCATGACGCCGAGAGGATCAAGATAAGGCCGGTGGTGGAAGATCTTATATCAGGCCGCCTTCCGGCTATTTCCGATGACCAGGTCTGCGGCGGCGGACAGCATTAAGGCATTGCAGAGGTTTTTTAAATGGAACATGATTCGGCGGCAAATGATGTGCATAAAATGCTTTCAGAATCCGGTTACTCCGAGAAGGCAATAAAATATTTCCAGGACAAGGAAAATATCGGTATTCTGGATAAGGCAAACCAAATCACGGATCTGACCGGACCGTGCGGCGATACAATGAAGATTTCTCTCAGTATAGATGGGGAGACAATAAACGATGCGCGTATCCAGGTGCTTGGTTGCCCGGGAGCTGTTGCATCGGGCTGCGCACTTGTTAACATTGCCAGGGGAAAAACCATTGAGGAGGCGGCCCATATAGACCTTGACGCCCTTTATGAGGAGCTGGAAAAATTACCTGAAAAAAAGATCCACTGTGCCAGACTTGCGATAAGGACCTTGCAAAAGGCCCTCGAGGAATATCAGGGAAAAAACGGCAGGGCTGTTAAAGCGGAGGGCAATTAGAGGCGGTGAAGATAGCGGTAAGTTCATCGGGAGTTGATCTGGATTCGGAAGTAGATCCCCGTTTTGGCAGAGCGCATTACATTCTGTTGGTTGACCCGGGTGATCTATCTTTTGAGGTGATGGATAACAGCGAAAACCTCAATGCTCTAAAGGGGGCAGGTATCCAGACTGCAGCGGCTATCTGCAATAAAGGCGCCGCTGTGCTGCTTACCGGGCACTGCGGGCCAAATGCCTTCAAGGTGCTTAAGACCGCAGGAGTCAAGGTTGCAAACAACGCTCATGGAACGGTCAGGGATGCTGTAGAATCCTACCTTTCAGGAACTCTCGTCATAACTGATGAACCGGATGTTGAAGGCCAGTGGTAGGAGGCAAAATTGCCAATTTATGAGTTTGAGTGCAAGGATTGCGGTCGTCAAATGGAGATATTGCTTTTGCCCTCCGAGACGAATCTAGCCTCGTGCCCGGAATGCGGCGGACGGAATTTGAAGAGGCTCCTTTCCGTTCCGGCTCCTGTGGCGCAGACACAAGGGATGCCATCGAAGCAGTCAGAGAGATGCTGCGGCAGCTCGGGGCCTCCTACCGCGTGCGCAGGTCCAGGCAGTTGCTGCGGTAAGGCATAGGCCGGATGCATGCCCTGGAGAGACACAACTGGAGCTGCCGACATACCTGCTTAGTTTTGTATTATACCCCTACGGCATTTTGCGGTTAATTGGTATCTTCTCAATAAATCGGGGCGAGTGTTTTCGCTGCGATGTTTTTGCATTTCAGCTTTATCTGGAATGACAACTAGTTGGATTGGGCTGTCTTTCCGGCAAAAGCTGTCCCGGACCCCGATCCGGGAGCCGGAATCCAGTGGTTTTGCCCAATTATTGAGCTGATACGTTAATTGCTTAACAAAGAAAGATCGTCTATCCACAGTACATCGGATTTCAGGCACTCACCTGTTTCGCCACAGGAGTCCCCGTGACCAGATTTATGGCCAGGTGGTTGAAGATCTACGAAGATGAGATAGCGGTCTTTTTCTGGACCACCCTTCTTTATTTCCTCATAAGAATCGCAGCTATCCTTCTTAATAACTTTGCAGAAACCGCATTCTTGAAGCGCTACGGTGTTGAGTACCTTCCCGTAGTTTACATGATTAACGCAGTGTCCACTTTCTTTGTCATGGGCTTCATAACGGGCCTGATGGCTAAGATACCCGGAAGCAAGCTCCTAAGCGGCATGCTACTTTTCACGGGAGTGTCGGTAGCCTCCTTTCGTTTTATTATCACCCTGGATTTCGATATCATCTATCCTGTTCTCTGGATTCTCAAGGCCCAGTATGAGGTTCTTCTCGGGCTCGTATTCTGGAATCTTGCAAACGATCTTTTCAACACCAGGCAATCAAAGCGTATATTTCCTATAATCACGGCCGGCGGGGTCATTGGAGCGATTTTTGCAAGTTTTGCCACCCCTTTAATAGTCCGGCTTGTATCCATTGACAATGTTATGTTTCTTTACCTCATTGTTTCGATAGCGGCTGCCGCTACTGTTTACAACATGGGGGGTCGCTTTCCGACGCTGCTGCTAAGGGAAGAAAGGGCCAAAAAGGCAAAGGGCCGCAGCACCATCATAGATGAGTTCAGGAAAGTGATTCCCATGATGAAGGAGTCCCTTCTCATAAAGATCCTGATAGCACTGAGTCTGATTCCCAATATCGTGATACCTATAATCAACTATCAATTTAATTTCGCTGCGGATCAGGCCTTCGCAACAGAAGGCGGCATGATCAAATTTTTCGGGTTTTTCAGAGGCTCCATGAACTTTGTGAGTCTGATAATATTGCTCTTTGTGGGCAGGATATACGCCAGATGGGGTCTGCCTGTGGCCTTGATGTTCCATCCTTGCAATTATGTGATAGCCTTCTTCGGCTATCTCTTTAATTTTAGTATTATTACCGCCGTATACGCGCAAATTTCCACTACAGTGATCAGAAATACCATCAACAACCCGGCCAGGGCAGTACTGGTAGGGCTCATTCCTTCGGCTTATCGCGCGGTGATCAGGCCCTTTTTGAGAGGAACGGTGGTAAGGATCGGCACCCTTTCAGGCTCCGGCATCATATTGCTCATGGGCTCATACTTTCATCCCAGGTATCTGTCTATCGTCGCTATATTTATGATGGGCTGGTGGCTTTATACAAATTTGGTCCTTAGGAAGAACTACCCGAAAATTCTGCTGGACCTGGTTTCCAAGAATGTCATAGATCTGAGATCCATGGAGGATAAGGATGTGTCACAAATCTTCGCAGACAGGAAGATGCGTGCACAATTAAGGGCTTCTCTTGCTCAGGCAAGAGGAGACAACTTCCTCTGGTATGCGAGGATCATGAGGTCCATGGGGATCGAAGATCTGGATGGCGATATTCTTTCTGCAATACGCGCGCAGGACGAAAAAACACAGATTGCGCTTCTGGGTATGGTCTCGCCTGCCGCCGGTAAGGCGGCTTTGAATGTATTCAAATCCATCACGGACAAAGGAAGCTTGGAACTTACGGCTGCTGTGCTGAAGGCAGGTTACAGGATATCTCCTGACATTTTTGCTCAGTTCAGCCGAGAGGTCTTTCAGCGAAGCGATTCTCCCAGGGTCAAGGCCTATGCGTTAGGAAATCTATATTCCAGCGATCCCGGGGCCTACAGACCGCTTATAGAAAACTGGTTACACTCGGATTCCAAGGAGTTATGGGAGGCAGGCATAATAGCCGCAGGCCGATCAGGGGACCCGGGCTTCTTAAACGTCCTGCACGAGTTTCTGCGAAAAGATATTCCTTCTTCAATCCTTCCAATTTTATTGAGGGCGCTTGGAAGGCTTGATGCTCCTGACCTGCCCGAGGTCTTTTCATCCTTTCTCTCCCACGGTGATGAAGAGGTGAGGATCGCTGCGCTTGAGAGTATGGAAATAAAGGGTGACAGTGCCTTGCGAAGTGTAATTGCGCTCATGCGCGATCCCTCCGAAAAGGTGTCTGAACTTGCCAGAGATCGGCTTATGACATCTACCTATCAAAATCCTCAGATTCTCGTCGAAGCACTGGCAAGTCCCTCCAGAGAGATAAGGGAGGGTGTGTTTGATATATTGGAAAAACTGAATATAGGAAGCCTCGACGTCTATCGCTTTGCAAGGTTGAACCTCGAGAAGGCCTATATATCCGCTGCTGAGGCCTGGTCAGCAGCAAAGATTCTGCCCGAGGGAAAAGAAAGGGATATTCTCCTGGAGCATCTTAAACAAGAAAGACGCCTTTATGTTGAGACGGTCTTAAGGGTGCTTGCCGCTGAAGACAGAACCGGCCAGATGAGGATCATCTGGCGCGGCATAGCCTCTCAGGATTCCCGTCAGAGATCTAACGCCCTTGAAGCCCTTGAAGATTCCATGGATAAGGCCCTTGCGAAGGTGCTTATTCCTCTTGCGGAGGAGATACCGGATTCCGAGATCATTTCGATCGGGAAAAAGAATTTCCGTCTTCCGGCCTTCAACAGGGATCCCGTCAGGCTCGTCAAACATCTACTTGAGGAAAAAAACCGTGTGACTGTTTTACTTACCATTTATGCAGCAGGAAGAATGCCTCTCGGTGGCTCTTTGGCCGCACTCATCGGCGAAAGGAGTCTGTCAGGCGATCCACAGCTGCGTTTACTGGTTGAAAAGACATTTTCGGCCCACGGCTCCAGAAAAGATTCAAAGGAGGCTGACATGGAAGAAATGCTTACTGTTCCGGACAAGATAATCCTTTTACGAGGAATACATATATTCGAGGGGCTCACCATAAACGAACTTGCGGCCATTGCCTCGGTTACGGAAGAGATGACGGTTCCGGCAGGGGAGCCGGTTATAAGGGAAGGTGATACGGGAGACAGCATGTACCTTGTTATCAATGGTGAGGTCGCGGTCACAAAGACCAAGGAAGACGGGGGGGAGTTGGAGCTGGATAGGATAAAGTCCGGCGATTATTTCGGTGAGATGGCCCTCTTCGATGAGGAGCCCAGAAGCGCAACTGTAAGACCCGTCACGGGGTCTCGCTTCCTTGTTCTATACAAAAGGGAGTTTACCGAGAGTGTCAGGGAATATCCCCAGATAGCGCTCCAGATATGCAGGGCACTTAGCCGGCGAATGAGGAATCTCCAGGCGAAGATCAAGCAGTATGAGAAGTGCTCGTGAAGAGCCCTATCTCGTGTCCGGTCCTTTCGTTGATAAATCTTGCAGCGAGTTTCATGCCGTTTCTGAGGCCAAGGGCAATGGCGTCCTTATTATCCATGCGAATGGTAATATAGATGCTCCTGCCGGGAGATCCTTGCATCAGGGCCTTAAGTATCCTGTCTGCGATTCCCCTGCCCCTGTATTCGGGACGAAGATAGGTGTAACCTCTTTCCAGGTAGCCGGTCAAATCCAGATCGGTCTTCTTCCTCAGGTATTTAAGCCCACATTCCACACCCTTTTTAAGTTGTGTCGGGTAAATTTATTTGGATCAGGGAAGGGGGTTGGGAGGTTACAAAGATTTCCTCTGTAAGGCCAAGTGCCTTGATATAGTTGCGCTGAACGGGGGAGAGAGGTTTCTTCAGGATTCGGGACTGCCCGGAGCTTAGGATCAGGACGTTGCGGAACTTGGTGGTCATCATATATGAAGTGGGCCGGTTGGTCTTGCGGCGATCCAAGCCCTCGAGGGTGGAGTTGGTTTTTTCGAGGTACTGACGCATC